>CAYSZH010000023.1:0-44104 GCA_964435305.1 uncultured Granulosicoccaceae bacterium
GTATCGCTATACACGGGTTTAAATATCCTTAACACACCCGATACCAACATATCGACAGCGGAAGATCCAGCGGAAATAAACCTCGCCGGCATTAATCAGGTAAACGTTAATCCCAAAGCCGGTCTGACATTCGCCGAAGCGCTCAAAGCCTTTTTACGTCAAGATCCAGATGTCATTATGGTTGGTGAGATTCGTGACCTTGAAACAGCAAGTATCGCTATTAAAGCTGCGCAAACTGGTCACATGGTTATGTCCACGCTCCACACGAATGATGCGCCGCAAACACTCGGCCGTCTTATCAACATGGGTGTACCACCTTTTAATATTGCCACGGCAGTTAGCCTCATCATCGCTCAGCGCCTCGGCAGACGTTTGTGTGACTCCTGTAAAGAAGAAGAAGATTTACCTCGTGAAGTGCTACTTTCTGAAGGCTTTACAGAAGAGCAACTCGATAACGAAGAAACAACTATTTATAAGGCCGTAGGTTGTAAGAAATGCAATAGCGGCTACAAAGGTCGAGTGGGCATTTACCAGGTAATGAAAATAAGTGAAGAAACCGGCAAGCTCATTATGGCCGGCGGTAACGCGATAGACATTGCGAAACAAGCAAAAGCTGAAGGCATACCAGATTTAAGAGAGTCTGCTCTTGTCAAAGTAACGCAGGGCATTCTCAGCCTCGAAGAGGCAAACCGAGTAACGAAGGACTAAATCATGGCTGCATCTGTATCATCGACCAAAGCCTCCAAGGCCAATCATTTATTTGAATGGGAAGGTAAGGATGCGAAGGGTCAAAAGCAAAAAGGCCTTGCATCCAGCCCAAGCGCTGATCTGGTCAAAGCAAAGCTGCGACGCCAGGGCATCGTATCTCCCAAGGTTAAAAAGAAAAAGAAAAGCCTGGGCGGTGGACAGAAAATTGAAGCAGGCGATATTGCTATCTTCGCTCGTCAGTTAACCACCATGATGGGTGCCGGTGTACCAATGGTGCAATCTTTTGAGATAGTGGCCAACGGCATGGAAAACAAATCCATGCGAGATATGGTAATGGGATTAAAATCAGAGGTTGAAGGAGGTAGTAATCTCACCAACGCTCTGCGTAAATACCCTGATCAATTTGATAATCTGTTTTGTAGCCTTGTTGAAGCAGGCGAACAATCCGGTACTTTGGAAACATTACTGGCGGAGATCGCAAACTATAAAGAGAAATCAGAATCGCTTAAAAAGAAAATCAAGAAGGCCATGTTTTATCCAATAGCCGTATTGATTGTTGCACTAATCGTAACCGCCATTCTACTTGTCTTTGTAGTACCGCAGTTCGAGTCATTATTCTCGGGCATGGGTGGAGATCTTCCAGCATTTACCCGCATGATCGTTAACGCATCAGAGTTTATGCAGTCCTACTGGTGGGTTATGTTTGGCGGGATAGGCTTAACGGTGTGGATATTCATCAATGCGAAAAAACGTTCCGAAGCGTTTGCCGCATTGCTCGATAGACTCGCTCTCAAAGCCCCGGTATTCGGCGACATTGTCGTTAAAGCGGCAACAGCACGTTTTGCCAGAACCCTATCCACCATGTCTAAAGCGGGTGTACCACTGGTAGAAGCGATGGATTCGGTAGCGGGCACCGCCGGTAACTCGGTATTTGAAAGCGCGATTCTAAAAATGAAAGACGAGGCCGCAACTGGTCAACGCCTTACCACTTCTATCGAAAATTCAGGTCTATTCTCGAATATGGTGTCGCAAATGGTTGCCATTGGTGAAGAAGCCGGTTCGATCGACGACATGCTTGGCAAAGTGGCTGATTACTACGAAGAAGAAGTCGATAACGCCGTTGACGCAATGACAAGTTTAATGGAACCCATGATCATGGCATTTTTAGGTGTGGTTATCGGTGGCCTGGTTGTGGGTATGTACCTGCCGATATTTAAGATGGGTGATGCATTCTGATATGCTTGCGCCACTCTTGGAATACATGCACTAAGTTATGTCACTTTTAGATGCAATACAAAGCAACGCCGTACTTTTTTACGGCGTTGTTGCGTTTCTGGGCCTGTTTGTTGGCAGTTTTCTCAATGTTGTGATCTACCGTTTGCCGGTTATGATGCAGCGCGAATGGCAACAAGGCCTACGAGAACTTGCTGCAGAGCAAGTCAGTAACGCGAATGAATCAAGTCAAAATGCTGACGCCGCGGCCGTTCAAGTTACTGAGCAAACCGCGAACGCCACAGACGATGATCAGTTTAACTTGTCAGTGCCTCGTTCAAGGTGCCCAGAGTGTGGATCGCTAATCAAATGGTGGCAAAACGTACCTGTCATTAGCTACCTCTTATTGGGCGGCAAATGCGCTCACTGCAAAACCCCCATTTCAAAACGCTACCCCTTAATCGAACTTGTCACAATGATCCTTAGCTTGATCGTTGCCTGGAAGTTTGGCCCCAGTGCTCAAGCGGTACTGGGCATTCTGGTCACCTGGTTTCTTGTGGCCATGACCATGATTGATTTTGATCATTGTCTGTTACCCGATAGTTTGACACTGCCTTTACTGTGGGTCGGTTTAGTGGCAAGCCTGTTCCCCATATTTGCAGATGTGCGCGCTGCCGTTATCGGAGCCGCCGCGGGCTACTTGGTGTTATGGTTGGTTTTTCACACCTTTAAGCTACTCACAGGCAAAGAG
This sequence comes from uncultured Granulosicoccaceae bacterium, assembly GCA_964435305.1. GTDB lineage: Bacteria > Pseudomonadota > Gammaproteobacteria > Granulosicoccales > Granulosicoccaceae > Granulosicoccus. Next base: position 2,672 of record CAYSZH010000023.1, read on the forward strand.
GGAATGGGTTATGGTGATTTTAAATTACTGGCAGCACTGGGTGCATTGCTTGGTTGGCAGCAATTGCCCATGGTTATCTTACTGTCCTCGCTCGTGGGTGCATTTGTGGGTATATCGCTTATCGTTTTTAAAAAGCAGGATCGCAGCGTACCCATACCGTTTGGCCCTTACCTGGCTGCCGCAGGCTGGATCGCCATGCTTTGGGGTGAACAAATCTCAGGTGCTTATCTCTCGCTATACGCCTAGCGCTACACCATGCTGCTAGTTGGTTTAACAGGCGGTATTGCCAGCGGCAAAACGCTGGTATCGGATGCCTTTGCGGCATTGGGTGTTCCCATTATCGATGCAGACCTGCTGGCAAGAGAAGCCGTTGAAAGCGGATCGGCTGGTTTAGACGCACTGACAAGTGAATTCGGCGATCGCATTGCTGATGACAATGGCGAACTGAAACGCTCAGAGCTGCGTCAAATCATTTTTAACGATCCTGCTAAACGCGCGACTGTGGATGGCATCCTTCACCCACTTATCCGTGAGCTTAGCGATCTGCACATTGCAAAAGCGGCCGCACAATCTCATGCCTATGCCATTTACGCCGTTCCGCTGCTGGTTGAAACCATGCAGGCAGACCGATTCGATTTTATTATCGTGGTTGATGTGCCCAAAGAAACACAATTGGCAAGATTGCTTGAACGTGATGGCGGGACATCAGAGCAGGCCAATGCGATTTTAGATGCGCAGGCAACACGTGAACAACGCCTTGCCATTGCACACTTCGTTATTGAGAACACCGGCACTATCACCCGTACGGTGAATCAGGTAGAAGCCCTGCATGAACAATTACTACAGCATGCATCGGCGGCATGGTAGTTGAAGGCCAATCACACCATCAATGCTTTTACAATTGGAACGTTCGCCTCAGGAAATAGCAAGGTATCCAAAGCCGTTAGCGCGGTCCAATTGATCTGTTGAGATTCCCGGCCAATGGCCTCACCCTCGAACGAGAGCACTTCCCAAAAGTGCAAGCGGACTGACTTATCACTGTAACTGTGTTCAAGGCATTGAAAAAAGCGCGTACTAAGCGGTGTAATGGATAACTCTTCAAACAGCTCTCTAGCCAGAGCCGCTTGTTGCGTCTCGCCAGGCTCTTGCTTGCCACCTGGAAATTCCCAGCGATCGCCTTGATGCTGGGAAGGCTTGCGCAATGAAAGCAGCACATGGTCTTGTTGGGAGTTGTATATGATGCCAGCAACGACATCAATCACTTTTGTCATCAGCTGCGATAGTCAGCGTTTATGCTGACATAGTCGTGCGACAAATCACTGGTGTAAACACAAGCTTTAGCATCACCAGCACCAAGCTCAACATTGACGGTGATTTCTGGCTGGGCCAACAGAGCGCTGCCGGCTTCTTCGGTGTAGCCCGACGCAATACCGCCATTTTCAAACGCACAAGTTTCGCCCAGCGACACACGTATACCTGCTGGGTCGAGGTTAGCCACCTCTGCTTTGCCAATTGCCATTAACAGCCTGCCAACATTGGCATCACTGGCAAACATCGCTGTCTTGACCAAAGGTGAATTGGCAATGGCATAGGCGACACATTTGCAATCGGCTGTGTTTTTACCGCCTGCTACATTGACTTGAATAAATTTTGTTGCACCTTCGGCATCTCGCACAATACCCTGTGCCAAATCCAGTGCGACGGCCGACACTGTAGCTGCGAAAGCGGCCCAATCTGGATGCGCACGATCAATGGAAGTTCCTGTGCCTGTGGCGCTTAACATGCAGGCATCGTTAGTGGAGGTATCGCTATCAACGGTTATTGAATTAAAGGAGGTATCAACCGCCTGCTCCAGAAGCGCTTGCAGGTCAGTTTGTGCAACTGATGCATCGGTAAACAGGTAGGCAAGCATTGTCGCCATATTGGGCTGTATCATGCCTGAGCCCTTGGCCATTCCGGTGACGGTGACGCTCTCACCATTCACGACGCATTGCCGGGAGGTCAGTTTGGGTTCTGTGTCTGTTGTCATGATACTGCGAGCAGCCGCCTGCCAGTCTTCAGCAAACGCAGCTGTGGCCTGAGCAATACCCGCTTTCATCACATCATCTGGTAACAGCTGCCCGATAACACCGGTTGAAAAAGGCAACACCTGGGTTGAGTCTATGTCGAGATGCTGGGCAACGGCGGCACAATGCGCCCGAGCCATATCAAGCCCCGGTTTGCCTGTTCCTGCGTTGGCATTTCCAGAATTAACCAACAAGGCGCGCACTTGGCCTTTTGATGCCTGCAAATGCGCTCTCGCCACAGTCACAGGAGCCGCACAAAACGTATTTTTAGTGAAAACACCGGCAGTGCAGCAGCCTTCGCCAAGCTTAACCAGCAGCATATCGAGGCTGCCATCGTTTTTAAGACCGGCGCTTACAGGCGCTAGCTCAATACCATTTACGGCAATGGCGGGACGCAGTTTCAGATTGACGGGCATGCAGTTTTATCCAAGCTTGCCATGACAATGCTTAAACTTTTTACCCGAACCACAGTGACAGGGATCGTTACGACCCAGCTTTTTAGTATCGCGCACATACGGTTTGGTGGCAGGTTCTGGCTGAGATTGTCTATCCACAGCGGCCTGACGCGCTGCCGCTGCAGCCTGTACCGCCGCATCACCTTCTGATACGGGTGCATCAGATGCCAGGGCACTTTCAGCATCTTTATGTTCGTAGCTCACTTCAGCTGGCATAGGGCGTTCGACCTGTGCTTGCTCTACCTGCTCAGGGTCACGTACCTGCACTTTACTCAATACTGTGACCACCTCTTTTTTGTACTCATCAAGCATATTGGTAAACAGCTCAAACGCTTCACGCTTGTATTCCTGTTTAGGATTCTTTTGAGCGTAACCACGTAAACCCACACTCTGGCGCAGATAATCCATACCGGCCAGATGTTCTTTCCAATGATCATCTAACGACTTGAGCATGACATAGGTTTCAAATTGACGTAGCCCTTCAACACCAGCAGCAGTCTCTTTTTCTTTGTAGTTTTCGTCAAGCTGCTCCAGAATGCGCTCAACAATGGTTTCTTCTGGAATGTTTGGATCGTCTTCAAGCCATTGGCTCACAGCAAACGATTCACCTGTCATTTCGTTAAGCTCGGTTTCAAGCCCGGGTAAGTCCCACATTTCATCCAGCGAACCAGGTGGAATATAAGCCTGCACAACGGCTGGCAACACTTCGTCGCGCAAGTCTTTTAAACGATCTTCTTCAAGATCGGCAGCCATTAGATCATCTCGTTCTTCGTATACAACCTTACGCTGATCGTTGGCAACATCATCGTATTCGAGCAAGTGTTTACGGATATCAAAGTTGTGCCCTTCAACTTTTCGTTGCGCGTTCTCAATCGCTTTTGTGACCCAGGGGTGCTCGATAGCCTCACCCTCTTCCATGCCCAGCTTTTGCATCAAGCCACTGACACGATCAGATGCAAATATACGCATCAGGTTGTCATCAAGAGATAAGTAAAAACGCGTTGAACCGGGATCGCCCTGTCGACCCGATCGGCCGCGCAGCTGATTATCCACACGCCTGGATTCGTGTCGTTCGGTTCCGATGATGTGCAAGCCACCCGCTTCGAGTACATGATTGTGACGAACTTGCCAGTCGCTCGAGCGATTCTTGGTGATGTTTTCATCTTCTTCACCGGCCGCCGCCAATTCAGCTTCAAGGCTACCACCCAGTACGATATCGGTTCCGCGACCCGCCATATTGGTGGCGATGGTTACCATGCCCGGACGCCCGGCATTTTCTATGATATTCGCCTCGCGCTCGTGTTGCTTCGCATTGAGCACCTCGTGTGCGATGTGTTTTTTGCGCAGGAGATCCGCAAGGTATTCCGATGTTTCGATAGAGGTAGTACCCACCAACACTGGCTGTTGCCGTTCAACACATTCGGCAATGTCTTCGATGACGGCATCGTATTTTTCACGTTGCGTCAAGAAAACAAGATCGGGTTTATCGTCTCGTATCATGTCGCGGTGTGTGGGAATGACCACTACTTCTAATCCATAGATGGACTGAAATTCAAAGGCCTCCGTATCGGCTGTACCTGTCATGCCCGCAAGTTTGTCGTACATACGGAAGTAGTTTTGAAACGTGATTGAGGCCAGTGTCTGATTTTCTTTTTGTATGGTGACGCCTTCTTTGGCTTCGATTGCCTGATGCAGACCATCTGACCAGCGACGCCCCGGCATGGTACGACCTGTAAATTCATCAACAATAATGATTTGATCGTCTTTAACGATGTATTCGATGTCTTTGTTGTAGATCGCTTGTGCACGCATAGCCGCATTAAGGTGATGCATCAACGCAATATGCGACGGGTCGTACAGGCTCTCGCCTTCTTCCAGCAAATCATTTTTAACAAGCAAGGCTTCAATGGTGTCATGACCGGTTTCGGTGATGTGCACTTGCTTACTTTTTTCGTCGATAGTGAAATCACCTTCACCATCTTCTTCATGCTGTACCTGTAATTCTGGAACGATGGTGTTGATCTTTGTGTAAAGTTCGCTGCCACCATCGGCAGGCCCTGAAATAATCAGCGGCGTACGAGCTTCATCGATTAGAATGGAATCGACCTCATCGATAATCGCAAAATTAAGCCCACGCTGCACTTTTTGCTCAAGGTTGTGCGCCATATTGTCACGCAGATAATCGAATCCAAATTCGTTGTTGGTGCCATACGTGACATCGCAGTTGTAAGACGCACGCCGCTCATCTGTGCCCATGGCGTTAACCACAACACCGACCGACAAATCAAGAAAGGTATACAGCTTGGCCATCCATTCGGCATCACGCTGCGCAAGATAATCATTCACGGTAATAACATGTACGCCCTTTCCCGAGAGCGCATTGAGATACACAGCGGTAGTGGCAACCAGTGTCTTACCTTCACCGGTACGCATTTCAGCGATTTTGCCGCTATCGAGGACCATGCCGCCAATCATCTGCACATCAAAGTGACGCATATTAAGCGCCCGCACACCGGCCTCACGAGCGACCGCAAAGGCCTCAACCGTGAGCGATTCGATCGTGGCACCTTCTTCAATTCGTGCTCGGAACTCCGTTGTTTTTTCTCGCAGTTGATCGTCCGAGAGCGCTTGCATTTGTGGTTCGAGCGCCGCAATAGCTTCAACTTCACGCGACAGGCGTTTGATCATACGATCGTTACTGCTGCCGATGACTTTCTTGACCAGATTACCTAACATGTATAAAAAACCTTGCTTGGCGTTTGCGCCACGTTATGCCCCGGCAAGTAGCACCGAGGTTGTTTATCTATTATGCCCTGACACGGCAATTAACGGATGAAAATAGCGGGATCTACCGGCAATCCGTTCAGCCGCACCTCCAAGTGCAAATGTGGGCCAGTTGAGCGCCCGGTTGACCCTAAAGTCGCAATTTTCTGGCCTTTTTCGACCCTGTCGCCGCGACTGACAAGCAAAGAATCATTATGTGCATAGCGAGTTCGGAGCCCATCCACGTGCTCAAGTTCAACCAGATTGCCATAACCTGCATTTTTCCCGGAGTAACTCACCACCCCATCCGCCAGCGCAAGTATTGGCTCACCCACCGGTCCGCTGAAATCCAGGCCAAGATGTTCATTGCGCGCGCCGGTGATTGGGTCCACTCGGATACCAAAACCAGAGCTTCGAGCCCCGTTGACAAGCGGCAACCCTGAAATTCGTTGAGTGTGGATCTGCCGACGCGCGTTAAAAATTCCAGCCATGATGCTGGATTCTTTAGAGATATGGGCCATGCGACGATTTAAAAGCCCCATCGCGTCCGAGGCCGATGTCTCATCCCACTCAAGCATGGGTGATTCAAGATCAAATTCGCCCGTATTCAGTTCGGCAATGTCAGCCAAATACGAAAATAGCGCATGTAAGCGCAGTAATTCGGCACGCATGCGCCCGAGTGTTGCCAGTGTGGCTGATTCATTCAGGTTAGCCGGGCCACCGCTTGTAGGCTCGATTACGTCTGTGGAGGTGTCAGTGGCCAAAATGCGCTCAGATGATTGGGCTTCTGCGGTGTTGAAGCTTGCAGGTATCGTAATGAGGCTTGACTGGTTTGCTCGTTGGCCAAGTAGATAGCCAAGCGACCCACTGGCCAGCACCACAAAACCAAGCAAAGCCAGCGATACCACACGTGCAGGCTCGGATAGCTTATGCTCTATCTGCCTCACAATATTGGCAACCCAGACCATTAACGCGTTTGGTGACTTTTGATTGGCGCTATCCATATCCAGCATGTCCCATGAAACCTTTTAATGAATTGATTAATCAGTCAGCGCAGCGTGCGATGCAGGATGATCGCCGGATTCGAAAGGTTATTGCGCAGATTGTCCCAGGAGAAATTCTGGCGCACATTCAGTTTTGTCGAATCGACAATCAGGTTGTCAGCGTTACCGTCGACAGTGCCAATTGGGTGGCCCGTTTACGTTTTAGTACTGCACAAATTTTGAGCAACCTCAATGCGGCCAATATCAACGCAAGTTCAGTAAGCTGGCATGTGACTCCCAGCAAATCGGCGGTTGAACCCCGGCAAAGCGCGTTTCGAAAACGCACCCGAAGCGAAGCCGCCGCTCAAATAGTGGCGTCAACGGCCGCCGAAATGGAACAGGACGAATTGCAGGCTGCTCTACTTAAAGTAGCAGCCCAACTGGCAAAGCGCCCTAAAAATTTATAAGAAAGCGATATCAGAACGGTTGTCTGATATCGTTTTGGTAGCTGCAGGGAGTTGGCAAAAAATAGCAGCCGATGGCAGCGGGTTTAGCCTACTGCTTCCTGCGGTTGTGTATAGGAAATAGGTGCGGTTTCTACATCCTCAAACACCACTTCTTCCCATGCAGCTTGATTTTGAAGCAACTCACGCAACAGCATATTGTTGAGCGAATGCCCAGACTTATACCCACTGAAGGAGCCAATAAGGCTATGACCTAACAGATACAGATCGCCGATGGCATCAAGAATTTTATGCCGTACAAATTCGTTTTTGTAGCGTAAGCCATCTTCGTTAAGCACGCGATACTCGTCGATGACGATGGCGTTTTCCATACTGCCACCTAAGGCTAAATCGCGTTTTCGAAGCGCTTCTATATCTTTCATAAAACCGAACGTGCGTGCACGAGAAATTTCCCGGACAAACGAGGTGGTTGAAAAATCCACTTCAGATGTTTGAGTCTCACCACGAAATACCGGGTGATCGAAGTCGATAGTGAACTTCACTTTAAAACCATTGAATGGCTCAAAGCGCGCCCACTTTTCGCCATCGCGAACTTCGATGGCTTTTTTGATTCGGATAAACTTCTTTGGCGCACCTTGTTCCAAAATGCCGGCAGACTGCACTAAAAATACAAACGGTGCAGCACTGCCATCCATAATAGGTACTTCGTCGGCGCTGACATCGACGAAGCAGTTATCGATACCCAGACCAGCCAGTGCGGCCATCAAATGCTCGACGGTCGATACGCGAACACCGTCTTTACCCAGTGACGTAGCAAGCTCGGTGTCCTGCACATTCAAGGGGTGACCTGGGATTACAACGGGTGGAGTGCTATCGACCCTTCGAAATACCACACCTGTATCAATGGGTGCTGGGCTGAGAGTCAGGAACACCTTTTTGCCGGTGTGTAGACCAATGCCTGTGGCCCGTATGGTATTTTTTAGAGTTCTTTGTCTGATCACAATCTATCCCAACTGCATTATTTCAGCTTTGCGTATACATTATATAGCAGCTCTTTGAGCTGCCCGCAGATTTACCGTATCGCAATAGCCAGATCGACCAGGTGCAACATCAGCACCTGGCTAATCCTTACCATAATATCGGATAGCCGGAACGCACTCCACCTACCTTAAGCACTGGTAATCTGACTGAATCAGTCAGCCTGCCTGCGTAAAAATGCAGGTATATCCAGATACTCCATATCACCACCTGCCCCTGCTGGCTGAGACTGTCCAGCCTGAGCCGTTCCACGCACTGTGTTGGTGCGAATGGCTGACGGTTTTTCGTATGCAGATCCAGATTGAGAAGCAGCACTGTTATAGCGAGTTTGTGCCGACTGGTAGCTTGGTGCAGGAGCATAACCAGGAGCACCACCGGCAGTACCGCCTGTTGCCGCACTGCCACCGCGACCAGCGCTTGCTGTAGGAACACCGCGGCCGTTGGAAGCTGGCACACCACGACCGTTGGATCCTGTCGCGAATTGGCTAACCGTTCCGCGCTGCTGCTGCTGTTGACCGAGCCCGGTAGCAACAACCGTTACACGCAGCTCACCTTCGAGCGTTTCATCTATGGCTGTACCAACAACGACCGTAGCATCATCGGCCGCAAATTGACGAACTACATTTCCCACTTCTTCAAATTCACCAATGGCCATATCAAGACCTGCGGTGATGTTCACAAGAATGCCGCGAGCACCAGCAAGATCGATATCTTCTAGTAGAGGGCTTGAGATTGCCATTTCAGCAGCTTCTGTGGCACGTTCATCGCCACGTCCAATACCAGATCCCATCATAGCCAGACCCATTTCAGACATAACGGTGCGCACATCAGCAAAATCCACGTTGATTAAACCAGGATTAGTGATCAACTCGGCAATACCTTGCACGGCACCGCGCAACACATCATTAGCGGCTCTGAACGCATCCAGCAAACTGATATTTTTGCCTAAAACAGATAAGAGTTTTTCGTTAGGGATGGTAATTAACGAATCGACATGTGTGCGCAACTCGTCAATACCGGCACCCGCAATTTGCATACGCTTGTTACCTTCAAACGGAAATGGCTTGGTTACAACAGCAACCGTCAGCACACCCATTTCTCTGGCGATCTGCGCCACCACAGGAATGGCTCCCGTACCGGTACCGCCACCCATACCCGCTGTGATGAACAACATATCCGTACCTTCGATCAAATCCTGAATACGATCACGATCTTCCATTGCAGCCTGACGACCGATTTCAGGGTTTGCACCAGCACCCAAACCTTTCGTGATGCTCTGGCCAATGTGAAGCACAGTTTGTGCTTCCATGGCTTTTAGCGCCTGGGCATCTGTATTGGCGCAAATAAAATCGACCCCTTCTATACCCGATGACACCATGTGCTGTACGGCATTACTACCGCCACCACCAACACCAATAAGCTTGATTACGGGTGCGTCGTTTACTGAATCAACAAGTTCAAACATAAGTTACGTCCTCTAGTCACTGTTTATAAATCTATATATTAAAAATCAATGCTTCTGCCACGGCTCCAACAGCCTTATGGCAGTCCCCTTAAAAATTGCGTTTGAACCAGGCTGTCATTCGCTGCAGCAAGCCTTCTTCTGTGCGAGTATCATTCGAATGACTGCGAGGGCTTAGTCGGCTTTGTTGACCGAACAAAAGCAATCCAACGCCAGTTGCGTGTATCGGGTTACGGACCACTTCGGCCATACCCGTTACGTGTTGCGGAACTCCCAACCGCACTGGCATATGAAAGATCTCCTCTGCCAGCTCTACCACTCCTTCCATTTTCGAAGTACCACCTGTTAAAACCACACCAGCGGCACAGGCTTCTTCAAAACCACTTCGCCGAAGTTCAGCATGGACAAGTCCAAGCAGCTCTTCATATCGAGGCTCAACCACTTCTGCGAGTGTTTGTCTTGCCAAGCGGCGTGCGGCACGATCACCGACGCCAGGTACTTCAATCGTTTCATCCGGGCTTGCCAACTGCGTTAACGCACAGGCATGTTTAACCTTTATCTGCTCTGCAAATTGTGTGGGTGTGCGAAACGCCACTGCAATATCATTGGTGACCTGATCACCGGCAATAGGAATTACCGCAGTATGGCGAATAGCACCATCTGTAAATACGGCGACGTCGGTTGTACCACCACCCATATCTACCAGCACAACACCCAAGTCTTTTTCGTCTGTGGTTAACACCGAGTGGCTGGATGCAAGCTGTTCTAATATGACGTCTTCAACTTCCAGGTTGCAGCGGCGAATACACTTGGCAATGTTCTGAGCAGCACTGATTGAGCCTGTAACCAGATGCACTTTCGCTTCAAGCCGCACACCAGACATTCCGATTGGCTGGCGAATGCCATCCTGGTTATCAATAATGAATTCCTGCGGTAATACGTGCAGAATGCGTTGATCAGCTGGAATGGCAACGGCTTTGGCCGCATCAATCACACGCTCAACGTCATCGTTTTCTACTTCGTTTGAGCGTATGGCAACGATGCCATGCGAATTTAAACTCTTTATATGGCTGCCAGCGATTCCGGCAAATACCGACCGAATTTGCACGTTTGCCATCGCCTCAGCTTGTTCAACGGCTTTTTGTATTGCGTTTACCGTGGTATCTATATTGATTACCACACCTTTTTTAAGCCCCTGAGATGGATGTGAACCCAGGCCAAGAAGCTCGACTGAACCGTCATGATCAATTTCAGCAACAATTGCCACAATCTTTGATGTGCCAATGTCCAAACCAACAATCAGCTGATTTTCGTTTTTGTCGGCCATGGTTAATGCCACCTTTTACAGACGTTGCACGACATTAGAGTTTTCCCCGTATCGCATCAGCACCAGACAAAGCAAAGCCATTGCTGTAGCGCATATCAAATCGAGCTGGTTGTCCATTTAATGGTGTAACCAATCGCTCATACACATCTAAAAAGCGTTGTAATCGCAGCTCATGTGCTTCGTAACCCAAACGCACGGTAACTGAGTTAGATAACTCCAATGTCTGCGAGCGCCTTTCATCTTCGAGTAGAGCATCGATGCTCACACCGTAAACCGCGAGCTCGGTTTGATAGCGTCGAAAAGCATCTAACATGTCTTCATGTCGACCGGCAGCACCTGCAAGGCGCGGAAGCGAGGAAAAACTGTTCTGCCATTGCGCATACTGCGGGTTGTCTTTTTGCAATTGCGGTGGTTTAAACACCTCCAGCGTTTTACTGACTAAGGCATCATCGTTGTATCTTGCTGCGGGCTCATGCTCTGAGACGTTCACCAATAACCGTGCAGGCCACATACGCCGAACATGCACATTTGCCACCCAGGGCAAGGCTTCAACTGATTCACGAATCGCGTCCACATCCATGCCGTAGAACCCTTGCTTGGTAAACGTTTCAACCTTGTCTTTAAGCTGCTGTCTGTCTGTGTAATCGAGCGTGCCATCCACATCAACGTTGAGCACTGGAAACCGACTAGGGTCTGCTGCTATGCGCGTAACAAAAAGTATCCCCAACACCAGTAAAAGCAGCCCGGCAAGGCCAATTCCCCAACGCACCGGTTTGGAAATACCGGCAATGCCCACCGGCAAAATTTGTTCTGGGCGAATAACCGCGCTCATGCAGCCATCTCCTGCGGCTGGAGACTGTCGCTTAATATTTGCAGGCACAGTTCGCTAAAGCTTAAGCCAATCTCTTTTGCCGCCATTGGCACCAAGGAATGACTGGTCATACCAGGTGCGGTATTGCACTCAATAAAGTACGGTAGATTTTGTTCATCGAGCATAAAGTCGACGCGCCCCCAGCCTGTGCACCCAAGCCCGTTAAAGGCATCCAATGCGTACGACTGAATGGCGATGCGTAAGTCGTCATCAAGATCACTTGGACAGGTATACACGGTGTCGTTGGCAATGTACTTGGCATCGTAATCGTAGAATTCGCCGGCAGCCTTCATACTGACCAAGGGCAAACACTGTCCATCCAGTATTGCAGCGGTCACTTCAAGACCGAGCAGACGTCGCTCGACCATAACCGGGCCATGCTGCTGGGCATTCGTAAACGCATCGGCAATCTGGTTTTCAGAATTCACCATCGTGACACCAATACTTGAACCTTCAACCGATGGCTTAATGACCACTGGTAAGCCAATTGATCGTGCCGCCGTTTGCGCATCTTCAACTGAGGTGACCATGGCGAAATCTGCGGTAGGAATTCCATTGGCCATACACAGCGTTTTACTGCGATGTTTATCCATCGCCAATGCACAGCCAAGCACACCACTACCTGTGTAAGGTATGCCAGCAAGCTCAAGTGCACCTTGCACATGACCATCCTCTCCACCACGACCATGCAGAATTAAAAACGCTCTGTCAAAATTGCCAGAGACCAACACATCCGCCACGTCTCGACCCGCATCAATGCCGTGTGCATCAACACCGGTTGATAACAATGCCTCTAGCACTTCTTTCCCGCTCATCAATGACACATCACGTTCGGCCGACCAGCCGCCCATGACGACCGCGACTTTGCCAAATGTATCTGGATCAATCACAGGCTTAGACATGGGCTGCCCCCTGTGCAAAGTGCGCGGGCAGAGAGCTTGCCAGTGAACCAACACTGCCCGCCCCAAGCGTCAATACCAGATCGCCATCGAGTAATACGTTCTCAAGGGCTTTTGGCACATCACTGATATTTTCTACAAAGATAGGGTCCACAGAGCCTCGATTACGTATCGCACGCGCCAGCGAACGACCGTCCGCGCCGGTTATTTTCTCTTCACCCGCGCTATACACTTCTGTCAGCACAAGCACATCAGGAAACGACAAACTCTCGGTAAAATCCTCAAACAAATCTCTGGTACGGGTAAACCTGTGGGGTTGAAACACCACCACTAAACGTTTTTCAGGCCAACCGCCACGAATGGCTTTCATGGTGGCTGCCACCTCAGTTGGGTGATGGCCATAGTCATCAAACAATTGCGCCACTCCAGAATCAAAGTGCAAATCACCCTGCGGCTGGGCGCGACGACCAACCCCACCAAAACTCAACAAGGCTTGTTTGATCTGTTGTTTTTGAACACCTAGTTCATCTGCCACTGCAATCGCCGCCAATGCGTTAAGCACGTTGTGATCTCCAGGCATGTTCAGCACTACGTCATCCAATCGACCACCCGCTGAATAGACCACATCGAAGTGCATCTTCAGCCCATTTTGTTTAACGTTGACAGCGCGAATTTCAGCTGACTCATCAAAACCATAAGTGCGTACCGGCCGCGCCACATGCGCTAGGACATCGCGCACATGCTCATCATCTATGCACACAATGGCCAAACCATAAAACGGTAAGTGCATCAGAAAATCGATAAACGTCTGTTTAAGTTTTTCGAAATCTCCGCCGTAGGTAGACAGATGATCCGCATCGATATTGGTCACGATCGCCATGACTGGCTGCAAGTACAAAAACGAGGCATCGCTTTCATCGGCTTCTGCTACAAGCCAGTCAGAGTCACCCAGGTAGGCGTTTGTGGAGGAGCTATTTAATTGACCGCCAATAACGTAGGTTGGATCGATGCCGCCCTCTGCCAACACACTGGCCACCAGGCTTGTGGTAGTGGTTTTACCATGAGTACCGGCAACCGCAATGCCTTGCTGAAAACGCATCAGCTCAGCCAGCATCTCAGCACGTCGTACCACCGGAATACCCATTTCACGGGCATGTACTAGTTCCGGGTTGTCGGTGGGCACCGCCGTTGAAACCACGACAACATCAACACCTTCAACATGCTCTGCCGCATGGCCTTTTTTAACGGCCACACCCAGTGAACCCAAGCGCTCGGTTAAGGCGTTGGATCCAAGATCAGAACCGCTGACTCGAAAACCCAGATGATGCATAACCTCGGCAATACCACCCATGCCAACGCCACCAATGCCAATAAAATGCATGCCGCGTACGCGCCGCATTTGGCTCTTTACAACGGGTGAGATATCAACAACCACGGCTCACCTCACGTAGCGGTAGGGAGGCCATACTCATGGAGCACCTCCAGCACTGCGATTTTGTAATTCGCGTTGTGCAAACTGACGTGTTTCCCATTCAATTCGCAACAACACCGTAAACGCCATTGCAAACACCACTGCACTACTGCCGCCGTAACTCATCATCGGAAGCGTGATACCTTTGGTGGGCAGAATACCCATATTCACGCCCATATTGATAAACGACTGCAAGCCAATCCAGACACCGATTCCCAATGCCAGAAAACCTGCAAAGCGATTGCCTTGTTCATCGGCAATTTTGGCGAGTCGAAAACTTTTCCATAAAATAAATCCGTAGGTGGCAACGACAACCGCCACACCCACAAAACCAAACTCTTCGCACAGCACCGCAAACAAAAAGTCGGTATGCGCTTCAGGCAGATAGAATAATTTTTGTACGCTGTTACCCAGGCCGCTACCGGTTAAACTGCCGCTACCTATTGCAATCAAAGACTGCGTTAACTGAAAACCTGATGCGAATGGATCGGAAAACGGATCAAGAAAACTGACAAAGCGACGCAAACGATAAGGTGAGAATGCAATGAGCATGGAACCGACCACTCCTAACACGGCCATAAGCGTTGCAAATTGCACCAGCCTGACACCTGCTACAAACAGCATTGCAAATGCGGTGAGCACCACCACAACAGCGGCCCCAAAATCCGGCTCAAGCAATAGTAAGAAACAAGCGATGCAGATTAGTATGAGCGGCCGGACAAAGCCTCCAAACGTATTTTTAACAAGCTCACCTCGGCGTACAAGATAGCCCGCCAGATAAACAATGATGAAGAGCTTAACGGTTTCCGATACCTGTATGGTAAACACGCCCAAATCGATCCAGCGCTTACTGCCGTTGACTTCCTTACCAATTATCAAAACCAGAAACAAAAAGATCAGTGAAATAATTAATAACCACGGCCCATACTTTTCCCATACAGACAGTGGTTGTTGAAATAGTATTGCGCCAACAATCAAACCAATAAACAGAAAAGCCAATTGCCGCCCTGCAAAATGAAACGGTGAGGAATAGTTTTCTGCAGCGAACGCCATGGATGCGGACGCGATCATCACCACACCAAACAACGATAAACCCACCACCACTATCAGCAGTGCATAATCTGAAAACCTCTCTGTCACTGGCGGGGTTGGATCTTCAGACTCCAGACCAAGCCGCCCAATAGCCACTTTGGAGACAATGCCGCTCATGCTACCAATGCCTCCACTTCACGACAGAACTGTTCGCCACGCTGCTCAAAATTGTCAAACATATCGAAACTTGCGCAAGCTGGAGAGAGCAACACAACATCGCCTTTCTCCGAAAGCTGATCACATAATTGCACCGCTTCATGCAAGTCGTCCGCGCGATGTATCGGTGCCAGGTTCTGCCAGGTGCTTGCGATAATTTCGCGGTCTTCACCAATTAACACCAGCGCCTTAACATGTTGCTCTACCGTTTTGTTCAAGGCAGAAAAATCTGCACCCTTACCCTGCCCGCCCGCGATCAGCACAATGGGCGCCTGCATGGCTTCCAGTGCTTTTTTGCAAGCATCGATATTGGTGCCCTTGGAATCGTTATACCAACGCACACCGTTGTATTCACCGATAAACTCGGTGCGATGGGGCAAGCCACGAAAAGCGATAAGACCACAAGCTAACTGTTTGGAATTAAGTTCAAACGGCATTAACAGAGCGATAACAGCAAGCGCGTTAGCCACGTTATGCTGACCCGGCATTTGCAAGGCATCCAGCTGGACAATATTGCTTTCACCATCACTAAGCCAATCATCATTAGCCGCTTTTGCCAATTGACAGTCACCAGGCAGGGCCTTACTCACAGAAAAATATTGTTGGGATGCAGCTGTGTTGCTTGCATCGACAGTGCGATCATCGTCGCGATTAAAAACACAGTGCTGCACATGTTGATATATCACCCGTTTAACGGCTGCATAGTGTTCGATAGAGTCGTAGCGATCCATATGATCATCAGACACATTCAACACGACAGCTGAAGTGGCTTGCAAATTACAGGTGGATTCGAGCTGATAGCTGGAGAGTTCGAGAACATAAACAACGTTATCCACTTCCTCATCACCCAGCAGGGAGTCCAGAACCGGTAGACCGATATTCCCGCAAACGACGGCACGTCGACCGCATGCCTCCAGCACGTGGCCAAGCCAGGTTACAACAGTGCTTTTGCCGTTTGAACCAGTCACCGCAATAAGTGGCTTACCTTGCGCAGCGGACGCAAAAAGCGCGACATCACCAACAACGACAACACCACTCTCAATGGCTGCAACTATGCAGGGTAAGGTTCGTGGCACACCGGGGCTGAGCACTATTACATCGTACGAAGTACACAAACTGGCGCTCAATTCGCGATGGAATACGGGACCGCGCGTGTTTGCACTCATCGTGTCATTGATGTCAGTGTTTCTATCACTGTCCAAACTGTTTGTAAGTGCTTCATCCGCTTGAGCATGCTCGTCTGCGATATCAAAAGCCACATCGTGATTACGCAGATAGCGCACAACAGAAAAACCCGTGACACCAAGGCCCACAATTAGTACACGCTTATTTTTGAGTTCAGATGGTTTCATCAGCGTATCTTCAATGTTGATAAACCAACGAGCACCAGAATTATGGTGATAATCCAAAACCGTACGATAATGCGCGGCTCTGGCCAGCCTTTTAACTCAAAATGATGATGGATTGGTGCCATCCTGAATATGCGCCGACCGGTAAGCTTGTAGGACCCTACTTGCAGGATGACTGACACCGCTTCTAGAACAAAGATACCGCCCATAATAAAGAGCACCAGTTCCTGTCGTACCATGATGGCAACCGCACCCAATGCTGCCCCAATGGAAAGCGCACCAACATCACCCATAAATACTTGTGCTGGATAGGTGTTAAACCACAAAAATCCTAAACCAGCACCAATCATCGCTGCGCAAAAAACCGTTAACTCACCCGAGCCTTTTATATTGGGCATATGTAAATAGCTGGCGAATAAAGCATGCCCAGATAAATACGCAATAAGACCAAGACCCGCCGCCACCATCACGCTGGGTAATATCGCCAGACCATCCAGACCGTCTGTTAAATTAACGGCGTTGCTGCTACCAACAATAACGAGGAAAGCAAATGGTATGAATATCAGGCCAAGATAGATATCGGCGTTTTTAAACAGTGGCACTACCAGGGTAAGCTCCGCCACATCCGACACCGTAAAATAAAACGATACGACCGCGACGCCTGCAATGAGTGTTTGCCACAGGAGTTTTTTGCGAGCGGTTAATCCTACCGAGTTGGATAACACCACTTTTCGATAATCGTCTACCCAGCCTACCGCGGCAAAGCCAATAGTGACGAATAAGACAAACCACACTTGCTTAACGGCGAGGTCAGACCAAAGCAAGGTACTTATCGCCACAGCTACGATGATCATTGCACCACCCATTGTGGGTGTGCCCGCTTTAGAAAAATGCGTTTCTGGCCCGTCATTACGAACCGACTGTCCAATCTTTGCAGCCGTTAGCCAGCCAATGAGTTTTGGCCCAAAAAGCAAACAGATCACAAGCGATGTCAGGGCCGAAAAGATGGCACGCAAAGTAATGTACTGCACTGCAGCAAAACTACTGTCAATCGAGCTTAGCCATTGTCCAAACAGCAGCATCATAAGGAGATGGCCTCCGTACTATCGAAAGCATCCACTTCAAGTTGAGTATTACTTTCGTGCTGCGGCGATAACAACGGTTCAACTATGCGCTCCATTTTGCTACCGCGCGAGCCCTTAACCAACAAGGCTGTACTGTCAGTGAGTCGGCTACCAAGATAGTCAACCACCAAAGCTTGAGAATCAAAATGCATCGCCGAATCAAATTTTGCAGAGGCATGCACGCTTAATGTTCCAACAGTGAGCAGTTGATCGATGCCGGCCTGTTTCGCATAGTCGCCGATCTGTGCGTGCAGCTGCTCAGCACTCTCACCAAGCTCACCCATATCGCCTAAAACCAGAATTCGAGTCCCGGGAAATTCAGCCAGCACATCAATGGCGGCCTGAGCCGAATTTGGGTTGGCGTTATAGGTATCATCGATAATGGTTGCGCCGTTAATACCTTGGCGTGTTTGCAATCGACCCGGCACCGCTTGCACATTTGCAAGCCCAGACATAACCGCTACGGCCTGCACATCCATACACTGCGCCGCGGCTGTGGCTGCAATGGCATTCATTCGATTGTGCTGCCCTAGTAAAGAAAAACGTGGCGATAATTTTTTGCCACCGCAGGCTATATTTAAACTATCACCAGCCAACAGCTGTACCGGGGCATCATCTTCTGTTCCAAATTCCTGGCGGTGGCAGTGCGATGCTGCATCACGCATGACATCCGCATATTGATCATCAGCATTGATAACGGCCCAACCATCTGCACTCAAGCCAGCGTAAATTTCCGACTTGGCGCGCGCTACATCGCTTTCTGAACCAAAGCCTTCCAAATGAGCAGCACCAACATTGTTGACCAGTGCAACGTCCGGTCCCACCAGCTTGCTCAATCCAAGAATCTCACCCGGTGCATTGGCTCCCATTTCAATTACGGCGTATTGATGGTGAGATCGCATACGCAACAATGTCAGTGGTACACCAATGTCATTGTTAAGATTTCCTCGTGTCGACAACACCGGTCCAAGCTGACTCAAAATTGATGCAATCATTTCTTTCACTGTGGTTTTGCCATTGCTGCCTGTCACAGCCACTGTTGGCAATTGATAACCACGCGCCCAAAGCTGCGCAAGCAGCCCGAGCGCTTTGCGCGAATCTTCTACAACGAGCTGCGGCAAATCAACATTCATTTCGCGCTCAACCAAAAGGGATGTAGCCCCTTTTTCGGCTGCTTGATGGCAGAAGTCATGGCCGTCGTAACGATCACCACTAATGGCGATATACATATCCCCAGCTTCTATCGTGCGCGTATCGATACTGAAACCAATCAGTTGAATATCATCACCCACCAGATCAGCTTTAAGCGGCGCTTGACAGTCGGAGAGCATGAGCCGGAGCATCAACTTTCACTCCCGGCACGCTTTTGAACGATAAGCTGCTGCACAAAATCCCTGTCACTAAAATAGTGTTTATCCGAGCCCACTATTTGATAATCTTCATGGCCTTTTCCAGCAATCAAAACAAGATCGTTGGCGGCCGCGGTTTGCATTGCATAGCTAATCGCACTGCTTCGATCGGCTATTACATGTGCCGCATCGGGTGCTGCCATACCAGCAACAATTTGCGCCAATATTTCAGCGGATTTCTCGGTGCGTGGATTATCATCAGTAACAACCACATGATCGGCCTGCTCTGCCGCCCGCCCCATTGGCCCACGCTTACCTGGATCTCTGTCACCGCCGCAGCCAAATACAACCCACAAAGCGCCATCACAGTGATTCCTTAACGCTGCAATTGCAGCAGTTAGCGCTTGCGGCGTATGGGAATAATCCACTACCGCTGTGGCATGAGCATCACTTTGAAAACACTCCATACGGCCTGGCACAGATGTCACTGAATGCAACGCGACGCTGGCATCATTCGCAGCCTTACCCAGCGCACGTAATACACCATAGGCAGCCAGAAGATTGTCAATATTGAAATCTCCCAACAAAGACGTTTGCTGATTAAACGGCTGCTCGTTTTCGAACAGTACAAACTGCATTCCAGCATCGCTTTGATTGAGTTCTGCCGCACGCAAAGTTGCGTTCACTGAATCTTGCGTCGCATCATTTGCGGCTCTTATCGATAAAAATTTATAGCAGTTTTGCGAGGTCAGCTTCGCAAGCTCAAGCCCAAACTCATCTGAGCCATTGACGACAATTGAATGCAAGCTGGGCCATTCAAACAGCCGCGCCTTGGCATTTTTATACGACTGAGTATCTTTGTGGTAATCGAGATGATCACGACCAAAATTAGTCAGCACTGCAATATCAATATTCAATGCATCGAGCCGCCGCTCTGCCAGACCATGTGAAGACGCTTCCAGTGCCACTGTGTCAGCACCGGCATCACGCATTTGCGCCAACATCTGCTGCAAGGACACAGCATCTGGCGTGGTGAGTTGAGTTTCGTTGAGCGATAGATACCCCCAGCCAAGCGTACCAATGTAGCCACAGGCTCCACCGATTGCATTGATCGCCTGCGCGACAAACTGACACACCGACGTTTTTCCATCAGTGCCCGTCACCGCCACAATGTTGAGTTGGTGACTTGGCTCACCATAAAAACGTGCGGCAATAAAGCCTGACTGCTGTTTTAATTCAGTGACTGCAACAATGGGTATTCCACCCGCTTGCAAGCGATCAATATCGCCCGCAAATTGATCGGTGTCTGAGGTATCAACGGCGACTGCCGAGGCACCTAAAGCAATGGCGGCATCAGCGAACTGCATACCATGTGATGTGGCACCCGCAACAGCCAGGTATACATCACCTGCACGCACCAAACGAGAATCGAGACTGACGCCAGAGACGGCGCTATCCGCACTGACATCACTCACGGCAAATCCGTCAAACAAGGTGGCCAAACGCATTGATGATGGCGTCCTTTCGCTCAAGAGCGATCACCTCTCTTTTTCAGCTTAACGCCATCTAATGACACACGCTTGTCATCGACATCATCTGGCTCAACACCCTGCAATCGCAAGGCATGCGACATCACTGTCGCAAATAAAGGCGCGGCAACCACACTTCCAAAGTGCTGACCCGCTTTTGGATCGTGCACGACTACAACCGTGGCAAGTTCTGGTCGCGATGCCGGTGCAATACCTGCAAACACGGAAACATAACGATCTTCCGCATAACCACCTGAGACCGAACGATGCGATGTACCCGTTTTGCCTGCGATGCGAAAGCCGGGAATTTTAGCTCGATGACCAGTGCCTTCGGTGACAACCGATTCGAGCATGCTGCGCACCTCACGTGCAATTTCCTTATCAATTACGGGCTGCCCAACACTAACCTCCTCATTGGCAACAAACGAAACAGTAGGCATTATTCCATCGTTTGCAATAGCCGAATAAGCACGTACTAGCTGCAGGGCTGACACCGATATTCCATAACCGAATGAAACACTGGCTTGCTCTATGTGATGCCACAATATGGGATGGTTAAAGTATCCCGCCACCTCACCTGGAAACTCACTGCCCGGTGGTCGCCCAAAACCAAAACTATCAAACACCGACCACATTTGTTCAGGGTCAAGTTGAGTGGCAACTTTACTCACACCCACATTGCTGGATTTTTTAACGATGCCACGCAAGTCTAGCCAACCATGATCGCGAATATCATTGACCTTGTATTTTCCAATGTTGTAGAACCCAGGCGATGTATAAACGATGTCGTCCGCTTTAAATTTTCCTGATTCCAAAGCAGCCGCGATCGTAAACGGCTTCATGGTAGAACCAGGCTCAAACACATCGGTTAATGAACGATTGCGCTGACGCCCGCCTGTACGATCCGATAAATCGTTAGGGTTGTATGAGGGATAGTTAGACATCGCCAGCACTTCGCCAGTTTTCACATTCATGACAACTGCAGACGCCGATTCAGCTTTATTTTTAGCCACCGTATCGATCAAAGCCTGGTCGGCAAAGTACTGCAATTGCTTATCAATACTCAGTCGTAAATCTTTTCCCGGGATCGCAGGTTTTCTAATGTTGAACCCGGTGATTTCTCTACCGGTGCGATCTTGCACAACACGACGCAAACCTGGTTCACCACTGAGCCAATCGTCGTACGCCATTTCCAGACCTTCACGCCCAATATCATCAATATCGGTAAAGCCAACGACTTGTGCTGAAGCACGTCCGCTTGGGTAATAACGCCGATATTCGCGCTGCAACAACAAGCCATCAACATTCAATGCCATGACTTGCTCAGCTAATACGGGAGGCACATGGCGCTTTACATACAGAAATTCTTTACCTTGCTCATAGGCGCGCTCAGTACGCACCTGCAATTCACCGGGCTCAACTTCAAGTAAGGCCGCAACTTCGCGTAAAGCTGCCGGTTGCTGCATGAGTTTTTCAGGCACACCCCAAACACTTTTAATGGGTGTGCTAATTGCCAGCGGCTCGCCATTTCGATCGTTAAGATTTCCACGGTGCGCAGGAATGGCAACAGTGCGCAGTTGACGTGCATCGCCCTGCCCTTGATAAAAATCATGCTCAAAAATCTGCAAATACAAGGCACGCGTGATGAGCGACAGCCCCATCGCAAAGAACAGTGCAAACACCACTAAGCGCCGGTTTGCCCAGTTATTCACTGACACCGATTTGCGTATTTTTTTCAGTGAACCGTTCTCCATCATGGCTTTCTAACGATCATTACGGAACCATCAAGCCCCGGCTGCACCATTCCCAATCTGTCACTGGCCGTTTTTTCAACCCTGGCGTGATCAGAAAAAGTGCTCTCTTCGATTTGTAGCTGACTCCACTGCACATCCAGATCATCAATCATGCGCTGGCTTTGACTAATGCTGGTGTAGCGATCGCGGCTTAAGTGTTTCGTGTAAACCACCGCCATGGCCGTGCACACGTTCAATGCCGCTAAAAGCGCAACAATATAGACCGTGTGAGTCATAGAACTCGCTCCGCCACGCGCATAACGGCACTGCGCGCCCGTGGGTTTAGTGCAAGCTCCTCAGCGGATGCTTTAACCGCCTTACCAACGAGTGACCATGGATGCGCTGGCCCATCGGGCAAGGGTAAATGCCGCGGCAAATCGGCAGGTGGAAGAGGCTTCCGTAAAGCTCTCTTCACCATTCGGTCTTCGAGTGAATGAAAGCTGATTACCACCAGTCGCCCACCTTGGTTCAGCACGGCCTGTGCTTTTTGCAACAACTTTGCAATAGCATCGAGCTCGCCATTAACAGCAATTCTTATGGCTTGAAATGATCGAGTGGCAGGATGATGGTGGCGCTCCCATCGCGGATGAGCACGTTTAACGATCTCGGCCAACTCCGAGGTACGTTTGATCGGTGCAGCATCGCGTGCCTCAACAATGGCCGACGCAATACGGCGAGCGTAGCGTTCTTCTCCGTATGTTTTTAATACGTGCACCAAATCGCTCTCTTTTACTGTCGCAAGCCAATCGGCTGCCGACACCCCGTTTAATGGATCCATTCGCATATCAAGCGCGCCATCGCGAGAAAAACCAAACCCACGGTCCGCTATATCTAACTGTGGTGATGACACACCCAAGTCGAGTAATAAACCATCAACTGAACCCAACCAACCGTTGCTATCGAGCAACGTATCGATCTCAGCAAAGTTTCCACGCATAAAAATAAAACGTGTGTCTTCACCTAAGCGCCGATCTGCGTCGGCTTGCGCTTCTGGGTCTCGATCTATGGCCATTAATTCACCATGCTCACCCAGTCGCTCTAAAATTGTTTTGCTATGTCCTCCGCGACCATAAGTCGCATCTACATATCTGCCATCGGTCTTAATTCGAAGTGCGTCTATTGCCTCTTTGTGCAATACAGACACATGCGTCGATTCACTCATCAAATTGAGAGCTTCCGGATCGCCTTTGGCACTTGCTCCATATCGGCTGTGCTAATGTCCTCAGGCCACTGCATTGAGGCATCCTCATAGCGCTCTTCACTCCACAACTCGCACTTTTTTCCCTGTCCCAAAAGCACGGCCTTTTTTCCAATGCCGGCTCTTTCTCGCAACATCGATGGCAATAAAACTCGTCCATTGCCATCAAACGTCATCTCCGTGGCGTGACCGACGTAGAGCCTTTGCAATGCGCGCGTATACGGATCTGCATTGGGCACACCCATTAATTCATCCTCAATAACAATCCAGTCAGGCATTGGATAAATAAGCAGGCAATTTGCCGGGTCGAGCGTCACCATCAACTTGTGGATGCCCACGGCTTCCAATCGGTCACGGTGAAACTTGGGCATAGCCATACGTCCCTTCGCATCAACCGTTTGCTTGGAAATCCCACGAAACATCGATTTAGATCAGCCGAATGGCCCAAACTCCCACTTTTACACACATTTAAGCACCGATGGCCACTATACCGGGCACATCTTCACATAGCAATCGATAAAGAGGAATTTTTCTATTAAAGACAACGAGTTAGGATAACATTAGGAGCATATACAAATCAGTAAGTTACAGGCACTATCGAGAAACGAAATCAGAAAATACGTGGAAGTCGATCAATCTAGACACTCATAAGCAAACCATGTTGCTTAAAGTTTGCAATGTTGGATATCTGACACCTTGCGATAATCTGCACCGCATCTTGCTAGTGATGTGCTGGTGACTGAGTGGTAGGTGGTTAGAAGCTATTTGGCAGCTACTTGGCACAAATAAAGGAATTAATGAACACGTTTGAGAAATAAAGGAGTTGGCCGTAAGCCGGGTTCTGTCGAGGACCATCATTCATCTTGGCGGTTCGTCACCGAACTGCTCTAGCGACCTACCCGGGAGCAGCGCGGGCCACGCCAATGCTCCTCTATTTGGTCTTGCTCCAGGTGGGGTTTACCATGCCACTCAGTGTTACCACTGGCGCGGTGCGCTCTTACCGCACCCTTTCACCCTTACCGTCAACCAGCGCATTACATTACACGCGCTGTTTGCTTAGGCGGTTTACTCTCTGCTGCACTTTCCGTAGGCTCACGCCCCCCAGGGGTTACCTGGCACCTTGCCCTTTGGAGCCCGGACTTTCCTCCACAACATTAACGTAATCAATGTCGCAGCGATGGCCTGGCCAACTCCAAAAACAATTTTACCAGAACTGCGCCTCTCATATAATTAAGGCAATATTCATGGCGAGTTTTGTAATTCAACACCCAGTTTATAAAGCGCTTTACGAGGTTCGTCTGTTAGTTCGGCTGCACATTTCGCGGCATCTTTTAACGGTAAATACCCCATCAGAATCTTTAAAGTCTGCATAGCCTGCGCACTGTTGGCAGATAACACTGCGCTGTCACTATTGCCAGCAAGCAACAAAACAAACTCGCCTCGTTGCTGTTGCGAATCCACTTGCAGCAATTCTCGAATAGCACCGACACTGCCTCGCTCAATAGTTTCAAAGCGCTTGGTGAGCTCTCTCGCCATGGTCATTTCGCGCGTTATGCCAAACGTATCAGCAATATCGTCGAGTGCGGCCATGATGCGATGCGGGGATTCATAAAGCACCACCGTGCTAGGAAGTATGGCCAGTTCGCCCAGCCATTTGTGCCGCGCCGCTTGTTTAGAAGGCGCAAAGCCTGCAAACGTTACACGATCGGTAGGCAGGCCCGCCACACACAATGCAGCGGTTAAGGCGCTGGCACCGGGAATGGGTGATACTTTTATGCCATGCGCCTGACAGGCTCTCACCAATCGATAACCAGGGTCGCTGATCAGCGGGGTACCAGCGTCGCTGATCAGCGCTGCCGGACCCACCTGCTCTATAAAGGCGGCAACCGCTTCGGCCGCCGCAGTTTCGTTGTGCTCATGTAGCGTGTGAAGGGCGGTATCAATGCCATGGTGTTGTAATAACGCTTTACTGTGGCGCGTGTCTTCGGCATAGATTCGTTTGCAATGACGTAACACTTCAATTGCCCGTATCGAAATATCGTCGCGGTTACCAATTGGCGTCGCCACCACATACAAAGTATTATTCGTAGTTGTCACAGTCATAATATAATGAGTGATAATCAATCAGCAGTGGTGAGCATGCGGCTCTCCCAAAACGTAACGTCTGCAGGCACATGATGACATCCATTCGATATCACACAGTATTATTACTCGTCCTGGCTTTAGTCGGGCTCAGCGGATGTGCCAAACCACCTGAGACGATACCGGACGACAACCCGTTCAATGGCAGGGTAACAGACCCGCGCGCGCTGAGACTTTTGAATCAAGGCAAGCCCACCGAGGCCGCTGACTACTACAGCGCTCGCGCAAAGCGCACAAGCAACATCGAACAAAAAGAAGAGTACCAACTTTTAGCAGCGGAAATTTTATTCGATCGCGCCATGCTTGAGCCCGGTATTGAGAAGCTAAACGACATTGGCCCGCAAATGAGCACAATTGCGCTGCAGCATCGCCGCGATATTGTGTATGCAAAAAGCCTGTTGTTTAACGACGAAGCGACGGCCGCAATCAATGCCTTGCCCATCCCAGAGGAAATCGAATCACCACTTGATCGAGCACGCGTTTTTGAATCACGCGCGCTGGCTTTTAACGCACTTAACGATCCCGATAACGAACTCATCGCGCGAATCGAATTAGAAAACCAACTGGATGATGAATCCATCATTGATAAAAATCATCAGCAAATTTGGTCGATGCTAACCACGCAACCGGTGTCCTTACTGAGATCGCTCACCACAAATGTGCGCGGTGATACGTACCAGGGCTGGTTGGCACTGGCTATGGCAAATGCAGACTCTGGCAGCAATGCTCCGCTACGCTCACAAAAATTGGATCAGTGGCGCACCCTTTACGTCGATCATCCAGCAAACTCTCGATTTCTGCCAAAAATTTATGTCAGCGGTGGGCCAGTTAACTTTAACGCACCAGTGGATGGAAATATCAACCAAATTGCTGTTTTACTACCGCTCTCGGCTAGTCGCGTAGAGGCGGTATCTGCTGCCATTCGAGATGGCATTATTGCCACACATCAAAATTCGCCCAATCAATTTAATCCACCCGTATTGCGTTTTTACGATATCGGAGAAAACGCATCATACGTGCGAGCCGCATATCAAAACGCCGTGAACGACGGTGCTGATGCGATCATCGGGCCGCTGCGTAAACAAGCGGTGTCGGCCATTGTCACCTTACGCGACCTGCCGGTCCCAACGGTCACCTTAAACACAGTCGATGCTTCACTGAATACGAGTAGTGGCAATGGCAGTAGGCTTGTGCAGTTTGGACTTGCACCGGAAGACGAGGCTTTTTCAGCCGCCTCACGCGCCATCGCTTTATCGTTACGCAACGCTATCATTCTGCAATCTGATGACTCGCGTGGCGATAGAGAAGCACGCGCCTTTCAAGATGCCATGTTCAGCTACGGTGGCGATGTTGTGCATGTCGCCGTGCTTCCCAAAGATGTATACGACTACTCTGAGCAAATACGCGAAGCGCTGGAGATAAAGCAAAGCGATGGCCGCTTTAAAAGTTTATCGCGTGCACTCGATCGAAAATTATTTTTCGAACCCAGCATACGTAACGATGTGGATGTTATTTTTCTGGCGATCGGATCTGAGCAAGCACGCTCAGTCAGGCCTCAGCTGGATTTTTTCTACACCCGACAAATACCACGCCTTGGCACATCCCGCATTGCATCGGCCGATGATGACCAAAGAAAGAACCGGGATCTTAATTCGATTTTCTACCCTGATTCACCTTGGGTACTGCGTAAGTCCATGGACAAGGATCCGTTACGCCAACAAATACTGGCAAATTTTCCTGCAGCCGATGGCGTGTATGCAAAGTTATACGCACTTGGCTCCGATGCCTATAAAGTCATCACAAATTTACCCGCGCTGAGTAACGGTGAACGCTTGGAAGGTTTCACCGGCGATCTCGAACTCTCAGGAGACGGGCGCATTCGACGCTATCTTGATTGGGCACAATACCAGGAAGGAAAATCAGTCGGAGTTGAACGCATTGAAGCAGACCCACTAAGGCAAATTCTTTCTGGCAACATTAATTGAAAGACTGTTATTCAATGGGTAAAGATTAACAATGGGTTTAATTCAACAGGGTTTTATTCAACGACCAGCTCAACGATAACGTCACGGGCCGGGAAAGTTATTGTATTGACGTGACAAGGAGGTCACTTGAAAACAAGCCAAAGCGGCCAGCTCGCCGAGCAACTTGCATGCGAGTATCTTGTATCTTTAGGCTACACAACCATCACCCGAAACTATCGATGCCGGCTTGGCGAAGTCGATCTTGTCATGCGCTCTCCAGAGAACATTCTGGTTTTTGTAGAGGTACGATTCAGGCAAGGTGCGTTCCATGGCAGCGCCACTGAGAGTGTGGATTATCGTAAGCAACAAAAACTATTGCTTACGGCAAGACACTTTATCGCCAGCAGTCGCAGCCCCAACCAACCGGCCCGAATAGATGTGATCGGTGTTTGCCCTATTCACGGCAACGCTGCTGACCAAAACAGCCAGCATCTATATGCGAATCGATCTGTACTAAATGGAAAAGACATCCAGCCAGACAACGTTCGAACAATGAAAGGCTATGCGATTACGTGGACACCTAATGCAGTCCAGGATGAGTAAGGCACAGAGGGTTAAAAAAGGCTATTTAACGATTTTAAGGTTAGGCCGTTTAACTTCGCTTAAGCCTGACGTGTTGTCATTACTAGTGCCCGGGCCTGGCTCCGGCGGTGGATCATCTTGCTCACCAAACATCATGCCCTGGCCATTCTCTTTTGCATAAATCGCCAGCACACTGGACACCGGCACATGTACATCCATGGCCGTACCGCTAAACCGCGCATTGAAAGTGATGGCATCGTTTCCAAGAACCAGGCTGTGCGTTGCTTCAGGGCTCACGTTTAGGATTATTCTACCGTTTTCAACAAACGCGCGCGGAACTTCGACCTGCTCCTGCGCCGTGTCCACCAGCATATACGGTGTAAACGTGTTGTCCACGATCCACTCATATAACGCTCGAATTAAATAGGGTCTGCTAGATGTCATAAACCCAATGTCCGTTCCTGCTCCGTTAGGCTGGCCTGAAAACCATCGCGCGCAAATATTTTCTTGCAATACTGATGCACGGACCCAGCTGCCTCTGGCAATACAATGCCATAGTGTGGCAATCGCCACAATAGCGGTGCCAGAGTTGTATCTAGCAAGGAATGCTCTTCGCTCAGGAAAAACGGCATGGCATTAAAAACATCGGCTGAGGCCGTAAGGGATTCGCTCATCAAGCCTTGCGCCTTGGTACG
Organism: uncultured Granulosicoccaceae bacterium; assembly: GCA_964435305.1. Classification (GTDB taxonomy): domain Bacteria; phylum Pseudomonadota; class Gammaproteobacteria; order Granulosicoccales; family Granulosicoccaceae; genus Granulosicoccus. The sequence goes on from CAYSZH010000023.1 coordinate 31,444, forward strand.
AGCCGCCCCATCAGCTTCCAGCTGCGGCAAAAGCGAATACCAGTCAGATTCAATACGATACAGAGCCAATCGGGTTTTCGCACGAGAGACCGGGTCTATCGGCATTAATGGCGGGTGCGGGTATCGCTCGTCCAGATAATCTACCACCACTCGCGCATCGTAAAGTACAAGGTCGCGATCGACCAGTGTCGGTACTGTGTTAGCCGGATTGAGGTGCATGAGATCTTCAGGCTTATTGTCCGGATCGACAATTTCGATATCAGCCTTTATGCCTTTTTCAGCCAGTACCAGCCTGACACGGTGACAGTGGATGCATTGTGCATCCGAAAACATGGTCATCACCGCACGTCGATTGCCTGCTGTGCTCAAACTCGCCTCGGTTTTCTAAGATACAACGGTTAAAGGCACGATGCGCAGCGCCTAAAAAACTTGCGCTGCGCGATGTGATCCTGGTTTGCCAGGGCTTGTCGTTTAGACCACGTCCTTCCAGTATTCCTTTTTAAGGAAATACGCAATAACGGTTAGCACCAGAAGAAACAGCATGACGATCGTACCAATGCGATGTCTTGTCTGTTTAATTGGATCAGCCATGTAAGACATGAATGCGGTTAAATCCAGAATCATGGCGTCGTATTCCTGCGCCGACATGGTGCCTTCTGTGACCATATCAAAACCGTCAAACACCTGCTGGCCGTTATCGTCTTTATAACGTGGCTTTTGCCAGCCCTGTTGTTCCCACAAAACATGCGGCATTGCGGCTCCAGGATAAACCGTGTTATTTGCACCAATACCGCCACGCTCAGGATCGAGATAAAAACTCTTCATGTAGGTATAGATCCAATCTTCACCACGTGAACGAGCCGTTAGAGCAAGGTTAGGTGGAACCACACCGAACGCCTGTCGACCATAGTCAATGGACATATTGTTTTCCATAAGAGAGCCGACTTTAGTGCGCTCACCTGCCTTATCGGTCGTAAATATCAGGTTGTTCAAGACATCTTCTTCAGACAACCCAAGATCTTTCGCTAAACGGCTGTAGCGCTGATAGTCAGCGGTATGACAACCCATACAATAATTGACAAAGGTACGTGCACCTCGCTGCAGCGATCGTTCATTACTGGTATCAATCAGCGGTGTTTCCAGTGCAACGCCACCGCCAGCGGCCATGAGAGGTGTTGCTGTCGCGCAGGCTATGCTTAATGCCAAAACGGCCGTAACGCGTTGCATGTTCAATATCATTTTCGTAAGTCTCGCACGCATCATTATGTCACCCGTTCTGGCAAGGGTTTGTTTTTCTCTGATTTACTGACAAAAAACAGACCGACAAAAAAACCAAAATAAATAAACGAACAAATTTGCGCAACCAAGGTACCCATAGGGGTGGGAGTTTGCATGCCCAGATAACCCAGTATGATAAATGCGATGACAAACGAGAACAGCAGTACTTTGTATGCCATTGAACGATAGCGAATGGAACGCACCGGATTGCGATCGATCCATGGCAGGAAGAACAACACCACGATAGCCGCACCCATTGCCATAACGCCCAATAGTTTATCTGGCACCGCCCGCAATATGGCGTAAAACGGCGTGAAGTACCAAACCGGCGCAATATGCTCAGGTGTTTTTAAAGGGTCAGCCGGAATAAAGTTGGCGTGTTCGAGAAAATAGCCCCCCATTTCAGGTGCAAAAAACACGATCGCAAAAAACACCAAAAAGAAGACGCAGGCACCGAATAGATCTTTTACTGTGTAGTAAGGATGAAACGGAATGCCGTCTTTCGGGATGCCGTCTGCGTTTTTATTGGCTTTGATTTCAATTCCATCGGGGTTATTTGAACCCACTTCGTGCAACGCCAAAATGTGAGCAACCACCAAACCAATTAATACCAGCGGCACAGCGATAACATGCAGTGCAAAGAATCGATTGAGTGTGGCATCAGAGACGATGTAATCGCCCTTCAGCCATAGCGTTAGCGCATCACCAATACCAAACGGGATTGCACCAAACAAAGAAATAATAACCTGCGCGCCCCAGTAGCTCATTTGCCCCCATGGCAGCAAATAACCCATGAACGCTTCAGCCATTAGCACCACATAGATGAGCATGCCAAAAATCCACAGGAGCTCTCGTGGCTTTTTGTACGACCCGTACAACAATGCCCGGAACATATGCAAATAAACAACAACGAAGAACAAGGAAGCGCCCGTTGAATGCATATAACGGATCAGCCAACCAAAGTTGACATCACGCATGATGTACTCGACCGACTTGAACGCAAGTTCTCCATCGGGCTTGTAGTTCATGGTGAGAAAGATACCCGTCACAACCTGAATGATCAGCACCAGCAGCGACAGAGCACCAAAGTAGTACCAGAAATTGAAGTTCTTGGGTGCGTAGTATTTGGTGACATGCTCTTCGAGCATTTTGGTTAACGGGAATCGATCGTCGATCCAACCCATCAAACCATTACCATTTTGCTTACTCATGCCGCTACCCCCGAATCTTCACCGATAATAATCCGGTTGTCGTCAAGATATTTATACGGTGGCACCTCCAGGTTGGTAGGTGCTGGCACGCCTGCATAAACACGGCCGGCCATATCAAATTTTGAACCGTGACAGGGGCAGAAAAACCCACCTTCCCAGTCGCTGCCTAAATCAGGTGGCGCTAGCTCCGGACGATAGGTTGGTGAACAACCTAAGTGAGTACAGATGCCCACGACCACAAGAATTTCTTCCTTGATGGCGCGCGTGGCATTTTGCGCATAGGCCGGTTGCTGTTCTTCGGCAGAATCCGGATCGCTCAGCTGGTCGACGACATTGGTCAAGGACTCCAGCGCCTGAGCGGTACGACGTACTATCCAGACAGGCTTGCCCCGCCATTCAACCGTTAACAACTGGCCTTCTGCAAGCTTGCTGATGTCGGCCTCTACTGGCGCACCTGCCGCCTTTGCACGGGCACTTGGAGACATCGAAGCAAGCATGGATACCGCTAGCGCACCTGCGCCCAGCCCGCCTACTGCAGACATACCGCCAACCAGCATACGGCGACGTTTTGGATCCAATGCGTGATTATCTATGGAACTATCGCGGGCCACGTGACTAGCGTCAGCGGCCGGTTTTTTCGCGCTCATAAAGCGACCCCATTAGTTCAAAAATCTAAATTCTAAAGTTCGTCTGTTTTGATAAAACCGCATGATAACGATGCGCTACCAGGGGCAGTTATCTGTCGCATATCATCGCTTTTTGCGATCACAATGCCATGCGAGAGGCAACACTTTTACTTAGCAAGATTCAACCCGCTAACCCAACCCCCAAGATTACCACACAAGAGGGTCAAAACGCCCTTATAGGAGCAAATCCGGGCAAGTTATCAAGCTGGATTGTCAATGTCGATAAACTCATGTGTTACCTGCATCTGCTGCGTCAAATGCTCGCCGAGTGCCTGCACACCAAAGCGCTCAGTGGCGTGGTGCCCGGCGGCCAGATACAACATTTTGTGCTCACGTGCACTGTGCGTGGTTTGTTCCGAAATCTCCCCACTAATATAGGCGTCAAAGCCGTATTTAGCTGCAAAATCGATATAACCTTGTGCCCCACCGGAACACCAGGCAAGCCGGCTAATCTCTCGATCGGTATTGCCCACAGCCAGGGGTACTCTGCCCAGCACGCCAACCAGGTGATCTGCCAGGGCCTGGGCAGAGAGCGGCGTAGGCAAATGCCCATAAAACACCAGCCCTTCGGTGTCACCGGCGGTCAGGCGACCCTCACAGACAAAACCAAGGCGTTGCCCCAGTTGCGCGTTATTGCCAAACTCAGGGTGTACATCCAGGGGCAGATGGTAGGCCAAAAGGGAAACATTGGCTTCCAATAGCAGGCCGAGTCTGCGTCGTTTCATACCGGTGATTACGGGATCTTCGCCGCGCCAGAAATAGCCATGATGGACCAGCACCGCGTCAGCACCCGCCTCGATCGCACGCAGCAGGAAAGCCTCGCTAGCGGTTACACCCGATACAATATGGCTAACATCGTCACGGCCTTGAACCTGTAATCCATTTGGGCAATAGTCGTGCATATTGCTTGAATCAATTGTTCGGTTAATATAGCCGACGATATCGGTAATGGATTCCATCTGTTGTCTCAACTGTTGAACTGCGGGCACAAACTGAGAGTACCCCATTGAAAAAGCTGTTTTTCCTTTTGCTGTGCTCGACTGCCGGAATGCTGCTTGGCTTAGCGCTCTTCGCAGCCTTGCCTTTGGTTACAGACCGAAGCCATGTCAGTGCGCCCAATGACAATACACTGAGTACCTTGTTGCCGCAGCCTGTGAAAGCCCACTACTCCAAACACTCTTACTACGAGGGTATTGCGCGTGCAGCCCCGGCTGTTGTAAGCCTCTATTCCAGCGAAACCATTTATCGCGCACCTAACCGGAACGCTGCATCTGACGATAGTCTTAATCCGATTATCGCGCCACGTGAGCGTCGCAGCACCAGTCAAGGCTCAGGCGTTATTATCGATAGTAATGGCATTGTCCTGACCAATCTTCATTTGATCGAAGACGCCGACGAAATCAACATCGTGCTGGGCGATGGGTCCTTGCATAGAGCCATTGTGCTCGGCAGCGATGCTGAAACCGATATTGCTGTGGTCAAGATTGACGCGACAGACCTGCCCGCCGTGAGCATTAATTCCAACGCTGGACTGCGAGTCGGCGATATCGTACTGGCGATTGGCAATCCGTTTGGTGTTGGTCAGACGGTCACATCTGGCATCGTCAGCGCAATGCGTAGGCGGGTTGCTGGCGCCAGTGCCTGGCAAAACTTTGTGCAGATCGACGCGGCAATCAACCCTGGTAACTCCGGTGGTGCGCTGATCAATCCAGATGGCGAGTTGGTTGGCATTAATACAGCCGTTTTTTTGCGTGATAACAACGCGGAAGGAATTGGCTTTGCAATCCCGGTCGATTTATTAAGTGAAGTTGTTCCGCAGATCATTGAAAACGATCATGTGATGCGAGGCTGGCTTGGCATTGGCGCCGATGATCTGCAAATGTTTCCCAGCATTAACCGCGAGGTTGAACGCGGCGCGGTGATCACAGGCGTGCTGCGAAACAGTCCAGCAGAACGCGGCGGTTTACTACTCTACGATGTGGTCACCCACGTTGCTGAACAGCCTATAAATAACGCCACAGAATTGCTGCTACTGATCTCGGCATTACCACCTAAATCTAAAGTGTCTTTAAAATTTTTGCGTAATGGCGTGGAGCAAACTGCTCAGGTGACTTTGCTGGAACGGCCTTTGTTCGATCGTTAGAAAAAACAAATCCGGCCTTGTGAAAAATCGACGTCGTCGATCCAAACCTTCCTTAGGGCCTAGTTGACACATCGACGCGATCGACACCGCGCTCTAAACACAAGCCAAAACAAACCCAGCAGCATTGGGGCAATGCCCGCACCCGCTCCGGATGCAGCGGCAGGCGGGGTGTTCACTTGCTCTGGCTCCAGAGCTGACAATGACAAATGACCAGAGCTTGCCATTTGCGAAACCAGAGAATAGGTCGCTGTGTTATTGGCAGGTACAAAGTCTTGCGTGCCCGAAGGTTCAAGCTGACCAGTTATGAGTGCATTATCAGATTGTGTAGCATTGGTAAGAAAGCTCAAGCTGCGTTTTTCAGAAGGCGCTAGCGTTGCAATCACGCATTGACCGCTGGTCACCGTCAGCGCACGACATCCGGCAGGCCATGTGACTAAATCAGGAGTACTGGTCTCGATGTGCAAGGTCGCATTCATGGCCAATGAAGAATCATAATTAAGGAGATCAAACACAACCTCATTGCCACTGCCACGTACCTGCAACTCAAGATCGATCGCATCAACCAGGCAGGTTTTGTCTCTTGCACCCGATACCATAGTCTGACTGCAACTACTAAATTGGGTTGTGGTTCGCGTCGAAATATGCGGCCACATCAATGTGCTGGTGTTTTGATTACAACTCGTGTCTGTGTCGTGTTGTGCACCAAGTGAATGTCCTAGCTCATGCGTGAGCAAAACGTCACCAATCACGCTCGGTGTGATAATACCAACATCATAACCATCTGTTCGACACAAAGTATCGATCCAGGCGAGCCCAAGCGTGGCATCTGTACGCTGTTTGCCTGTAAATAAATAAGTGAGCGCGCTGTCGTTAAAAAACGTGCGTTGTGATTGTCTGTACGAGCGAAAGCTTTGCAGATAATCTTCCAGCGACACCGGCCCAACTTCTATTGGGTCTTCATCCTCATCGCCGAAAACCTGTACTTCGTCCACAGCCAGTGCAATACCAAATTGCCGATACAGGCCGTCTGCCACATTAAGCTGATTAAGCGCTGTTACCAAACCATTACCACCATGATAGCGATCGAAAGCGCTGTCTATAACAATGGATATCGGAACAACCCGCATGGCGTTAGTGGTATTAGTGGGAACCGTGCGTTTTTGTGTTGATGCTCGTGGTGCGGTGAATGGTGCCACAATGGCATCCTCCATCAACTCGATTTCAGTTGAGGTAGAGTCAATCCTTTTTTTAGCAGATCGTCTAGCCGTTTTAAGCGGCTGATAATAATCGAGCGTGCCGGTTAAGGAATCTTGCTTCAGCGTGTAGTGATTACCAAAGGCGTTGGCAGCGCCAATGATCACATCATCCATAATGACAGTTCGCACCCAGGAATCAGGGTCGCCGACCACGCTACCCACAAAGACACCAGCCGCAGGTGGCAAAGCATCTTGCAGCACACCGTCAACCCATGACGCTTGACTTGTAATCGGGCTGGGAGTCAGTTGCAGTTCCAGATCTACACCATCCACATTCACATTAACCCGCATTGCACCATCATCAGCAACGACTTTGGTTCGCAATGTACTCACGGTCTGTAAATGCTTTTCAAGAATTGTCAGTCGCTTGTCCGCTCGATCGTACCAATAGCGGGACAGCACATTGCCCTCAGGAAGATTAAAACCAAAGGGTAAAGACACCGCAGTATGCCGCTCTCGCAGTGCCAGCAAAGCCTCGCGCGCACCATCGGTATCACCCATTTGCTCCAGTGCAATGGCATCCAGATAATCGGCTGAATCTTTATAAGCCGACACGCCAAATTCACTTTCAAGGCGGGCAAGTGTTACACGTGCTGCTTCAAAATCGTAGCGATGCATTATCTGCACATACGCCTTTAAGTACAGCGCATCATCACGCAGGCTACTTTGTTTGTATTGACTAAGGATAAAATCCAATGTGTTTATCGCGCCATCAATATCACCCTTGTCCTGGCTATCAATAGCCGACAGATAATGACTAAGCGCATTACCGGCACCTTCTGCTTCATGCAGTACTGCAATGCGCGTTTGTACTGATGATATTCGATCAAACTCCGGGTAACGCGCTTGTATAGAGCGTAGGGTTTGCACAGCTTGCTTGAATTCAAGTGAATCGATCTGCGACAGCGCTGTGGCGTATAAATCTGCCGCGTCGGGTTTTTCAGCTGACGCTGCAGTGGATTGCGCCTGTACATTTTTGCTTAGGTAGGGGCTGAAAAACACACAGGCAAAAATCAACACCAAGGTCCAGTACAAGCTCGGCCATCGATGCCTATTAAGGCGATGATGTAGATTAAGTTTCATCACAGCTGCAATTAAATTAAATTTAATTGAATGCAACACTAACCGTTTGCAGCTGGACGCTGCTCATCTGACACTTTGCCCTGGTTAAAGAAATTAAGCACATTGCGACAACTAACAAATGCAGCTTCAATTTCTTCTGAGGAAGGCTTTGGTTGCTGTTCAAGCGTATCGAGAATGCGAGTTTCCTGACGCGCTTGTTCAATTTTCTGCTGCACTTGCTCAAGCGCGCTATTAAGCGCATCCGACAGCTCCGAAAATTCACGAGAATCCCCTGAGCGCAAACGCACATCCAGATTCCCATCGCCGATTTCATTAAGTGCACGCCGCATGGCCAATAAGGGGTTGCCAAGCTTTCGCATGATGTACACACCGATCATGGCGGTGACTACAGCATTAACCACCAACATCACAACAACCCAGCGCATCATGACTTCACTGGCTGATGGCACGCTGTCGTTAATCATTTGCAAGTCTTCTGAGGCAAACAGTAAAGGCGCTGCGCCTTCAACCAATTGTCCCAGTATGTTGTGATAGAAGATGCCTAAAATCAAAGTGGACTGAACAATAAAAAACAAGGTCAGCCAAAGCACGCGGCGAATTTGACGCATCTGAAAGGCCTTGTCGCGAATGAGCGACAACGGAAAAACTGCATCAGATGAACGCGCCATGAGGAGATCCCTGTGTAAGTGATTTTCGGCTTCTTAATGATATAAAAATCGGCCGATCTAACACTTTCCTTGACACACAAGGGTAAGCGGGAGTGAGCTGCGAGAGTATTAGCTAAGTGTTTGCGGGTGAGTTCACAAAAAGCCAGACGGATGTGACTGGCTAAAAATGCGCCGCTGGGTAAGCCACCAGGACTATCAAGACTTCAACACCATCATTAGAAGCGCGCTGAATGGATAAAGCGCGCTTTAGTGTTATTTCTACGCTTTGCGTCGCTGAGCAACGGCCTGCGCAAGCTGCTCCAATAGCGGTGCCGTGTCATCCCATGCCAAACAGGCATCTGTCACGCTTTGCCCGCGTACCAGCGGTTTTGCATCGGGTCTTTGCGCACCTTCAACAAGATTACTCTCAATCATGATGCCCATAATGCGCTTATCACCGTCCGTTAATTGCGCACAAATATCGCGGCAGACATAACTTTGCCGATGGTGTTTTTTTCGTGAATTTGCATGGCTGCAGTCGATCATCACAGATTCTGGCAAACCGGCTTTTGCCAACATAGCGCAAGCATCATCCACGGACGCGGCATCGTAATTGGTGCTGGCTTTTCCACCGCGCAAAATCAGGTGGCAGTCTTTATTACCTGCGGTCTGGAAAATCGCAGAACGACCCTCTTTTGTCACAGATAAAAAGTTGTGCGGATTGCAGGCTGCACCGATAGCATCGACGGCAATTTGAATACTACCTGCAGTACCGTTTTTAAACCCAACCGGGCAGGATAAACCGGATGCCAGTTCACGATGCCCCTGACTCTCGGTTGTACGCGCACCTATCGCCCCCCAGCCCACTAGGTCAGCGATAAACTGAGGGCTAATCAAATCCAGATATTCAACACCTGCTGGCAAACCCAATTCGTTGATGTCAGCCAATAGACCGCGAGCCAACTTCAGACCTTTGTTAATCTGAAAACTGTTATCCATCTCTGGATCGTTTATTAAACCCTTCCAGCCAATCGTTGTCCGTGGCTTTTCAAAATACACTCGCATAATGATGCAAAGGTCATTTTCGTATCGCTGCTTCATTTTTGCCAGTTTTTGCGCGTATTCAATGGCCGCTTCTGGATCATGAATGGAACACGGCCCGACGACAACCGCAATTCGGTCATCTTTGCCGGCTAAAATAGCGCTCACCGTAGTGCGTGCCAATGTGACAGTGGCGGCAGCGGTAGCGCTTACCGGAATTTCGTTAATAATGCTTTCTGGGCCTTGCAGCTCTTTAATGGCTGTTATTCGTAGATCGTCAGTGAGTGCGTTCATGATGGTTTGTATCAGTTAAAAGATTGCCGGCTCAAGCAGTCGTGCTGGTAGTAGCACGCTTTTCAACGGCAACGTTAAGCAGGTTCACAATTTCGCTGATGCGTTTGCTGTGGGTTTTCATCGCGGCACGGTTAACAACAAGACGTGAGCTTATATCGGCGATGTGTTCCAAAGGAACCAGACCATTGGCTTTAAGTGTGCTGCCAGTATCAACCACATCCACTATTAGATCGCATAAGCTCACAATTGGGGCAAGCTCCATTGATCCATAGAGTTTAATGATTTCCACTTGTCTACCATGCGCTGCAAAATGTGCACGAGCACAATTTACAAATTTGGTTGCTACCCGCAAACGCTGCGGTGAATCCAGCTTGGTATCAGGATAGCCTGCCACCATTAATTTGCAACAAGCAATCGCAAGATCTACCGGTTCAAGTAAGCCCTCGCCGCCGTGTTCCATTAGTACATCCTTACCCACCACCCCAATATGCGCACCACCGTGTTGAACATAGGTAGGCACATCGGACGCACGAACAATCAGAAACTGCACATCTTCAACGTTAGAAGGCAGGATCAGTTTTCGGGATTTTTCAGGGTTTTCGGTTGGCACAATGCCAGCATCTTCAAACAGCGGCAAAGTCTCTTCGAAGATTCGACCCTTGGATAGCGCAACGTTAAGCACAGCGATTACCTGTCTGGTACACGACGGATGTCTGCACCGAGCAAATGAAATTTTTCTTCGATTCTCTCGTAACCTCGATCGATGTGATACACACGCCGCAGCGTAGTTTCACCATCGGCTGCAAGGGCAGCCAGTATCAAACTGGCTGATGCGCGCAAATCGGTTGCCATCACAGGCGCGCCACGCAATCGTTCCACGCCTCGAATAGTGACAGAATTTCCATCCACGTTCATGTCTGCACCCATACGCTGCAATTCATTAATATGCATAAATCGATTTTCGAATACGGTTTCCGAAACCTTAGCGGTTCCATCGGCAACGGCATTCAGTACACAAAACTGGGCTTGCATATCAGTGGGAAAATCCGGATAAGGCGCTGTAGCGATACTGACAGACTGAGGTCGCTGACCGTGCATATCCAGTTCGACCCAGTCATCACCAACCGTGAGTTCCGCACCGGCCTCGCGTAGCTTTTCAAGCACAGAAGTCAGGATGTCTGGAACCGTGTTGCGCACACGAATTTTTCCTCGTGTCACCGCCGCACCCACCAGAAACGTCCCGGTTTCAATTCGATCAGGCACGATGTCGTATTTGGTGCCGTTAAGCTGATTGACACCCTCAATGGTGATCGTGCTGGTGCCAGCACCCTCAATCTTCGCCCCCATGGCGATCAGGTAGTTAGCAAGATCAACCACCTCTGGCTCACGGGCTGCGTTTTCCAGTACGGTTTCGCCCTTGGCAAGTGTTGCCGCCATTAGCAAATTTTCGGTCCCCGTGACGGTCACAGTATCAAAATGAATACGCGCACCCTGGAGGCGGCCTGCACGAGCCCGGATATAACCGCCATCAATGTTGATGTCAGCACCCAATGCGCGCAAACCTTCAATGTGTAAGTTGACCGGGCGTGCACCTATGGCACAGCCACCAGGCAAAGAGACCTCGGCCTGACCATAGCGAGCCACCAACGGCCCCAGTACCAATATGGATGCGCGCATGGTTCTGACCAATTCGTAGGCCGCGGTATAGTCGTTAATCGTGGTGGGATCAACATCCACCTGCATATTGTCACCCATGGTGAGCTGACACCCCATTCGGGCTAACAGCGACATGGTCGTGGTGACATCATTCAGATGCGGAACGTTGCCAATACTGGAGGTGCTGCTGCCAAGAAGTGTGGCAGCCAGTATCGGCAGCACAGCGTTTTTCGCACCCGAAATTCGAACATCCCCTTCGAGTGGGGCGCTGCCTTCTATCAGTAGTTTGTCCATTAATTCCCTGGGCCGAAGAGTTTGTGGCCTTACAACCGCACCATGGACAACAACCAAGGTGCGCAAACAAGCGAATCTTGTCGCCAATAAGCGCGATTATATCAGGCTGTCAACCTGACAGACGTCTGCGAGCTGTTGTAAAGAGGAGGGAATGTTAATCAATTCAAGCTGATGTCCGTTTCGTTTAGCCATACCGGTCCATTCGAGCAATAACGCAAGCCCCGCACTATTGGCTTCAGTGATATCGGCAAGGTCAACAATTAGAGCAGACTCACGCGAAATGATGTCGCCCACGTCTGTTAGCGCCTGCGGTGCATTGTTGAAATCCAACGCACCTGCCAGGCTTGCCCGACCAGGCTCGGTAGTGATTCGAATAGGCTCAGCCATGTTTGGGTTCGGCGCCATGTTTGGACCCAAGAACGTACCCGCAGGCGCGAATGGTTCTTGAGCCAGAGAACGGTTTAGGATCGAGCATTACGCTCTTTCATCGTACCCAATAAGCCGGCGATACCGCCTTTTTCAATCTCATTGGCAAAGGCCGCTCGGTAACTGGTGACCAGGCTGATATTGTTCACTTCAATATCATAGATAAGCCAACCCTCTTTTTCACGCAGTTTATACAACACAGGCACATCGCCACTACCCGATTGCTTGAACACTGATCGGACCACAGCACGGTCTTCGCGTTTTTCAGGTTTGAACGGCTGAAACTCAATTTTCTCGCCACTGTATTCGGTTAGTGCATTGGTATAGGTGTTCAGCAACAGCTGTTCAAACTCACTGACAATTTCAACTTTCTGTTCGCTGGTAGCCTTGCGCCAGTGTTTTGCTAACGCAAGTTTTGCCATTGTGCTGAAATCGAGGTTGGGTACAATGAATGTATCCACCTGTTCTTGCAAAAACGCACGATCGTTTTTAATTCGATCACTCTGCTCGTCAAGTACCTTAAGCATTTTGGTGGTGGATGAAACAACTAACTCTTGTGCCGGGTGCTCCTGAGCAGTAGCCGCTGAGCTAAAGACAAATGAGCCAAGCGCTAAGCACGACGCTACAACAAAAGAAAAAAATGTGT
>CAYSZH010000024.1:0-19675 GCA_964435305.1 uncultured Granulosicoccaceae bacterium
ACGTTGAATGCAGTTAGTGCGAGGTGCCTGGTACAGGGCCTCCTTTTAATAAACATGAAGATTTAGGGTAGGAAAATAATGGGAACCATCATTGGAATCGACCTCGGCACGACGAATTCGTGTGTTGCGGTTATGGAAGGCGGTAAGCCGCGGGTTATTGAGAACTCGGAAGGCGATCGCACCACCCCCTCAATTGTAGCGTTCAGCGATGACGGTGAAGTAGTGGTAGGCCAACCGGCAAAACGTCAAGCCGTCACAAATCCACAAAACACGCTATACGCTGTAAAGCGCTTGATCGGACGTCGCTATGATGAAGACGCTGTTCAGAAAGACATCGAGCTTGTTCCCTACAAGATTATCAAAGCAGACAATGGTGATGCCTGGGTTGAAGCGGCGGGTCAGACAATGGCTCCACCAGAGGTGGCAGCACGCGTTTTGATGAAAATGAAGTCAACGGCCGAAGAATACCTGGGTACCACAGTTGAGGAAGCGGTCATCACCGTTCCGGCGTATTTTAATGATTCACAGCGGCAGGCGACCAAAGATGCCGGACGCATTGCGGGCCTGAATGTTAAGCGCATTATCAACGAGCCAACGGCAGCAGCACTGGCTTATGGCATGGATAAGCAACGTGGCAGTGGTCAGATTGCTGTCTATGACCTTGGTGGCGGTACGTTTGATATCTCTATCATTGAAATTGCAGAAGTCGATGGTGAGCATCAGTTTGAAGTGCTTTCCACTAATGGTGATACGTTCTTGGGTGGTGAAGACTTTGACAACCGCTTGATTGATTACCTTGCTGACGAATTCAAGAAAGAAAGTGGTATCGATTTACACAAGGATCCGTTGGCGCTGCAACGCTTGAAGGAAGGTGCAGAAAAGGCCAAAATCGAACTTTCAAGCACACAGCAGACTGATGTTAACTTGCCATACATCACCGCAGACTCCTCAGGTCCTAAACACCTCAACATCAAGTTGACACGTGCAAAACTTGAAGCACTGGTTGAAGACCTGGTGCAACGCACCATTGAGCCATGTAAAACTGCGCTTCGCGATGCAGGCTTAAGTGCTGCCGATATCAACGAAGTTATTATGGTCGGTGGCCAGACTCGTATGCCGAAAGTACAGGAAGTGGTTAAAGACTTCTTTGGCAAAGAGCCACGCAAAGATGTTAATCCTGATGAGGCCGTAGCGGTTGGTGCAGCGATTCAAGGCGGTGTGTTAGGTGGCCAGGTTAAAGATGTTTTATTGTTGGATGTGACGCCTTTGTCTTTGGGTATTGAGACGCTCGGTGGCGTCATGACCAAACTGATCGATAAAAACACGACTATCCCCACTAAAGCACAACAAGTGTTTTCAACTGCAGATGACAACCAGACTGCTGTAACTGTGCATGTGTTGCAGGGTGAACGTGAAATAGCAGGTGGTAACAAATCACTTGGTCGATTCGATCTGGCCGATATTCCACCCGCGCCACGCGGCGTGCCACAGATTGAAGTTACCTTCGACATTGATGCCAACGGCATCATGAATGTATCTGCGAAAGATAAGGCGACTGGTAAAGTACAGTCAATTGTGATTAAGGCATCCAGTGGTTTGTCTGATGAAGAAATCGATCGGATGGTGACTGATGCGGAAACGCATGCAGCAGAAGACGCTAAATTGCGCGAGATGATCGACACACGTAATCAGGCAGAGCAGATGATCCATGCTACTGAGAAATCAATGACCGATCTGGCAGATCAGATTGATGACGCCGAACGAGCTGACATTAGCGCTAAACTTGATGAGCTTAAAGAAGCCAACAAGGGCGATGACAAGGATGCAATAGATGCAAAGCTTGCAGCCTTAAGCGAGGTAACCGGAAAGCTGGCGGAAAGGGCCTACAGCCAGCAACAAGATAGCGCTGAAGCGGGAGCAGAAGCCGCCGATACCGCAGCCGATGCAGGGCAGGCTGTTGATGACGCTGTTGATGCTGAGTTTGAAGAAGTTAAAGACGACAAAGCGTCTTAAAAAAATTGCCATTGTGTCCTGCGATTAAATTGCCTTTTTTGCTAATTTAATCTCAGGATGGATGCAATGGTTTTTCGGCCCGGATACCAACCGGGCCTTTTCGTTTTATTTTCTTAAGTACTGAACAATGGCCGAGCGCGATTACTACGAAATTTTGGGCGTAGCCCGCGACGCGAGTGATGCTGATCTAAAGAAGGCGTATCGCCGCCTTGCGATGAAGTATCACCCCGATCGGAATTCTGACGACGCCGATGCCGTCGAAAAATTTAAAGACGCTAAAGAAGCTTTTGAGATCCTCAAAGATCCGCAAAAGCGCGCAGCCTACGATCAGTTTGGCCATGCCGGTGTTAGCAATCAGCCAGGTGGTGGCGGTGCAGGCTTTGGTGGCGCTGATATCAACGATATTTTTGGTGATGTATTTGGTGATATTTTTGGTGGTGGCAGAGGCGGTGGCGGTGGGCCACGTGTTTATCGCGGCGATGATCTGCAATACAACCTTGAAATTGCGTTAGAAGAGGCGGTTGCGGGTCTGACAACCGAAATCAGTCTGCCAAGCTCAGTTGCCTGTGATGCCTGTTCTGGCAGCGGAGCAAAGCGCGGCACCAGTCCATCCAATTGCCCAACCTGTCATGGTGCTGGCCAAGTGCGCATGCAGCAGGGTTTTTTCTCGGTACAGCAGACCTGTCCTGCCTGTCGTGGGAAAGGTAAAGTCATAACAGACCCTTGTCCCAAATGCCGCGGTCATGGACGCTCCAACAAAGAGAAGAAGCTATCAGTAAAAATTCCACCAGGTGTCGATACTGGCGATAAAATTCGTCTTTCGGGTGAAGGTGAGCTCGGTGAAAACGGTGGGCCACCGGGGGATCTGTATGTCGCCATTAGTGTAAAAGAGCACGAGCTCTTTAAACGCGATAACGCCGATTTACTGTGCACCGTTCCAATCAACTTTGCCACTGCCACTGTTGGTGGTGAATTAGAAGTGCCCACACTTGATGGGCGCGTAAAACTGAAAATTCCGGCCGGCACGCAAACTGAAAAATCGTTTCGCTTGCGTGGTAAAGGCGTGAAGCCTGTTCGCGGAGGGCCAGTTGGAGACTTGTTGTGTAAGGTGCGCGTGGAAACCCCAATTAATTTAAGTAAAGAGCAGCGTGATTTACTCATGAGCTTCCACGAGACGATCAGCGGCCCGAATGCTCAAAAACATTCTCCGCAGGCGCACAACTGGCTTGGGGGTGTGAAGAAATTTTTTGATGAGCTACGAAGTTAGTTGGTGAGCACTTCACGCTGACAGTTAGCAAGAAAAACTTGCAGCCAACAGCTACGGGCAGAAATATTTAGCGTTTCTGCTCTGATATGGTCAGTTTAAGCGCGTTTGTCTCTGCCCACAGCACATCACTTACCTCACTAAACCAGTCGCCAGGCTGGGCGATAGCATTTCCGCTTTGTGATACACGGGCACCCACCGTGATATTGGGAAACTGACTTATGGTCATGGCGGGTATCATCGCCATGGAATTATCGAGCGTCACGGTTACCGGTAGCTCACTGACCCTATGGCGAGACACAGCCAGTGGCATTGGCGGTCCATTGCTGGCTCTTGCATAGATAAACACGCTTTGATCTGGCGTAACCGCCGCCAGGGCTGCTTCGCTTATTTGCACACTGAGGGTTATTGCAGCCTTCGTATCTGCACTTGCATCAGAATTTGTCGCATTGGCAGTCATGCCATCGGCATCTTGCGGGCTCGCGGTAGGATCAGCTGGCGCGACTAGATTAGATGCGTTTTGTGAATCGCTTGTGAGCGCCTGTGTAGAGCGCGCAATCATGTCATCGATAGTTGCAATGGCCGATTCGTTGTTACTAATGCCAGCACGCAGGCGTTTGAATATGGCAATGGCATCAGTATGATCTTCGGTTTGCTGAAAGCCGATTGCGCGTAGCCATAGAGACTGCTCGTGATCGGGGTTTAATTCCAATGCTCTTTCCAGATAGCCAGTTGCTTCACCAGATAAATTCCCATCTCTGAGCATCGCTGTCGATTCTGCCAGCATAGCCAGTAAATTTGGATCGTTGCTATCAATCTCATATGCGCGTTTAAGGGCGCGGTTGGCATTTGGAAAATCGCTCATGGATAGATAGGTGCGACCCAGCAGCATCCAGCCCTGCTGATCATCGGGGTTAGCTTCCAGTCGGGCCTCTAGCTGTGGCAGTAACTCTTGTAGTGGGGGAGGGCTTGCCTGTGTACTGTTTTGTTCCATTTGCGCACGCACCACCTGATCGTGTGCAAGGGAGTCGATCGCTGCTGGCTCGCCGAGGTGCAAATACAGCGCACCTGCACTAATTGGTAAAAACAGCGCGATGATCACAGCCTCAAACGTTGCAGCTCGTGAGCCACTACCACCTTTACTGCTGGTTTGCATGTCAATAGCGAGGCTTTGCTCGATATCATGTAGCTCACTGGCGTAGCTGGCTTCATCCATTGCACCGACATCACGCGCTTTCTGCAAGGTGGCCTTGCGCTCCTTGGCGATGTCAATGTTGGTTTGTAGCTGATCGTAGGAGGTTTTTTTGTGCTGGTTAAGAACGCCAGGCAGGATAATGGCAAGTCCAGCGGCAACCAACAATATGGCGAGAATAAGGAATAGGGTCATGCGGAAAATTGATCAATTAAGAAAATGCTCACTGAGTATACGAATACTGGGTGAACCTGGCGTAGTTTTCTGATGCTATTGTGAGCTTAAGACCTGTGCGGCAGTGCTTAAGTTCAAGCGCCTGGGGCTGCTGTGCGAAGGATGACCACGCTGATATTGTCAACACCACCTGCATCGTTGGCCAGATCCACCAGCTGTTGGCATATCTCCTGAGAACAAGCTGCTGCATCTTGCAGATTGGCGGCAATTGTGTCATCACTTAACATGCCGGATAAGCCATCTGAGCACAAAAGGTAAGTCGCATCGCGGTGAAATTTAAACCGGAAGATATCAGCCTCCACTTCGGCAAATAAACCCACCGCGCGAAGAATGATATTGCGCGGTGGCTCAGGGCCTTGTTTTCCGGAATTTAACCAATCCTGATGCAGCGTATGGTCGTTTGTGAGTTGAACCAGCGTGCCCTGCCTATACTCATATAAACGGCTATCACCAACGTTAAAACAGACGGCCTCGTCGTCATTCTCCACTAGCCTGAACCCCACTAGCGTGGTCCCCATACCCGTACCATGTGGATGTCCTTGTTCCACATTCCTATCGTAAACACACAGATTGGCGTCGAGGATAGCTTGAACTAACTGCTGTTCAAATTCCGCGTGTGGTGCCTCGCTCTTTTGAAAAGAATTGCCGTGCGTTGAAGCCGCTGAGCTCGAATTCATTTTAAGGCTTTGTGCTTTGATCGTATCGTGCACACTGGATAAGGCAAGTTGGCTTGCGACATCACCGGCGCCATGTCCGCCCATACCATCTGCAATTGCGTATACATCGAGATCGGCGGCGATAAGCAAAGCATCTTCATTGATTTGTCGAATTAACCCAGTATCACTTAGCCCTGCAATATCCATTTGTGGATGCCTGCTCATCGCCTTCAC
Source organism: uncultured Granulosicoccaceae bacterium (assembly GCA_964435305.1). Lineage (GTDB taxonomy): Bacteria > Pseudomonadota > Gammaproteobacteria > Granulosicoccales > Granulosicoccaceae > Granulosicoccus. The sequence goes on from CAYSZH010000024.1 coordinate 5,594, forward strand.
CTTCCGTCAAACCAACCCATCTGGAAGCCATCCAAAGCGTATTGCGAGTACGGCCAATACCGCAATTAAAACGATAAACCCAAGTAGGGTGTATGCGATTCGGGATCCTGCAATGCCATTGCTGCGTTTTTTCTTGTGTGGATCTGGAATTGCATCCCCACCAGGGCGTGATGTTGCAGGTATTGCCGTGTGTGGGCCCAGTTCGTTATCGGTCGCGGCATCTTCAAATGGTGCGTGGAATGAGTTAAGGTCGTTTAGTGTGGCATCAGCCTGCGGTTCGATCTGAGCACTTCCGGTTTCAAGTTGATCTGCTGCTTGTTCTGTCTGGAAAGCATCATCGGACATCTGATTTGCGTGTAAAACTGTTGCCGGCTCGTCTACTAATTTAATTTGCGAGCGGATCTGTTCCGGGTTGTTTTTTTCATTTTTATCGGCAATGACAGTAACCTGATTACTGATATCGACCGCTGGAATACTGCAAGTATATTTTTGCTCATCGAAAATTATGGCGTCGCCGTCTTGCAACTCACACTGATGCTCAAGCTCTTTACCATTCACCAATGTGCCATTGAGTGAGCCTAAATCCATAATCAGGACAACACCCTCCTGCACTGTTATGCGAGCATGTTTTCGAGACGCACCTCGCTCATCTTTTAAAACAATATCGCAGTCTTCATGACGGCCTACGATCGTGACAGCTGACAGAGCAAATCGATCGCCAGTTTGCTGTTGTACGAGAAAAGGTATATTTGAATCTAGATTATCCATGAGTCTATGCGAGTCAGCATGAGCCACTCACACGTTTAAGCACGTGTAGTAACAGTAATACCCACATTGATTTCAGGCAAGGTAAAAGTCCCTGAAAGACACAAACCGCTACAAGATACTGGTACCCAGCGTCCATATTGACCCATATGGGGCATTCTATGCTGTGGAAGCTTCTGAGACTTCTTCCAGCTCGATTAGGCAGCCATGAAAATCAGCCGGATGCAGGAAAATAACAGGGTTACCGTGAGCACCAATTTTGGGCGAGCCATCGCCCAGAATTTTTGCCCCTTTGCCCACAAGCTCATCACGAGCCCCGATGATATCGCTCACTTCCAGGCATAGGTGGTGGATACCGCCGCCTTTGTGTCGCTCCAAAAACCGACTCACGGGAGAGTCGTCTCCCAATGGCTCGAGTAGTTCGATGCGTGTATTGGGCAAATCGACAAAGACAACAGTGACGCCGTGCTCGAGTAGCGCATGTGGTGCCGATACAGAAGCGCCCAGCGTCTCTTTGTAGGTTGTTGTGGCGGCTTGCAGATCGTTTACGACCAGCGCAACATGATTGAGCCGACCAATCATTCAAATTCCATAATCGTTGCATCCACAGCCAGACTATCACCTGCATTTGCAACAATTGACGCGACAGTGCCGTTCACCTCGCTTCTGAGTGTATTTTCCATTTTCATGGCTTCTATTACGGCGAGCTCTTGCCCAATGGCAATGCTATCGCCTTCCTTGACGAAGAGTTTGATCAGCAAGCCTGGCATAGGCGACTGCAACAGCCTTGATAAATCACGCTCCTGCTTCTCGGGCATGTGTTCGATTAATGCGGCAATATGCGCAGGGTATACACGAAAGGTTTTTACACTGCCTCTATGGCTTAGTTGCCAATCGTTGTCCGTTCGTTTGACCGCGACGACCATATGGCTGCCATTGATCTCACCATCAAAACACCATTGCCCTGGAGACCATTGACTTACAACCGCATTTAATTCATCCGTGCTTACAGATTGCAATTGACCATCGCATAGCACCGACAAGCTAGCCGGCTTCGAGGCCTGTTCCGGGTTATTGCGTTGTTGCAAGCTGGATTCCAGCCAGGCGGCCAGTGTTGGTAAATGTTCGACGTCGCGACTTGCGAACTGGGCACTGTGATAACCATCTGGAAAATGATCATCGATAAATTGTGTGGTGAGATCACCGGCTTTTAGTGCCGGGTGTGCAAACAAAGCGGATAGAAAAGGAATGTTGTGCATTACCCCTTCTATTCGATAATTATCCAGCGCTTGTTGCATTGCCACGATGGCTTGCTCTCGGCTTGGCGCCCAGGTAATCAGCTTGGCAATCATTGGGTCGTAATACATGGAAATTTCACCACCGGCCTGTATGCCTGTATCCACTCTGACAGTGGCCGCCGCATCAATGGTGGCGTTTGTGGGTGGCTCGTAACGAGTTATACGACCTATTGAGGGTAGAAACCCTCGATCCGGGTCTTCAGCATAAACGCGTGCTTCAAACGACCAACCGTTCAACTTAACGTCTTGTTGTTTTAGAGGCAGTGGTTTGCCTTCGGCCACATCGATCATCAAGCTGACAATATCAACATTGGTAATGCATTCTGTTACTGGGTGCTCCACCTGCAGCCGGGTATTCATTTCTAAAAAGTAAAACTGTTCGTTTTTATCAACGATAAATTCGACAGTACCAGCAGAGACGTAGTCCACCGCCTGAGCCAGTTGCACGGCCTGACGCCCCATTTTTTCTCGGGTTGCGTCGCTGATAAAACTCGATGGTGCTTCTTCTATGACTTTTTGATGCCGTCTTTGAATTGAACATTCACGCTCGCCCAGATAGACACAGTTACCATGTCGGTCAGCAATGAGCTGAATTTCAATGTGTCGCGGTTGTTCGATAAATTTTTCTACAAACACGCGATCGTCACCAAACGCTGAGCGCGCTTCATTTTGAGCACTGATAAACCCCTCTCGCACAGTATCGAGTGTGTGTGCGATTCGCATGCCTTTGCCACCGCCGCCTGCGGAGGCCTTGAGCATGACAGGGCAACCGATTTGCTCAGCGATGGTATGCGCCGTGTCTGCATCGGGAATCGCGTCCGGGTGTCCAGGAACGGTATTAACAGAGGCAGACTGAGCGAGCTTTTTAGATTCAATTTTATCGCCCATGATTTCAATGGCATGAACATCTGGCCCAATAAACGTTATGCCGGCATCAGCTAAAGCGTTTCCAAAATCGGCATTCTCTGATAAAAAGCCAAACCCTGGGTGTATAGCATCAGCACCGCAGGCCTTGGCCGCGCTTATGATGGCATCGCTACGCAAGTAACTTTCGCTGGATGCGCTGCCACCAATGTGTATTGCTTCATCAGCTTGCAGAACATGCAAAGCTGATTTGTCTGCATCTGAATACACAGCAACCGTGCTTATGCCACGCTCTTTCGCTGTGCGAATAACTCGGCATGCGATTTCGCCACGATTGGCGATTAATATTTTTTTTATTGGAACACTCATTGTTTATTTGCACTGTGCTTAGAGTGGAATGTTGTCATGCTTCTTCCAGGGATTAGACAGCGACTTACTGCGTAGCATTTTTAAATCTTGTGCCAGTTGTGCACGTGTGTTTCTCGGATCGATAACATCGTCTATAAAACCCAGCCCGCCAGCCACAAACGGATTGGCAAATTTGTCGCGGTATTCGTTGGTGCGTTGTTCTATTTTGTCCGGGTCGTCTTTGTCCGACCGGAAGATGATTTCGACAGCGCCTTTGGGGCCCATAACCGCAATCTCTGCCGTTGGCCATGCATAGTTAATGTCACCACGAAGGTGTTTTGATGCCATGACATCATAAGCACCGCCATAGGCTTTGCGCGTGATAATCGTTATTTTAGGCACGGTTGCTTCGCCGTAGGCGAACAAAAGCTTGGCACCGTGTTTGATAATGCCGCCGTATTCCTGAGCCGTGCCTGGCAGAAAACCAGGTACATCAACAAAGGTAACAAGTGGTATCGAAAAAGCATCGCAGAAGCGTACAAAGCGTGCGCCTTTGCGGCTAGCGTTGATATCAAGACAGCCGGCCAACACCATCGGCTGGTTGGCAACAAACCCGATAGTTTCACCATTAATGCGCCCAAAGCCAATCACAATGTTGCCTGCAAAGTCGGCTTGTAGCTCGAAAAAATCATGTTCGTCACAGACATCGCGAATACATTCAAGCATGTCGTAGGGTAGGTTCGGGTTATCCGGTACCAGTGTCTCAAGTGCAGAACAGATACGTTTACTTGAGTCGGTGGTGGCAAGCGCAGGCACTGGCTCGCGGTTGTTTTGCGGCATAAACTGCATAAAGCGCCGCATTTGCAATAGCGTATCCACATCGTTATCAAACGCACCGTCGGCGACGCTACTAACAGAGGTATGTGTGCCTGCACCTCCAAGCTCTTCCTGGGTGACGGTTTCATGAGTCACGGTTTTTACCACTTCTGGCCCAGTGACAAACATGTAGGAGGAATCTCGTACCATGAAAATAAAATCGGTCATCGCCGGTGAATAAACGGCACCACCGGCGCAGGGGCCCATGATTAGCGAGATTTGCGGCACGACGCCGGATGCAAGCACATTGCGCTGAAACACATCAGCATAGCCACCCAGAGATGCCACGCCTTCCTGTATACGTGCACCCCCTGAATCATTAATGCCGATGATAGGCGCGCCAATGCGCATACAGTGGTCCATGACTTTGCCAATTTTGCGCGCGTGGGCCGATGAAAGTGAGCCACCGAGCACGGTAAAATCCTGGCTAAATGCGAAGACCAGTCGGCCGTTAATTTCGCCGTAACCAATAACCACCCCATCTCCTGGTACGCGATTGTCTTGCATGCCAAAGTCGTGGCAGTCGTGTTCGACAAACATATCCCATTCACGAAATGTATTCTCATCGAAGAGAACAGCGAGTCGTTCTCGAGCTGTGAGTTTGCCTTTGGCGTGCTGCGCCGCAATTCGGCGATCGCCACCGCCTGCTAGCGCGGCTGCGCGCTTTTCTTGCAATCTTGTCTGGATATCGGTCATGTTTTTATTGGAATGGACGCAGCCCGCAAAATTGCGGGCTGTTGAATCCCTCTGACCGTCATTATAGGGCTTTGTAATCCCTTAGGTGTAGGCAGGGTTAGTAAAGCGGCTTTTCTTTATTCCGTTTTTGTTGGCTTGAACGTCGTTGACGTATCCGAATCGACAGTATCAAGAGTGCTATCCCTCCCATGGTAGGACCGAAAGAGGCGGCATACTCGGTTACGACCACGTCCGCCGCACCGTGATCTTGATGATCCTCGGCAGCATGGTGTTGATCGTCGTTTTCATACTCTTCGTGGTCCCAATCCGGGTATACGATATCGGCGTTGTTGCTCGAAGCTTCGAGTGGCAACGATTTCAGGTTGTCAAAGCCGCGAGAATTTGCCGTATCTAGCAGAGTGTCATCCCAGGCATCGTGAATATCAATCACCAGGTTGTAGGTATTTGCAACATAGTTGTTGCGCAATTCGGTATCTACTCGGTATTCGTCACCGATCGATACGCCATATACGGTAAAGCGTTCTGTTTGATGTAGCAGCAACAGGTTTTCCCCCGCAGGCTGCATATAAATTTTGATGTAAACATCGGTGTCGCCGAATTCACTATCAATATCCATGGTCAGGCTAAAGCCAGAGTGATAGCCATCTCCATCGTAGTCGTCAAACAGCAGTGTACCGATGTCAGCAATCCACACCTGTGGACGAGACTGGCTTGAATGCCTAAACTGATCGTTGTGTGAATATGGAGCAGTTTGTTTGCTGCGAAGCTGTACAGAGCGCTTTTGCTCCGACCAGTCTTCCACGCTGAGCTTGTAGCCCTCAGAAACCGTCATGCCCTCATTTTCAGTTTGAAAGCGAACATGGGTTTCAGCCAAAGCGCCCGTTGCTGCCAGTGAGACCACGCTAGCGCAACAAATAGCCCTTAGATTTTTAATAATTGACTTGTTGGTGTTTCCGTTCATGCAATATTCCCCTGTGTGTATGTTGGGGAACAGTGTAGAAATTGCTGCCTGAACAGCTGCTGAACTGTAAATTCATCATTTATGACAGTCCGATGACACTGAAAAACACCGTAAAAGAACCCTAAGCAGTTGATGTAAAAGCAGACTTTCGCCTGCACAACATTGACATAACAGGTAATGACAGCGCACAATATTGAGTGAAGTGCGTCCAGAATTTTTGTTCAGGATACAAACTGTTACGCATTTCGGACACCGACGCTGAACAGAAGGATAAAACAAAATGGCGAAAGGGCAGTCATTACAGGAACCGTTCTTAAACACCTTGCGCAAGGAGCGGATACCGGTTTCAATTTATCTGGTTAACGGTATCAAGCTACAAGGGCAAATAGAATCATTCGATCAGTTTGTAGTGCTACTTAAAAATACGGTAAATCAAATGGTGTACAAACACGCCATTTCTACTGTGGTACCCAGCCGCCCGGTGAAAATTGCCTTGCCAGGTGACGATGACAGTCCTGAAGAGCCAAACTAAGCGTTTAACACGCCGATACATCGGTTTTTATTGTCAGATTCTTTAGTATATGGAAATGCTGGGCAATTGTTCGTGGATGGCTGGGAACATGTAGTGTGCATGATTTTTAATGAGTAAAAGTGCCTGGCAGTGGTTATATTGTTTAGCTGTAACACGAAATTCACTTGTTAGCAGCGCTGAACATGCGGCTAACTTGTATTATCACTGGCATCCAAAGACTGGCAACGATAGACATTTTTGTTAGTTGTGTTTCATCATAGGCTGTGTTCCATCATTGGTTGTTTGCCAATAGTGGTTGTTTGCCATTAATGGTTTTATGCCATAATTTTCTGCCATAAAATGAGCTTCGGCTGCTCAGGAGTTTTATAACCACTTGTTTGATCGCCCTGATACCGGAGACAAAGCGCTCCTGGTGTACGTTGATGCCAATCAAGGTACTGCGACACGCGAACCCCATGAAGTTGATCAGGATGCCGCTCGCGAAGAATTTATTGAACTGGCCGTATCGGCAGGCTTGGATGTCGTGGATGTGGTTAGCGGGCGACGTGACCGACCCGATCCAAGACACTTTATCGGAAAAGGCAAAATTGAAGAGCTGCAGCTGGTACTGGCCAATGCAGAAGTCGATGTTGTGTTGTTTGGTCAACGGCTCTCACCTAGTCAAGAACGTAACCTCGAGCAGGCACTAAAGGTCAGGGTGCTCGACAGGTCATCCTTGATTCTGGATATTTTCGCGCAACGAGCACGCACCTTTGAAGGCAAGTTGCAAGTTGAGTTGGCGCAACTAACCCATCTATCCACGCGCCTGGTGCGTGGCTGGACTCACCTCGAACGGCAAAAGGGTGGTATCGGGTTGCGTGGGCCTGGGGAAACGCAACTCGAAACTGACCGTCGCTTGCTAAATGAGCGAGTCAAAACACTGAAACAACGGCTTGTGAAGGTGCGACGACAACGTGAGCAGGGTCGCAATCAGCGCAGTAAATCAGGCATCGCCACGGTTGCATTGGTTGGTTACACAAATGCGGGAAAATCGACACTGTTCAATCGTTTGACGTCAGAAAAGGTGTATGCGGCAGATCAACTCTTCGCTACACTTGATCCTACTCTAAGACGCCTTACATTACCTGGTGGGAACACGGCCATTTTGGCCGATACAGTTGGCTTTATTTCTGATCTGCCACACCAACTGGTGCAGGCATTCTTATCCACGCTGACCGAAACCCGAGAAGCCGATTTATTGCTGCATGTTGTTGATGTTAGTGATGAATTGAAGGATCAGCGGATAGCGGATGTGGACGATGTGCTCAATACCATTGACGCTGAAACGGTTCCTCAGCTGGTGGTTTATAACAAAATTGATCGAAGCGGGCACCAAGCGCGCATCGACAGGTCAAAGGAAGGACAGCCGGTAGCGGTTTGGCTTTCGGCCGGAAAGGGTGATGGCCTCGATCTTGTGTTGCAATGCATGAGCGAGCTTTTGTCGAAGCACAGGGCAATCGGATGGCTGCATGTTTTGGCAAAGCAGGGGAAATTGAGGGCCTCTTTGTTCAAAGCTGACGCAGTTTTGGAAGAAAAATCGGAAAATGACGGTAGTTCTAGGGTGTACATCGACATTGATGCTGTCGAATTTGCGAAAATGGACAATGAGTATCAGTTAAACGAACAATTCACGCCGGATGCGCCAGCAAAGCTTGCGTCATCCGGGCAGAGTTAATCATCTAAAAGGCCGGTAATTTCGGCGGCGGAGCAACAACCTATGGCTTGGAATGAGCCAGGCGGGAACGACAACGACCCTTGGGGCAACCGGAAACCTTCTGGTGGTGGCAACAATGGCAATGGTCCTCCCGATCTTGATGAAGTATTTAAGAACCTGCGTAATAAAATCGATCGCATGCTCGGTAAGCGAGGCAATGGCGGCGGTTCTGGTAGTGGCGGTGGTGGTGGCTTGCCTGGCGGTAAACTCGGTAGCATCGGCTTAATCGCTCTCCTGTTTTTGGGTGCGCTTGCATGGGGCTTTTCTGGTTTCTACATCGTAGAGCCTGCTCAGTCTGGCGTGGTCACGCGTTTTGGTGCACACACTAAAACAACAGGCCCCGGGCTTCATTGGCATGTGCCTTGGCCAGTTGAAAACGTGGAGAGAGTGGATGTTGAGCAGGTGCGAACCGCACTGATGAATCAACAGATCACCCTGACGCAAGATGAAAATCTAGTGAAGATCACGCTCTCTGTGCAATACAACATCAAGAATGCCGAAGAGTATCTGTTTAACGTAGCGCGCCCAGATCGTACCCTAGAGCAAGTGATGGAAAGTGCAGTTCGTGAGGCAATAGGTCAAACTGATATGGAATCTATCCTGACCAGTAATTTGGTTGAGCCTCAGGAAGGCGATGATGTTAACGACACACCGGTCGTTGATGCCGATGCACTGCAACAAACCACTTTCCAGACGGTTCAACAAATTCTCGATGAATACAAAACCGGCCTGATCGTCACAGCGGTCAGTTTGGAACAGGTTCAGCCACCTGATCAGGTACAGGCAGCGTTTTCTGATGCGATCAAAGCGCGTGAGGATAAAGAACGTTTTATCAATGAAGCTGAAGCCTATAGCAACGAAATTTTGCCGCGAGCACGTGGTGACGCAGAGCGTATCAAGGAGGAAGCTGAAGGTTATAAAACGCGTGTAGAGCAATCGGCATTGGGTGAATCAGAACGATTCCTGTCCTTACTGCGTGAGTATGAAAAGGCACCGGAAGTGACCCGTGAACGACTCTACATAGAAGCTATGGAGAGCGTTTTAACTAACACCAGCAAGGTGTTGGTCGATTCAAACGAGGGTAATAATTTGATGTACTTGCCAATAGATAAGCTGATCAATCAGACTAATCAGAATCGTGCGGCTAATGGTTCGTCAGCCATATACAACGGCGGCAGCGATGCCCCCACTTATACTGACACCCCATCTGAAACATTCAGGAGCAGTGGCAGTACTGACACGACTCGTACAACCAGCCGCACAAGAGACCGGAGGGTGATTCAATGAACCGCTTACTCAACCCGATAACCATCGCAGTGCTTGCATTACTTGCTCTGCTTATCTCTGGTTTCTTCTTTACAGTACATGAACGGCAGCTGGCAATAAAAGTGCGCTTAGGTGAAATTGCCGAGACTGAATACTCGCCTGGTTTGCATACTAAAGTGCCCATCGTTGATACCATTCATGTGTTTGATGCCAGGGTGCTAACGCTTGATGTTAAGCCCGAGCCCATGCTCACCAAAGAAAAGAAGAACGTTATCGTTGATTTCTTTATCAAATGGCGAATAGCAAATGCGAACACGTTTTACACACGCATAGGCGCTGTTGAAACACGTGCTGATGGGCGTCTGACTCAATTGGGAAACAATGAAGTGCGTAACGCCTTTAAGCAACGCACCATCAAAGAGGTGGTGTCTTCTGCTCGTTCTACGTTAATGGATGAGATCAGGCAAAAGCTTGATGCACAGTCCAGTGGTCTGGGTATCAAGATTGTGGATGTGAGAATTAAAAAAGTAGAACTGCCGGAAGATGTACAGGATTCGGTGTATCAACGAATGGAAAAAGAGCGTGCCAAGATTGCACGAGAAATCCGTTCGCAAGGTGAAGAGAGCGCCAAGAAGATTCGCGCCACAGCCGATCGTGTACGCGAGGAAACGCTGGCGACAGCTTATGCATCAGCTGAGCAAACGCGAGGTACAGGTGACGGCGAATCGGCCCGCATTTATGCCGAGGCCTACACGAAAGATCCTGAGTTTTACAGCCTCTATCGTAGCCTTGGTGCCTACCGTAAAGCCTTTGATGGTGGCAGTAATGTGATGTTGCTAAAACCGGATTCGGAGTTTTTCCGATACTTTAACGGCGCAGCTGCCGGCGCTGGCCAGTAGCCGCTACCACAGGCTAAAAAAGTCGAGAGTTGGGGTGAAAAGCCCCAACTTTCAATCACCTGCATCAATATGACTGGTCAACTACCGACTTTCCACCGTCTGCATTCATATGCTCGGACAAGCCCCGACTTTCAATCAGCTGCATTCAACTGCGCGGATAAGCCCGATCATTTCCTGGTCTAGTTAGAATGTGGTCAGAGATTCTCACAGCGCTGGCCCTGGTGCTGATTATTGAGGGCTTGCTACCATTCGTATCCCCATCGCGATACCGAGAAGCCATTCGCACGATGCTGGGAAATTCTGACAGAACAATGCGTTTTGTTGGCTTGTCCAGTATGATTATAGGCGTCGTTATGCTTACCATCGTGCGCTAGGTCAATCCCGTGTCAATTCCATCCTCAGATCGCTGGCAGTTGCCAGACGGTGTTGATGAGCTCCTGCCTGATGCAGCGCGCAAAGTTGAACGTATCCGACGGCGTATCATGGATCACTGTCATCGCTGTGGGTACGACCTTGTAATACCCCCTGTTATCGAATATCTCGATAGTTTGCTCACCGGTACGGGTGAGACGATGAATCTGCAAACGTTCAAACTGGTTGATCAACACAATGGACGCACAATGGGCATCCGTGCCGATTTAACCCCGCAGGTTGCCAGAATGGATGCGCACGCCTTGCGCAGTGACCAACCAAACCGGTTTTTTTATACCGGTACTGTATTAAGAGCGCGCACCGATGGGTTTGGTGGCAGTCGAGCGCCAATACAGTTCGGTGCGGAACTGTTTGGCCATGCTGGCCCTGAGAGTGATATCGAGATTGTTCGTTTGATGTTGGATTCGCTTGAGCAGGCCGGCATTGAAAGCGCCGAAATATTGGTCGATTTAGGGCATGTAGGTGTCTATCGCGCACTCATAGAGGCCTTGAATTTAAGTGATGATGCTGGACGTTCTCTGTTTGATGCGGTGCGACGCGGTTCAGTGCCCGATGTGATGCACTGGGCGGCTAATCAAGAAAATGACGACATTGCCGGCATGCTAATTGAGGTCATGCGATTGCGCGGGGACGAGTCTGTTCTGGACGATGTGCGAGTCATTCTAGAAGCTGCGCCAAATGCTGTGCAACTGGCTTTACAAAATCTGGATGATCTCATTAGTGGAGTTAAAAAATCGCATCCGCAAGTGCGTATCAATATTGATCTTTCTGAATTACGCGGTTATCAGTATCACACCGGCGTCCTGTTTGCGGCGTATACCAATAAAGGTGTTGAGCTGGCGCGCGGTGGCCGATATGATGCGGTCGGTGCCGCTTTTGGGCACCCGCGCCCTGCAACTGGATTTAGTGGCGATTTAAAAACGCTTGTGCGTGTGCAGTCGGGTGATGATAATCAACCAGATGGCATTTTTGTCGAAGCCGCTCTCGTAGACGAAGCATTGGATGAAATCGCTCGAATTCGCAAATCAGGTGAGCGTGTTGTGACGGAGCTCGTCGGTCAGGCGCAACACGTTCAGATCGCGGGTTGTGGCAGGCAGCTCGTACGCAAAGACGGGCGATGGATTGTGCAGCGTATATCCTAGAAAATTTGCGTTTTTCCGTTTTAATGGTTGCGCGATATTTTTGTGTGCAGCGGGCATGTTAATCAGCAGTAACAATTGAGTTTTGAATAGCAGATGGCAAATAGTGTTTTAGTTCTTGGTCTTCAATGGGGAGATGAAGGCAAAGGAAAGATCGTTGATCTGTTAACCGAACAGGCTTCTATCGTGGTGCGTTTTCAAGGTGGGCACAATGCCGGGCATACCTTGGTTATTGGCGATGAGAAAACCGTACTGCATTTGATACCCAGTGGTGTACTTAGAGACAATGTTATTTGCGTTATTGGCAATGGTGTCGTGTTGTCACCGGACGCACTTTCAGATGAAATTGACATGCTGGTTAAGCGTGGCGTGCCAGTAGCCGATCGACTACGAATTTCAGGTGCCTGCCCACTCATTCTGCCACTACATACAGCGCTTGATCAGGCGGCAGAAAAAGCGGCAGGAAAAAATGCGATTGGCACAACAGGGCGTGGAATTGGGCCAGCCTATATCGACAAGGTTGCGCGTCGTGCACTGCGTGTTCAGGATTTATTTGATCTGGATCGTTTTGATGAAAAACTTGAAGCGCTGTATCGATATCACGCTGACAGTTTGCAACGATTTAACGTTGAAACTGATGATCTACCCACTATGAAAGCTCGCGCGCGTGAATACGCCGCTTTGTTAAAGCCCTATGTAAGTGATGTGCCTGGATTAATCGATCAGCACCGAAAGGAAGGCAAACATGTTTTGTTTGAAGGTGCACAGGGTACACTGCTGGATGTTGATCATGGTACATACCCCTATGTAACATCTTCTAACACGGTAGCCGGGGCTGCTTGCAGTGGTTCAGGTTGCGGACCCAGTGCTATTGAATACGTGTTGGGCATAGTCAAAGCCTATACAACGCGGGTGGGTGAAGGGCCATTCACGACTGAACTTTTTGATGATGTGGGTGCGGAGCTTGCAAAACTGGGTGATGAATTTGGCGCAACAACGGGCAGGCCTCGCCGCTGTGGATGGTTTGATGCTGTTGCAGTAAAACGAACTTGTATGATTAACGGCGTAACAGGCTTGTGCGTTACGAAATTGGACGTCATGGATACGCAAAAGACCATCAAGATCTGCGTAGCATACGATCTGGACGGCGAGCGCATAGAGTATCCTCCGCTTGGGGCTGATTTGTTAGCTCGATGCACCCCGATATACGAAGAGATGCCTGGATGGCAAGCCAATACCGCTGGGGTTACGCGCGTGGAAGATTTACCAGTTGCTGCCGCAAACTACATCAAGCGACTGGAAGCCCTTGTAGGCCTTGAGGCGCACATCGTTTCCACAGGCCCGGAACGGAGCCAGAATATTGTTATGCAGCACCCTTTTAACTAATGACTGTAAAACTCATCATTTTTGATTGTGATGGTGTGTTGGTCGACACTGAGACGCTGTCCAATCAACTACTGGTGGAAAATCTTGCACGTTACGGGCTTGAGATCTCGCTGGACGACGCAATGGGCATGTTTGTTGGCGGCAGCATGCAAGGTGTAAAACAACGAGCTGAAGAACTCGGCGCTCAGTTACCCGAAAACTGGGTAGACGAAATTTACGCCCTGACATACGATAAACTACGCGAAGGCGTTGAACCAATCGACGGGATATTGGGTCTGGTTGAAGTATTGCAGTCGATTAACCTGCCGTTTTGTGTTGCTTCAAATGGTAGCGAAGAAAAAATGGGTATCACGCTTGGTTCAACAGGGCTATCATCCCACTTTGCCAATGCCATGTTCTCCGCTCATAAATTGAACACATGGAAGCCAGAGCCAGATTTATTTCTCGCCGCCGCCGCACATTTTGGTGTTCCTGCCGCAGATTGTGCGGTGATTGAAGATAGTCACAATGGCGTCGTGGCAGCGATGAGCGCCGGCATGCGCTGCTATGCGTATACACCGGAAAAGCCAAACCAGGCCTTTATCGATTTAGGTGCAACCTGTTTTGATCGAATGCAAGATATTCCCGAGCTGTTGCAACTCAGTACCGGTCGATAGAATTTAAGTGGGTGTTGTGGTGCCGAGAAGAGGACTTGATCGCGCAGTGCAACTGATCCACAAGCATGCTCACCAGTACGGTTCGGTAGAGCGAGAAGGTCGTGTTTAAAGTGGTGCCGAGAAGAGGACTTGATCGCGCAGTGCAACTGATCCACGAGCATGCTCACCAGTACGGTTCGGTAGAGCGAGAAGGTCGTGTTTAAAGTGGTGC
>CAYSZH010000024.1:19775-23327 GCA_964435305.1 uncultured Granulosicoccaceae bacterium
CGAGAAGAGGACTTGAACCTCCACGAGCATAAGCTCACCAGCACCTGAAGCTGGCGCGTCTACCAATTCCGCCACCTCGGCAAAGGAGCAGCTCGATCGCAATATTGCGATCGAGCGCGAAATGTACCGACTCAGGCCGCGGCTGTCAACTTGGCAAGAAGAAAAAGATGATTGAATCCTTAGAAAATAACGCCGTATTTTGGTTTTGGTTGAATAAGTAGCAATGAACCAGTCAAGAAGAAACAAGAGCAACAAACAGAGAAATCGCCAGCATCAAGGTGGTTCTGGAAATCAAGCGCACGGAAATTTTGATGTAAATGGCAATGTCGATGGTAATCGCGCTGATGGAAACACGGGTGGCGAAGGCAGAAACGGCAATCAGCACGAAGCGCGTGGTAACAGCAGTAACCCTAAAGGGCGCAGTAAATGGAAGGGCAAGGCCACCGGTAAGAAAAAAAACAAGCGCCGGTCCCACAAAAATAAAAACAATAGCGGTAACGCCAATGTTAATGGCGAAAGCAACAACCAAGGTGGAAACCAGAAAAATAACCATGGCAATGGAAACCATCAATCTGCCGAGTTAGAGGGTAGGGCGCGCGGCAAACGCAAAGGCAAGTTCCGTGGTAAAGGTCGTGGAAAATCCGGTGACGGAGCCCGGGAGAAAAAATCCCGTCATCGCAACAAGCCTGAGAATAGAAGCAACGGCGAGTCCGCTGGCGATCCTCATCACGATAGAGAGAAAGCCAAATATGGCCAGCCAGTTGCGAGCCGGGAGTTTATTCTCACTACACTCAAAAACGAACAAGCGCCAATGGATTTCGATGCGCTGGCAAACAAGCTAGAGCTTGCCAGTGACGAGCAGCAGCTTGATGCATTGAATCGTCGCGTAAAAGCAATGCTTCGCGATGGGCAGCTCATTGAAAATAGAAAACAGGGCTTAGTCCCGGTTGATGACGCCGCACTGATCATTGGTCGCATATCGGCCCACCCCGATGGATTCGGCTTTTTAATTGCCGACGATTCAGACAACAAAGGGGATGTATACCTTGGCAGTAAACAAATGCGACAGGTACTGCATGGTGATAAAGCCGTTGTTTGTATCACAGGTGCTGATCGGCGTGGTCGCCGTGAAGGCAGAATTGTTGATGTAGTCGATCGCGCTAATAAATCGATGGTGGGTCGGTTCTCAGAGCAAAAGGGTGTCTTCATCATCACCTCTGATAACAAGCGAATTCAGCATGAATTGATGATTCCTGAGGCAGATCGAGGTGGTGCAGAACAGGGCGATATTGTGGTGGCAGACATTGTCGAGCAGCCATCCAGAAGGCACCCGCCTGTGGGGAAGGTCGTCGAAGTGCTTGGCCAGCATATGCAGGCTGGAATGGAAATCGATATGGCTTTACGCAGCCATGATATTCCTTTTGAATGGCCTGAGGCGGTAACCTCTCAAGCATCTGGATTCTCTTCAGAGGTTATTAACGAGGACAAGCTGGGTCGTAAAGACATTACGCGCTTACCATTGGTGACAATCGATGGTGCCGATGCACGCGATTTCGATGATGCAGTGTATTGCGAACGCACCAGTAACGGTTGGCGCTTGCTGGTTGCGATTGCAGATGTTGCGCATTATGTGAATCCGGGTGCACCGCTTGATTTAGAAGCCGAGAATCGCGGCACCTCCGTGTATTTTCCTGGTCGTGTGGTTCCCATGTTGCCGGAGGTATTATCTAACGGTTTGTGTTCGCTTAACCCAGAGGTTGAGCGGCTATGCATGCTGTGTGAGATGACACTGGATAGCTCAGCAGTAATAAAGCGCACCCGTTTTTATAACGCGGTAATGCGCTCTCATGCCAGGCTCACCTACAGTGAAGTCAACGAGATACTCACGCAACCCGATTCAAAATTGCGTGATCAGCACGATGGCTTAGTCCCGCACCTTGAGTCCTTGCATGCTTTGTATAAAACACTGCTTGCCAATAGAAAGCGACGTGGCGTTATTGAGTTCGATTCAACTGAAACTCGCATCGTTTTTGATGATAAGAAAAAGATCAGCGAATTGATTCCGGTTGAACGTAACGATGCGCACCGTCTGATCGAAGAGTGCATGATTTTGGCAAATGTGGCGGCGGCAGGTTTTCTGGAGCAGCATTCCATACCAGCACTTTATCGAGTACATCATGGGCCAAAAGCTGATCGTCTTGAAGATCTGCGCGCTTTTCTTTCGTTACGTTCATTAGCACTTGGCGGTGGTGATAGCCCAACCGCACTCGACTATGCACATCTCAGTGAACAGATTCAGGAAAGGGTCGATAAAACCATTATTTCAACCGTCATGCTGCGTTCCATGCAGCAGGCGGTTTATCAACCCCGGAACGATGGTCATTTCGGGCTAGCACTGACTCAGTATGCGCATTTCACATCGCCGATTAGACGCTATCCTGATTTGCTGGTGCACCGTGCTATCAAACATGTGTTAAAGCGCGAGAGCATTATTAATTATGCTTACTCGCGTGAACGTATGGTTGCCCTGGGCGAGAGTTGTTCCAATACAGAGCGGCGCGCCGAAGAGGCGAGTAGAGATGTTGTGAGCTGGTTAAAGTGCGAATATATGCAGGATCATATCGGTAGTGAGCACAGCGGTGTAATCACAGCCGTAACGTCGTTTGGTTTATTTGTTGAGCTAACGGGCATACATGTAGAAGGTTTAGTGCATGTCACATCATTATCACGTGACTACTACCGCTTTGATCAACCGGCACAAGCGATGACAGGTGAAAGAACCGGTCGACAGTACAAACTGGGTGATGAAATTCATGTGCGCGTAGAAGCTGTGAATCTCGAGGAACGAAAAATTGATTTTAGTGAGGTTGAAGGTAGTGAGAGTGACAAGCGTCGTTCTCAACCAACATCAAAAATGCCTGCGCAGCCTGTTTCTGAAACAAAAGAACAAATCGACATCAGTAAGGCCAGCACATTAAGCTTAAAGAAGGGTGCTAAGCCAGAACGTAAGCCTAAGGCTAAACCTGTAATGGCTGTTGCGTCCGCTGCTGAAAAATCAGATGTGAAGGTGAAAGTTGTCACCAGGAAGAAAGTCAAAGAACTTGGTAGTGATACCGCATCGGAAACTTCCGGAGACATCAACAAAGAAGAACCGCTTGCTTCTGCTGTGGATGTGATTGAAAAATCTGCGCCTGAAGAAACCGAGAAGACACCGCAAGACGCCGCCGTATCGCGCGAGAACGAAACAATATCCACGACTGGCAAGAAGGCTAATTCAACAGCAAAAACCACGGCAAAGAAGAAAGCGAAAACCTCAGATAAGACGAAAGCTAAATCTACGGCTAAAAAGAAGGCGAAAACTACGGCTAAGAAGAGCGCCAAAGCCACTGCGAAAAGCACAGCTAAGAAAAAAGCCAAAGCCACTGCGAAAAGCACAGCTAAGAAAAAAGCCAAAGCCACCTCGAAAAGCACAGCTAAGAAAAAAGCCAAAGCCACCTCGAAAAGCACAGCTAAGAAAAAAGCCAAAGCCACCTCGAAAAGCACAGCTAAGAA
>CAYSZH010000024.1:23427-40617 GCA_964435305.1 uncultured Granulosicoccaceae bacterium
CGAAAAGCACAGCTAAGAAAAAAGCCAAAGCCACCTCGAAAAGCACAGCTAAGAAGAAAGCAAAAGCCACAGCGAAAACCTCAGCTAAGAAAAAAGCCAAAGCCACAGCGAAAACCTCAGCTAAGAAAAAAGCCAAAGCCACGGCGAAAACCTCAGCTAAGAAGAAAGCCAAAGCCACTGCAAAAACTTCAGCTAAGAAGAAAGCCAAAGCCACGGCAAAAACCTCAGCTAAGAAGAAAGCCAAAGTGGCAGCTAAAAGCACAAAAAAGAGAAGCACGGGAAAACGCCGTTGATGCGAAAATTAATTTGTGTATTGACTGAGCGCCAATGGGTGGCCCTGCCATGAGCGGTGCTGAACTGTCGCTTGTTGGCGGCTTGCACGCCGTTAGAGCGCTGCTTAAATCAAACGCCAACGGTACGCAGCGCTTGCTAGTGCTTAAGGGAAGGCGAGATAACCGAATGCGAGTGGTGCTTGACTTGGCAGGTCGTGCTGACATTCCGGTTGTCGAACAATCCCGGCGCGAACTTGATGCACTGGCCGGTGATATTGAGCATCAGGGTGTGCTCGCCGAATATCTGGGTAAAGCGGCTGGCGATGAGCAGGATTTAATAGCGCATATTGCGCAGCTTAGTGAGCCTGCATTAGTGCTTGTACTCGATGGCGTGCAGGACCCACACAATTTTGGTGCGTGTTTGCGCAGCGCGGATGCGGCTGGTGCACATGCGGTTGTGGTGCCATTGGACAACAGTGTTGGCGTCACGCCCGTTGTGCGAAAGGTCGCCTGTGGTGCTGCCGAGACCATAGCGCTCTTTCAGGTCACTAATTTACAGCGCGCGTTGCACAAGCTGCAAGATTCTGGCATATGGGTTTATGGCGCGGCTGGCGAAGCGCAAGCCTCCTTATTTGCAACAGACTTCACAGGTCCCAGCGCTATCGTGCTGGGCGCTGAAGGGCGGGGTCTGCGAAGGCTCACCAGAGAAACCTGTGATGCTTTGTTTTCGATCCCGATGCAAGGCTCGGTGGAGAGCCTGAATGTATCCGTGGCGAATGGAATATCTCTGTTTGAAGCTCGCCGGCAGCGATCTGACAGCGCGTCGTAGAGACAAAGCGGTGAATTTCAGCCGGTCTGGGCGGGCGGCGGCCACGTTGATCTAACACTGAAGAGACGTCATTGTGCACTCGTGCCGAGTGCTGTATCATTAGCCGGCTGAGAAACTGGCAATTTTGCCTTAACAACTCCTTGTCCAGCCACTGTTTCAGGCGGGCAAATTCCACGGGAGAAACAATGCGTCATTACGAAATCGTGTTTCTGGTCCATCCGGATCAGAGCGAGCAAGTGCCTGCGATGGTAGAACGTTACCGCGGCATTATCGAGAATCATGAAGGTGTGGTTCATCGCCAGGAAGACTGGGGGCGACGCCAGCTTGCCTATCCAATCAACAAAATATACAAAGCGCACTACACACTTCTAAACATCGAGTGTAAGCAAGATGCACTTGATGAGCTAACCAGCGCGTTTAAATTCAACGATGCGGTTATTCGGCACATGGTTCTTCTACAAGATGGGCCAGTGACTGCAGCCTCTCCTTTGATCAAGAAAGAAGAGACTCGTGGCGATGAAGAGCGTCGTGCACGAAGTGCCGGTGCGGATGATTCTGACGATGGCGATGAAGTGTCAGCTGAAGCTGATGACTTAGCCGAAGAAATGGCGTCTGATGACGCTTTACCTGCCAGTTAGTCTTAATAAGATTCGGAGATTCTAATGTCACGTTACTTTCGTCGTCGCAAATATTGCCGTTTTACCTCAGAAGGTATTACACAGATAGATTACAAAGATCTGGAACTACTCAAAGGCTTTGTAACTGAGACGGGCAAAATTGTTCCTAGTCGCATTACAGGTACTAAAGCCCGTTACCAGCGTCAGCTATCAACAGCGATCAAGCGCGCCCGTTACATCGCGCTGCTGCCGTACACTGATCAGCACTAACACAGGATCTACAGGCGTAATACGACGTAGGCCTCGCCCCTCGAGTAAATCGTCTGTGACCAAAGTATGTTAGGTATAGCCCGGATTGCGGAGCTTGGCCAATGGTTGGCGGCAGCCATGGCGGCAATTCTGTTTTACCTTGGAGTACTTTTTTTTGAACAAATACTGGTGTTCGGATTGCTCGTCACACCGGTAGTTTTTATGCTTAGCGGCGCGGTTGTCGGGTTTGTCATACTCAGGCACGGCGAAGTGGCTGGAGTGCAGACCATCGCGGCAGCCGCGGTAATGGTGCTTGCCTTAGCTTTTTTTGCAGAGCTACTGAGTTTGCGTATAGCGCTGATGATGTTGGTTGTATGGGGTGGAGCATTGTTGGTAAGTGCCGTCTTGCGTCACACTGTTAGTTTAGGAAATGCGATATTAGCCTCTGTGCCTTTTGCGATTGTCGCGGCACTGGCAGCAGTTGTTTATCAACAGCCGTTGCAGGCGTATTGGAACGCTGCGTTGTTGAACAGCATGGGGCCGTTAACGGAGTCGCAAAAAAACGTCTTGTCCGAGGCTGATGTACAGGCGCTAATGGAAAACATGTCGGCCTTACTGGCAGCATCGGTGGGTAACTGGGTTGTTGTCATCGTGGTATGCGGGCTTTTTTTTGCTCGCTCATGGCAGGCAAAATTGTTTAACCCGGGTGGTTTTCAAAAAGAGTTTCATAGCCTGCAGCTGGGCAAGCAGGCAGCGGTAGCCGCAGCAATCTCGTTGCTACTTGCAATTGCACTTAAAGGTGCAATCTGGATTGCCATTGCATCAGTTTTGATGTTTGTGTTCTTTTTGCAAGGCATGTCGGTACTGCACTGGCTCGTCAAGCAACGAGGCATGAACCAGGGTTGGTTGGTTGGCATATATATTTTAATACTGCTACCGCAAACGGTTTTGTTGGTAGGAGCGCTTGGAGTGGCTGACAATCTTGTTCGGTTGCGCCAGCTTTAGATTACGTATCGGGGATACACATGCAAGTTATTCTTCTTGAAAAAATTGACAACGTGGGTAGTTTGGGTGATCTGGTTGACGTTAAGTCAGGGTTTGCTCGAAACTTTCTGTTGCCGCAGGGCAAAGCTGAAATGGCGACCAAAGAAAACGTCGAGGCATTTCAACAGCGTCGTGCCGAACTCGAAAAGCAGCAGGCTGAAGCGCTTGGTGCCGCTCAGCAACGTGCTGCCAAGCTAGAGGGTATGAAGGTCACAATTACCTCGCGCAGCGGTACAGAAGGTAAGCTGTTTGGTTCAGTTGGTACCGAAGAGATCCGAAGCGCTATTGAGTCTGCTGGGGTCGCTGTTGAAAAGAAAGAAATCAGGCTTCCAGATGGTCCATTACGCATGGTTGGAGAACACCCGATTTCCCTGCACCTGCACTCCGATGTCGACGTTGAAGTCGTTATTGATGTAGTCGGCGAAGAAGCGGACTAACGCTTCATACTCTGCATTTTGACCTGCGAGTAAAGTTTAAATATTTGTTTCCAGATTTACCGCAGTATGATTCGGCCTGATATTGTTTCAGGCCGAATACAACTTTAGTCCCCGGCTTCCCTTTTAAGGCGTGTCAATGGTCTCAACTCCGGATGACTTTACGGTGGATTTCGAATCCACCAGCGAGCTTGCAGCGCAGTTAAGTGCTGCCAGAATGCCACCGCACTCGATAGAAGCAGAGCAAGCAGTTTTAGGCTGTTTGATGCTCGATTCAGGTGCCTTTGACAAGATCTCCGACTTGGTCGCTGAGAGCGACTTTTACCAGTACAACCACCGCCTGATTTTCCGCTCAATTAACACATTGGTGTCAGATAACTCCCCAACCGATGTGGTCACTGTATGCGGTGCATTGGATCAAATTGGTTTACTTGAAGATGCCAATGGTGTGCACTATGTTGGCGCACTTGCCCAGGAAACCCCCAGCGCTGCCAATATAAAAGCCTACGCCGAGATAGTGCGGGAGCGATCCGTCTTACGCCAACTCATTGGTGTAGCCAACGAAATTGCCGATAGCGCATTTGACAGTGGTGGTCGCACAAGCAAAGAGTTACTTGATACGGCTGAATCCAAAGTATTTGCGATCGCAGATCAAACAGGGCGCGTAGGTGGTGGCGGATTCAGTAATATTAAAACGGTATTGGCAGATGCCATCGAAAGAATCAATTTTCTATTCGAGTCCGATGCTGCAATTACGGGGCTGTCCACAGGCTTCGATGAGCTTGATGAAAAAACCAGCGGGCTGCAAGACTCAGACTTGATCATTGTTGCTGGTCGGCCATCGATGGGTAAAACCACATTCGCCATGAATCTTGCGGAAAATGCGGCGCTGACAGCGGATGCACCGGTCGCCGTATTCAGCATGGAAATGCCAGCTGAACAACTTGGGATGAGAATGATCTCTTCACTTGGCAGAGTAGAGTTACAAAAACTGCGCACCGGTAATTTGGCCGAGCAAGATTGGCCAAGAGTGACATCGGCCATCACCCTTCTTAATCAAAAGCGTAATTTGTTCATAGACGACACACCCGCGCTAACACCAAATGAACTTCGTGCACGCTGCAGACGACTGGCAAGAGAGCACGGTATCAGTTTAATTGTGATTGATTACCTGCAACTGATGCAGGTATCTGGTGGTGGTGAAAACCGTGCCACTGAGATTTCCGAAATTTCGCGCTCGCTCAAGGCGCTGGCCAAAGAACTATCGGTCCCTATTGTGGCGCTGTCGCAGCTTAATCGTAGTTTAGAGCAGCGGCCCGATAAACGTCCGGTTATGTCCGACTTACGCGAATCGGGTGCGATTGAGCAGGATGCAGACGTGATTATTTTTATTTATCGTGATGAGGTGTATAACCCGGACGATGAAGAGAGCAAGGGCAAAGCCGAAATCCTTATCAGAAAACAACGTAACGGACCCATTGGCAGTGTCATGCTGACCTTTCTTGGTCGATTTACACGTTTCGAAAACTACTCTTCAGAAGTATACGCGGGCGAATTTAGCTAGGTTAAAGCGATGAGCTTGCGCGCAAGATCAGTTGAGCTAAGCATATCCCGTTCAGCCCTGAGACATAATTTCGCACAAGCTAAAGCACTGGCGGCTGGTCAAAAGGTCATGGCTGTTGTTAAAGCCAACGCTTATGGTCATGGTGCGGTAGAAGTGGCAGCAACTCTTAATGAGGCAGATGGTTTTGCGGTTGTGTGTTTAGCTGAAGCGCAGGTATTGCGAGACGCTGGTGTAAAGCAGCCTGTTCTGATTTTGCAAGGACCCCAGAGTCTTGGCGAGTGTAAAGAAATGCAGCGGCTAGATTTGTGGCCGGTTATCCACGATACAGCCCAGTTGACGTGGTATGCCAATTCACCTTTTGCTCAGACCCTGTCTGCGTGGCTAAAAGTTGATACTGGTATGGGCAGGCTTGGTTTCAATGTGTCGCAGGCCAGCGAAATACTCGCGCAAAGTGATGGCATTAATTGGTTTGGTGTGTTGAGTCACCTAGCCTGTGCAGACGCACCTCCCAATAAACATATCAACGAGCAAGTGCAGCATTTTGCGCAGGTGGTAAGGGGCCGCTCGCTGCACAGCAGCCTGGCCAATTCTGCTGCAGTGATTGCATCTCCACAAACGAAAAGTGAATGGGTTCGACCCGGCATCATGCTGTATGGCAATAATCCGATTGCGTCTGAGGTTGGCGGGGAGGCAATGTCTATCGGCTCGGTTAACTTAAAGCCGGTTATGCGTGCGACAGCCCCATTACTCTCCAGAAAATCAATGCCCTCGGGCGCATCGATTGGTTATTCTCAGCTCTATTCTGTACCTGAACCTATGGACATTGGCTTGTTGGCTGTGGGCTATGGCGATGGGTTGCCTCGTGTGCTTGATGAATCAGCCAGCGTACAGTTGCATGGCGTTAAATGTCCCATCGTGGGTAGAGTATCGATGGATTCCATCGCAATTGATTTGCGTGAATGTCCTCAAGCCGTAACAGGCGATAGGGCAATACTGTGGGGCCCGGAACATGACGTTGGTATTTTGGCCAGCGCGGCAGGGACTATCGCTTATGAGCTATTTACCTCGATTCGAGGCCATTTGAAATACAGTGAATAACGCCAATGGGCTAGTGCTTGAGTCCTGGCTTTTGCGGGCCTGGTGCCAGCCCCGAATTTTCATTGCGGCTGCCCGAATCGGTGAATTTTTGTGGCTAGTAATGCGGCGTGTCAATTATTACCGCGACGCCAAATTCGCGTCGCGTTAAGATTACATTCGGACTGGGGGATGATTGATTTTGAGCATGGCTCAACGCTCCAGAAGTTTGAGTTTATCTGGTTTGTCTTCCCAGTCTTTAGCGTCACTTGGTGGGTCTTTTTGAACGGTGATAACAGGCCATATAGCGGAAAGTTCTTCGTTTAGAGCGAGGTAAGGCTCGTCTTCGGGCTTCATGTCCTCTTCGGCGACAATGGCGTTAATAGGGCATTCAGGCTCACACAGCGAACAGTCTATGCATTCTTCAGGGTCGATAACGAGAAAATTGGGCCCCTCATGGAAGCAATCCACTGGGCAGACTTCTACACAGTCTGTGTATTTGCACTTGATGCAATTCTCTGTGACGATGAAGGTCATTATTAATCTCTCACTGTTATTTGGCTTGCTAGTTGCAAATAGTACCAAAAATTAGTCACGGAAGGCGGTGCGCGTAGCTGTGGCGTACCATGCTTTGCGTGGTGATCAGAAGCGATCAGAAACGATAAGATATGGGGTTTTGTAAAAAACCGTCTGGGCTGGAGAAAAAATGAAGCAAATTAAAAAAGCAGTATTTCCTGTCGCTGGCATGGGTACCCGGTTTTTACCGGCGACGAAAGCGAATCCGAAGGAAATGCTTCCAGTGGTTGATAAGCCGCTAATTCAATATGCGGCCGAAGAGGCTGTTGCGGCGGGTGTCGATACCCTGATTTTTGTCACGGGTCGTAATAAGCGATCAATTGAAGATCACTTTGATACGGCCTATGAGATGGAGCGTGAACTCGAAGCCAAAGGCAAAGAGAAGATGCTCGAAGTGCTGCGCGGCATTTTGCCAAAGCACGTCAACTGTGTTTTTATCCGCCAGTCTGAAGCCCTTGGGCTTGGGCATGCCGTTTTATGTGCACGTCCCGTCGTGAATAACGAACCCTTCGCTGTCATACTTGCCGACGATTTGATTAATTTCTCCGAGCAATCCTGCCTTAGCCAAATGGTGGATGTGTTCAATTATCAGCACTGTTCCATTTTGGGAACCGAAACCGTTCCGAAACAAGAGGTTAGTTCCTACGGAATCGTTGCCGGTAATGAGGTCAAACCTGGCTTGATGGAAGTATCCGGAATTGTTGAAAAACCAGCCGTAAAAGATGCGCCAAGTAACACAGCCGTAGTTGGGCGTTACATCTTAACGCCACGTATTTTTGAGTTACTCGAAAATACCCAGCGCGGTGCGGGCAACGAAATTCAGCTTACCGACGCTATTGCCGAGCTGCTGGGCGAGCAACGCGTCTTGTCCTACAATTTTGATGGTCGTCGTTTCGACTGTGGAAGCAAGTTAGGCTATCTGAAAGCACAAGTTGAGTTTGCATTGGCACACGATGAGGTAGGTGCAGAATTTGCCAAATACCTTAATGCGCTTTCTTCCGAAATGGGCGAAAAGGTTGTGCCGATTAAAGGTAATAAGAAAGTCGGAAAATAATGCGTCTTTAGCTGCCTTTGTGTTGATTGTCAGCTGAATACTAACGAAGTCGCCTCTTTCAAGTTGTGACAAAAAAAGGCCAGGACAAGTTGCCTGGCTTTTTTGTCTGTCTTTTCTTCTAACTGTGGCCTACCAATTCGCCTGCTTAATCTTGCCTAACCATCTGAGCTTAAGCGCGTAGTTTATCGTTGTTCGGGTCAAAAGCTGGTTCTGCAACAACTTCGGCTTGCACGGTTTCATCGAAAATGCGTACCTGAAGCTTTGTTCCTGGTCTGGCCAAGCTGGACGTAACATACCCCAAAGCAATCCCTTTACGTAGCCGAAAACCATATCCACCACTGGTGGTATATCCGACCATGTCGTCGTTGCTGACAATGGTGCAGCCATACATTGCATCGTACTGGTGATCATCCAATAGTAACTGCACATAAGATAGCTCAGAACCTTCATCCAATTCGGCTAGCAGTGCCTCCTTACCCGGGAAAGGTGCATTTTTTTCAAGCTTGATAAAGCGATTGAGCCCAGCCATTAGTGGTGATGTTTCGTGATCCAGCTCGTGCTGCACGGCACGATACCCTTTTTCAAGGCGCATGGATTCCATTGCGTATTGTCCAAAGTCCTGCAGTGGAATGTGTAGTTTGGCTGCGCTATCAAACAAGGCCTGATACACCGCTAAGGTGTTCTCGTTTGATAGATGGAGTTCCCAGCCGAGTTCACCAATGTAGTTCACCCTTAAGGCCATGGCATCAACACCTGCAACTTGGATGTTTTGCATGGTCAGCCATTTGAAATTGTCATTGGATAAATCTGTTTCTGTTAGTTCCTGCAATAGCTTGCGCGATTGTGGGCCGGCAAGAACCAGCGTGCTGTTTTCATCTGTTACATCGTTAATGCTAATGGCGGCGTCATCAGGCAGTGCCTTTTGCAACCAGTCCAGATCGTGTACGCGTGTAGGTGCACCCGAAATCAGAATGTAATGATCAGCGCTAATGCAGGTGATGGTCATTTCGCAGGCGATGCCTCCGCTTGGATAGCAGAAGTAGCTAAGACTTAAGCGACCTTCATTTGGAACAGCACCGGCAATACAGCTATCGAGCCATGCACCACTGCCGTCTCCACTTATCTCAAATTTAGCAAAGCCGCATAAATCGAGAACGCCCACGTGCTCACTGACATGCAAAGATTCTCGTTTCGCTGCGTCATACCATGGGCCGTGTCCATAGCCCGGTTCTGCATCGGTTTGATCACCATCGATAGCAAACCATTGTGGACGTTCGTAGCCGCCGCGTGCACCAAATTGAGCGCCTTTGCTTTTAAGCGTTTCGTAAAGTGGGCTGAGCAGCCCCGGCCGTCCGGCAGGCCATTCGTCGTGTGGGAACATAATGGCGTACTCTTGGCCGTATAACTCTTTGGCCTTTTCGACGACGTATTCTTGTGTGGCATAGTGACCGAAGCGGCGTGAGTCCATCGACCACATGTCCCACTCGGGGCGGCCATCGATAATCCATTCAGCAATGGTTTTGCCGGCGCCACCACCCTGGCAGATGCCAAAACTGAAGCTGTTGCAGTGATAAAAATTGTCTAGGCCGGCGGCGGGGCCTACGTTGGGTATACCATCGGCGGTGTAGGGGATAGGCCCGTTGATGACGCGTTGTACGCCGACTGTGCCCAGTATAGGCATTCGATTACAGGCAGCCTCTATATACCACTCAAGGCGTTCCAGGTCATCGTTGTAGAGCTGGTACGCAAAATCTTCTGGCAGCTTGCCATCAGGCCAGTGCGGTGTAGCCTGTTTTTCGTATGGGCCTAGTATGAGGCCTGTTTTTTCCTGGCGTAAATAATACGAATCGTCTGGGTCACGTACCAGGGGTATTAATCCATCATGTTGCTCCAGTTCGCTAATGGATTCTGTCACCAGATACTGATGCTGCATCGATACGATTGGCAGGAACTGGCCCACAAGAGCGCTGACTTCTGCTGCTCGGTAACCCGCCGCATTGATAATAGTTTCAGCCGTGTAGGTTTTTTCAGGTGTAGTGACTTCCCACAGCCTGCCTTTTTTCTCAATTGCGGTGACACGGCTAAAACGTTTTATTGAAGCACCCATGTTACGCGCCGCCGAGGCAAGCGCTTGAGTGAGCTGACTTGGATCGATGTCACCATCGTGTGGATCCCAGAGACCGCCTAATAAACCTTCTGTGTTTAAAAACGGTAACCGTGCTTCCATCTCGGCCGGGGACAGTAGTTCGTACTCGATGCCCATAGCAACGGCCATATCCGCGACATGTTTAAATTCCTGCCAGCGCGCTTCGTTTTGAGCAAGACGGATGGACCCGGTTTGATGATAGTTAATTGGGTAATTCGGGTCTTTGGCAAGCTGGTCGTACAACTGGGTGCTGTAGTGCTGCAATTTGATGATATTGCGGCTGCTGGAAAACGTTGGAATGTTACCTGCGGCGTGCCAGGTAGAACCGGATGTGAGTTCATCCATTTCAAGCAACAGTGTGTCGGTCCAGCCACGTAGTGCCAGATGATAAAGCGCACTACAGCCAGCTACACCACCACCAATAACTATAACTCGTGCATCGCTCATGTCTTAAAATCCTACTTTGTACTCGATCGAAAATAGCGCTTTAACCCAATATAGTACAGGTAAACAGAACCCCGTATACTGGCCGACATTCTTATTCTTACCTGCAGCCGTCGGGTTATGTCAGGACGAGGACTTTTGGTGCAAACAAAGGACAGACGCAGGATCATCACAGCGATTTTCAGCGTGTTTTTTCTTGAAGCCGTGGTGCTTGGAAACTGGATTCCACGCATACCGGATATCAAAGCTAATTTGACTCTGTCTGATGCGATGTTGGGTTTGTGCTTACTGGCTATTCCATTAGGTACCGTCGTCGGTTTGCTCGTTGCAGGGCGGATCATGGAACGCACAGGTTATCGCAAAGCCTGTCAGATATTCTTGCCGCTTTGGGCGATCCTTTTTGTTCTGCCCGCGTTTGCAGATTCTGCCATGTTACTTGCCATGGCTTTACTTGCTTGTGGGTTTGCCGTTGGCATAATCGAAGTGGCCATGAACACAGAAGCAGATCGTATTGAAGCTGCCATGGATACACGGCTGATGTCACGTTGCCATGGCTTTTGGAGTTTGGGTTCTATGGTCGGTGCGCTTTTAGGTGGTGCTATTGCGCAATTCGGGTTTTCTGTACAAGCGCATTTTGTGATCGTGATGCCAGTGATTGCTGTGGTTGGATATTACATGTCCTCGCTGTTACCCAAAAGCGGATTACCAGAAACGAAGTCAGGCGATGATAAGTTATTCCGATTACCTCATCCTTCTGTGATGCTGCTATGCCTTATGCCCATAGGTGTGATGGTGGTGGAGGGTGCTTTTATTGACTGGTCTGCGGTGTTTATGCGCTCCATTCTAGATGCTCCGCCAATTGTCATCAGTGTGACCTATGCGTTTTTCTCTGTTGTTATGGCAGTCGTACGGCTAAGTGGTGACTCGCTGGCTGAGCGCTATGGCGACTACCGATTGTTACTGGTGTCCGGGTTTGCTGCCACATTAGGAATTGCTACTTTTGCAATGGCGCCCAATGTTGTCATCGCCTTTTTTGGGGCTGCATTGTCCGGGATGGGTGTCGCGATTGTATATCCCTTGGCCGTGAGCGCGGTAGCGCGTC
This sequence comes from uncultured Granulosicoccaceae bacterium, assembly GCA_964435305.1. Lineage (GTDB taxonomy): Bacteria > Pseudomonadota > Gammaproteobacteria > Granulosicoccales > Granulosicoccaceae > Granulosicoccus. Next base: position 34,833 of record CAYSZH010000024.1, read on the forward strand.
GGCCAGGTCGTTCCGCTGCCGACAACGTGGCGGCAATAAGCATGATTGCCTTTACCGCATTTTTAATTGCACCTCCGTTGATCGGTTTTTTGTCTGAATTGTTTGGCTTGCGTTGGGCCTTGTTGCTGCTCGCACCAATTGCGTTTTGCACTGTCTTTCTGGCAAAAGAGGTGTTACCGCAAACGGCGAATTCATCCGCAAAAGAAACCTAAGAATGCGTTCTTGATCATTCCTGATGAATACGGAAAACATCTGCATAAAACAGGCGACGCTTGCTGATCTGGAAGCCGTGCAACGCTGTGCCAGGGAAGCTTATGCAAAGTATTTAAGTAGAATTGGGCGTGAACCCGCCCCTATGATTGCAGATTTTGCCAGTCAAATTGAAGCCCAAAAGGTACACATTGCGGTGTGTGACGATTCAATGCTTGGCTATATCGTGTTCTATCCCAAATCAAACTGTATACACTTGGAAAACGTTGCGGTATTTCCAGAGCATGCCGGAAACGGCATCGGCCGGAAGTTGATTGCATTTGTTGAACAAACGGCATTAGCAAAACAATACGCCGCTGTTGAACTTTACACTAATGAAGCTATGTTTGAAAATTTGCTGATGTACCCTAAGATGGGTTATCAAGAGATAGAGCGAAAAACACAGGATGGATTTAGTCGAGTGTTTTTTAAAAAGATGTTGATTGAATAGTGAATTGAAATAGATTTATACGCTTTATAACACGCTACAGGTGTTGAGTATTTTAAAGGTAGGCACAATGAACTGGTTCTATTGTGTCAATTCGACATCTACAGATGTAGAAGTAGATGCGGAAATCATTGAATAGCTAATGGTCGCGTGGATAATAAGCATCGTATGGTAATAGTACCAAGCACGATGTTGAATTCTACCAGCACCTAGAAAAAGCGGTTAGTTGCAATAGCGCTATACTGGTGATTAGCACATCTTCCTGGCGCTTAATCTAAATCTCTATGCGAATAATTACCTTAATTCCTATTCAGTTCGTTGCTACTGACAGCCTGCTCAAATTCGAGTGACTCGCCAGCGGTTGCGGCAGCCAATGATGTCGTTGTTGATGGTAGCAACAACAATACAGAAATTAATGAGAGTTCCAGTAATCTGGCTTCTTCTAACGAGCCCATCAATAACGACGCCACGAGCAACGAGAGTATTAGTAACGAGAGTATTAGTAACGAGAGTATTAGTGAACAGAATACTAGTGACGAGAATATCAACAGCGCTAATATCAACAACGAAACGATAAACAATGGGAGTATTAGCAATGAAGCTACTAATGAGCTCGTTGATTCGTCTGATACCTCAGCTGAAGCAGAGCCACTACAGCAAGCCGACCAAGAAAGCAGTAAACCCCTGTTGGATTCGACTGACAATATCGATCTGACAGAAAATGAGGCTGCCTTCGATGAGCCAGTTCCCGTGGTACGTACCAACACGGACGTCGCTTTTGAAATTACCGTCCCTGCTTATCAATCAAAAGAATTACAGCTTCGATTGACTTGGGGAGAATACAGCACCTCACTCAATTGGATTAGTGATGAGTTCTGGTCTGTCGACGCTGTCTTGCCAGCCAACACTGAGCATCTTTTAACTATCGTCTTTTTTGACGAAAACGGCGACATCGAACTGGGCAGCTTTGAGCAACTGTACCGCACCGGCGTTAATGCTATGGAAGTGTTTCAAGCTAGCGCTGATCAGTTCGACACTAATCGATGGGATCTTGATGGCGATAGTGTCAGCAATCTTGATGAGCTCATCGCGGGCACCGATCCGCGACTGGTCAATGGTGCATTGGATGATATGCCAGACCCTATGGTTCAAAACAACATCGACGTCACTTTTGAAGTGACTGTTCCTGCCTATCAATCGAAGGAATTGAAGCTGCAATTGACTTGGGGAGAATTCAGCACATCGCTTAATTGGGTTGGTGATGAATTCTGGTCTGTTGATGCTGTATTGCCAACCAGCACTGAGCGCTTTTTGTCCATTGTCTTTTTTGACGAAAACGGTGACATCGAACTGGCTAGCTTTGAGCAACAATATAAGAGCGGTATTAATGCTGCCGAGGTGTTTCAAGTTAACGCTGATCAGTTCGACACCAATCGATGGGATCTTGATGGTGATGGCACGAGCAATCTGGATGAGCTTATTGAGGGCACTGACCCGCGAGTGGAAGAAGTGAATATGGTTTTTATTGCTGATGAAAAGCAAATGAGCCTTCTGTTTATTGCCAATTACTTTGAGAATGAGATGCCTGGCGAAAGGCCGTATATGGGTACTGAAGATAATCGCGTGTCTGTCTATGAAGGTTCGATAACGATAGCCGACATCGATTCGAATGGTAGTGGCCAGCTGTTCCACAGAGTGATGCCAGAGCCTCGACATAACATTCGAAGCGCTGAGCGGCTTGTCACAGCAAACACAGTCCAATGGAGTGGTTCATGGGGCTTCACCGACGATTTTTCTCTAAGCCAAAAGTTCACAAGCGAAGTCAGCGTGGATGGAGACATGCGGCGGTTAGTGGAACAGGGCAGTGGTTCATGGGTCGGCACTTACTCTCATAGATGGGAAACTACTGTCGATGTAACAGGAGAGTTGATTGAAGGAACTGATTACTGCAGAGTGGCAACTGGGAGGATAACCGAGAGTTACACACGTGATCAGGATGGCAGTAGCACGATCACCATTGCGAGAAAATCAGGTGATGAATTTTGGCGGGTGCTAACGAACAGCGGCGAGAGCTTTTATTATGTACGCGAACTCAGCATGCATATGATTCGATTTGGTTACCAAAACCAGGTGTCAGAGCATGATTACTTTTTCTGTAACTTTGATGATCTAAAATAAACCCGTTGCGAATACAAGAGCGGCTCATCCTTAGTTAGCGAAATCCAAACGGAATGACAGCGTACTCTTGGCAGCTCGCTTTGCATGGTTGCAATAACGCGGCAATTGCCAGGAATCAAAACGAGCCAAGGCACACGGCTTGTTTTTCAACAAAATCGTGTGCCTTGGCAGAGCGGGTTTAATTTACAAAGGCGTTTAACACGCCAAAAAAACACCAATTAAACGTGCCCTCACCCATTAGCCCTTACGCCGCATATCATCTCTTATCAACGCCTTGATAAGCGATATACCCATCAAGATCATCATAAAAGAAAACGGTATTGCCCCAATAATCATGGCGGACTGGATTGCACTTAGCCCACCTGCTAAAAGCAAGGCTGCGATAACCGCGGTGAGAATAAGCCCCCACATGATGATGTGGTGCTTGGACGCTGCCGTTTCAGAGCCACCTGCATTTATGGTGTTGACCACAAGCACGGCAGAATCTGCCGATGTGACAAGGTAGGTCAGTAGTAAAATAACAATTAGCACCGATAAAAATGCAGATGCAGCTGGCATCATGACGTTAATCGTCTCATATAACTGTGCGGTTAGACTTTTTGCAAAAATACTCCCGTTAGCCGTACCGTTCAGCTCGAGATCTATTGCCGTACCTCCCAACAGTGCAAACCATAAAAAGCACATGAAAGATGGCGCGACAATCGAACCGAGAACGAACTCTCTTATACTGCGGTTTCTGGAAATACGTGCCAGGAAGATACCGACAAAAGGTGCGAAAGCGATCCACCAGGCCCAATAGAAAATTGACCACCAACCTTGCCATTCACCAGGGCTACCGGCGCCTTCAGCAGGAAATACCTGAAAGGTAATGGCAGGCAAATTAATAATGTAATCGAACAAACCAAAGCCCAGAATTTTCATTGCAAACAAGGTGGAGCCAAAGATCGCAAAGAAAGCGAGCAGGCTAAATGATAGAACCATGTTGATATTACTTAACCACTTAATGCCTTTGCCCACGCCCGACAGTGCCGACAGGGTAGAACAGACCATCACAACCCCGAGTGCCAGTAGCATGGAGCCAGTTGATGGCACGGTAACGCCCTCGTCATTCGTGGTCATCAACCACTCAGCACCCGTAAAGTTATAAAGCCCAGCAGAAAATGAGTCCAGCCCTAGGCCAATGGTTTGGCTGATGCCCAGTATGGTTGCCACAACAGCAGTGATATCAACAAAATGCCCGACGGGCCCGGAAAGGGAACGACCAAACAAGGGGGCCAAAGTTGAGCGAATGGTTAAGGGTAAACCTCGGGAGTAAGCAAAAAACGACAGTGAGATGCCGACCAATGCATAACAGGCCCAGGCACCCATTCCCCAGTGCAAAAAAGAATAACGATAGGTCGATGTAATTGCAGATTCGGTTTTGGCAACGACCAGGTCTGGAATAGGGCTTATCGCGCCCGCAGCCACTTGAGCTGTGTAGGTTGCCATTGCAGTGCTCCCTTCAGCAACGGCGATACCGGCTGCGTCCAAGGCCGCTTGCACCTCAATGGTGCTCATTCGTATAAGCGGGTTGTCGCCTATGTGCCACATGGGTTCGCCTGTGGCGTAACCGAGCATGCCAATACCAATACCGGCGCCAAACATCATTGAAAACCATGAGAAATTTGAAAATTCTGGCGCGCCGCCATCGCCCAATTTTATTTTTCCCCAGCTAGGATGTATCGCAATTACCAAGCAAACTACAACAAAAAAAGCAACTGACCATGTGTAGTAGTAATTTAGATTGTCAAACGACCATGATTTCATGGTGCCTAACACAGTGCCGGCTTTTTCTGGAAACAGTGCGGCCCAAAAAACGATTAACGCGATGATGATTTTTGAAGCGAGTGCAACGACTTTATTAAAATTGGTGTAAAAACCGCTATTTGAGGTAGTAATAGGTAGTTCTGTGAGTGGTCCTGATACAGCCATGTTTATCCTCCATTGATTTGTTATCGCTTATGTTTTCAACGCGATACTCCACACCTTACAAGGAATTCTTGACTAATCAAAGCTGTACCATTGCGGTATCCAAAAAACATTCTGAGCAAGAGCTGCTTAAGCTGCGTAGTTAAGCTCACACTTCAATCAAATGATTGGTAAATTCATTGGTCTTTTCATTGTCAGCAGGGAAGTGCTGCCATAAAATTTCTCTGCAATGCTCAATGGCGTTTTGAAACCCTTTGCCAATTTCGCCTTGACGCACCAGCGTCACAAATTCGTCGACTGTGGATTGCCATACAGCATTGTCCACACCTTCGCTAATACCTTTTTCCACAATTATTTCAACATAGTGCTCTGCCACCGAGACAAAGATTAAAATGCCACAATTGTGCGTGCTGCCATGCAGATTTTGAATGAAATACTGCTCATGCGCATGCCTTCTAGCGCGACGCAACTTAATACTTTCAGGTATAAGTAACATCCGAATCGGTGTGTACTGAAAGAGCATACCGACAGCGAAAAAAACCAATACTTGAATGGGATATAAAATCTGCCAGCTCGTATTGGCTTCGCCAGGATATTGCCAATCACTTTGTGCGAAGGTTTGATATAAGAAATACCAGGCGGGTACGCTTAGCGCAATAACTGCTGCCCATAGAATAGGGATATAACGGTAGTCATCGCTTTGCTTGGCAACAACGGTGATTATTTCTCCACGCGTACGCGATTCGGTGTGTGCTATTTGCTCTCTAATGGCCTTTTTTTCGTTGCTTGTAAGAAAAGCCATTACCAACTCCCGGAAGCACCGCCGCCACCAAAGCCGCCGCCGCCACCACTAAATCCACCGCGACTGCTGGAACTTCTGCCGGGACGGTTGTTGTCGCGACTATGTTGGCGATTATGTTGGCGATTATGTTGGCGATTATG
>CAYSZH010000024.1:40717-42332 GCA_964435305.1 uncultured Granulosicoccaceae bacterium
TATGTTGGCGATTATGTTGGCGATTATGTTGGCGATTATGCGGATCATCATTGTCACCATCGCCTTTATCATCACGACGCTTACTGAACAGATAAACAAGCGCAAATACAATTACAGCCGCGGCAAGGCCCAGGACGATATTGTTGCTAAAAAGAGTGGTAGCCAGCCCGGCGAACCCGGCCGGGAATGTAACGTTGGCGAGGCGTTCTAAACCTCGCTTGCGCAAACCGTAGGGCACAAAAAAAACCACGAGAAACAGTAGCGGAATATATTCGCCATACTTTGAATTGTGGATACCTTTTTTGCTGCTGCTCGAGGCGGGTTCGACCGTATATTCGCCTTCCGCCGCTTGCAGAATCGAATTAATACCTGATCGAATTCCACCTTGATAGTCGTCTTCGCGAAAAAACGGTAGAACGTCGCGACGAATGATTTGCCCGGATAAGCCATCGGTGATGGCTCCTTCTAAACCATAGCCGACTTCAATTCGAACCTTGCGTTCGTTGGGTGCCACAAGGAACAACACACCGTTGTTGTTTTCTTCCGTTCCGATTCCATTTTTTCTTGCAGTTCGCAGCGCGAATTCAGCGATGTCCATGCCCTGCAGTGAGGGTACAGTGACTACCACGATTTGATCTGACGTGGTGTTTTCGTGTGCCTCGAGCTGCTCAGTTAATGCCGTTTGATTGTTTGCATCGATAATATTGGCTTGATCCACAACGCGTTCAGTCAGCGTGGGAAACAGCGAGTCATCTTGAGCATGGGTCTTGGGAGTGAACACGCTGCATAACAGCATCAAAGCAAATACAAGATGAGCCAGCGTTAGTCCATAAGGCTGGCACTGGTTATTTTCGCTGCGGCCTATTTGCAATGGATTGCCAACAATGGGGATAAGTTAGTAAACACGGTAGATCAATTAGCGTTGAAATTGACCGTGGGGTTTTGAGTGTCAGCTTCGTCTACAGAAAAGGTTTCTTTTTTGGTTGATTCTGCATACATGAATTTGTGCCACCAGCGCCCGGGGATGGTGCGCAACTCAGTGTTGTATGTCTGAACGGCTTTAATGTAATCACGTCTTGCAACCGCAATTCGATTTTCAGTACCTTCCAGTTGTGTCTGGAGTTGAAGGAAATTTTCGTTCGATTTCAAATCTGGATAGTTCTCAACAACCAGCATCAATTTGGATAAGGCGCCACTTAAGCCAGACTGATTTGCTTGGAACTGTTCGAAGGCAGCCGGGTCGTTAAGCATTTCCGGGCTGACATTCATTTGCGACACTTTGGCTCGTGCTTCGGTTACCTGCAATAGCACATCTTCCTCTTGAGCGGCGAAACCTTTAACAGTCTCAATGAGGTTCGGTACTAAATCGGCACGGCGCTTGTACTGATTTTGTACTTCGCTCCATTTGGCGTTAACGGCCTCATCGAAAGTGGGAATATTATTGATTCCGCAGCCCGCTAAGCTTCCCGTTAGGCCGATCGCTAAAATGGTCGCGAAAAGCCTATTTGACCTGAACTTTTTCATAATGCTGATTTTCTCTTTCACTGCCGGCACGATAATAACAGGTAGAGTGCTGCTCTCGCTGTATATCTGTCGCAGCCGTGTAACAATATCG
>CAYSZH010000025.1:0-42173 GCA_964435305.1 uncultured Granulosicoccaceae bacterium
GTAAGGTTTACGAAACTGTATGGTGCGTTTTGTCAACAGGTGGTAATACACCGTATAACCGCCAAAGTGCGTGAAAAATGGGATCATCGCTCGAATTCACTTCCAGGGCGCATCGCTGCAAAATAGTGAGAAGTGGCGGTTTATTAGCAGTTATGCACTGGGAATCGACCGGGGATTCGCAGTGTGAATGCCGCCAGGATATGAATTTGTCAATCTTTCCTAAAAACGCGATTTCGCACCGTGCTCGTTCAGGCGGCCTGAATTTTTATGCGCGTGCATGCAGAAAATCTGTTGCTTGCTGTTAAGCATTCGATGCTCTTAATTTTAGAAGTTGCCTAACATTTGGTATCAACAGACCCAACAAATGGGTGACGCGAAACAGAATAAAGCTATGATAGCCTTTGTGTTCAAGTAATCAGTAGGTTGATGGTCACGTCTAAATTTGCACAAGATCATTGTTTGTAGGCGTATGCTTAGATTTTTACTGACTGTAGGAATCGAATTTAAAATTATGTAGAGCTGGCACAGCTTGCGACTTGTTTGCAAGATTGTTTGCAAGATTGTTTGCAAAGAATGTTTGCAAAGAACGTCTGCAAAAAAAGGGAGATGACTATGAAATTTGGAACAATATCAAAGGCGGCTATCGGTGCACTATCAAGCTTGTTTATCTTATTGGCTGCTTCGGGCAATGCCAGTGCAGATTACCGATTCCAGGTCGGGGCGCTGGTCAGCGCAGGTGGCGATGAGTTGGTCGAGGTCGAATTAACAGGTGGTGCACAGGATGACGACAGTGTCACCGCGGGTGGAGGTGTAGGCCTATGGATAGGCGCAGGTTTCATGTACAGCCCAACCTTGGAAGTACGTGCAAATATCGGATTTCACAGAGACAGTATTAGTGCAAGCAATGGAGACACCGAGTTTTCGCGCATGCCTTTAGAGCTTATGGCAATGCTGCACAGAGGCCCACATCGATTTGGCGCCGGTGTGCATTACATTCTTAACCCCGAATTCGACTTCTCTCTGGAACAAAATTTTGGGCAAGATATTAGCTTCGGCGCCGAGTTTGACGATGCAATCGGTTTGGCTGTGCAGTACGAGTATGTCTTTCGGGAGCGTACATCACTCGGTTTACGTTATCTTCAAACAGAATATAGCCCTGCTGAAGACATTGCACTGGGTGATGTCGATGGTAGTTATGTTGCTCTGGTGGTGGGCTACAAGTTCTAAGTAATTTCATTTGCTGGCACAGTGTGCCAGAAGCTATTTTGGTAATGGCAGGCCTATACAGTCATAGGCGTGCCATTGTCGGAAAGCTTTATCTTTAAATAGAATGGTGCTGCTTTTTTAGCCCATTGCGCAGGTGTAGGCGCATCGTTTGCCGATGGGCCAAAACAGGATTGCAACATATCTGTATTAATCACACCAGGGTTTACGGGTACTGCAGCAATGTTGTTCGGTAGGTCTTGTGCTAAAGCCATCGTCATACCCTCTATCGCAAACTTGGTGGCGCAGTAGGGAGCCACGTCGGCCGATACTGATCGGCCCCATCCGCTACTTAAGTTGGCAATAACGCCACTGCCTTGATGAATCAAATGCGGAACGATATGCCTGATGACGGAAAACACAGAGGTAATATTGATATCCATCAGCTGCTTAAATTCAGGTAGGGGGACATCCCACAAGGGAGCATTTTCATTGATAGTGGCGGCGTTGTTTATCACCAAATCTGGCACACCCCATTCGTCAACAACTTGATTAATCCATTGTTCAACAGCGGCGTCATCACATAAATCAACACGCGAAAAATGATGCCTGGAATCCAACTGTTTTTCTAAAGACTCAAGCGCCTCTTGGTCGCGAGCACAACCGGCAACTCGATGGCCCAATTTATCAAATTCGACACATAGCGCTTGTCCAAGGCCGCGGCTCACACCGGTGATTAATATATTGCGCTTAGCCATTCAACAGCATCCGAAAGAGTCAGTGCTGAGTAGTCTACGTTATTCGATTAGTACGCGTTTTTGTGAGTCCAGCCCACAAACAAGGTTTTGCTTAGGATTTTTAAATCAAGACCCACGTGCCATTTGTTGATATAAGCGTTGTCGTAAGCTATACGTCCCAACATATCGTCAATGTGCCGGGTTTCGCCACGATATCCACGAATCTGAGCTAAGCCGGTTATGCCCGGTTTAACGCGGTAGCGTCCATTAAAATTTGGTACATGATTTTCAAATTGCGCATCCAGCGTCAAAGGGTGCGGGCGAGGCCCAACCAACGACATAGAACCTTTAAGAACATTAAAAAGCTGCGGTAGCTCATCCAGGCTGGTGCGTCTTAGCAGGCGGCCCAGGCGTGTCACCCGTGGGTCGTCCTTTTTGGCTTGTACAAACGTTGGCTCGATGTCGGCTCGCATGGTGCGAAACTTATAGACGGTAATCATTTTACGATCGAGGCCATAGCGCTGTTGTTGAAATAGAACCGGGCCGCGGCTACTGGCCTTAATGGCGGCAGCGATGATACATAAAAGTGGTGCCAGCAAAAATACCGCTGCCAAAGCAAATGCTATATCCAGACACCGCTTTAATCCTTTTGCAGTCTTGGTTTGCCTGTCGTTTGCAGCATCGGCCGGGCTTTCAAATTGGAGTGCTCTAAGAGCTGGCGCGTCGGTCAGCCTGGGCCGTTGAAGATCGACTTTTTCTTTTATCTGACTTGCGGTCATTACTCTGGTTTTACGCTGTTGCAGTTGTGATTCCAGAATCACGTTATGCGAACATCAGACCACCCTTGCACGCATCCAGCAATGCGATTATTACCGCGAAAAACAGGCGTAATCTGCTAAAACAACGTCGGCGTGTCAATCTTTGTCAGCTCAGTGTCAGATATTCGACTAGCTCAATTCTACGAAGTGGGCTTAGGCTGAAAGTGCTAATGCCTAGCGGATGACAGCCTTTTTGAACTATTAGGTGTGGGCACAGAGTGTGTAGAAACCTTGAGTCGGTTCACAGTCACGCTGCACGACAGGTCTTTTAATACTTAGGACTGGTAAGGCCTTGAATTAAATAGAAATCATGCCATATCAGCCGGATTATCCTATTGACGCCTTCTATGATTGTGGCATAGTGTTTTGCAGCAAGTCAGATCCTTCGAGAATCCATGGCAGTTTCAGCTCAAGCCGTTAGAACAGACTCAAAGTCCTCCACCAACGCGTCATCCGCTGCATTTGACCGATTGCTTCGCTCGGCAGCCATATTAGTTGTCGATGATGAGCCCGGTATGCGCAACTTCCTTAAACGCGCATTGGAAAAACGATGCGCATTGCTTGAAGTTGCTGGCAGCGCAGAAGAGGCTGAAGCGCTTCGCCTGCGTTATCATTTTGATTTGCTGCTGGTGGACATTCGTTTGCCTGGCTTGTCCGGTCTTGAATGGCTTAGGCAATTGCGTGAAGCAGGCGTGAGTACCCATGTCATTTACATGACCGCCTACGCCGATCTTGAGATGGCCATATCCGCACTTAGAAACGGTGCCGATGATTTCATTATGAAACCGTTTAGGGCAGAACAGATGTTTTTGTCGATGCAACGTGCTTTGCAAAAGCGGCAAATTTTGCGTGAAAACTCGTTGTTGCGATTACAACTCAATCAGATCAAAGACGATCGCGGTGTTGTTGGCACCAGCGATGAAATTAAAAACACGCTGGCACTCGCTCAGCGGATGGCACCCACTCAGTCCAATGTGTTAATACAGGGAGAAACGGGAACCGGCAAAGAATTAATTGCGCGGGCAACGCACGCCATGTCTAATCGCTCAGGCCCGTTTGTGCCTCTAAACTGTGGCACGATTGCACCCGAATTGTTTGAAAGTGAATTGTTTGGACATATCAAAGGGGCTTTTACAGGTGCAACGCAGTCACGCGATGGTTTGTTCTTGCATGCCGATGGTGGAACCCTCTTTTTGGATGAAATAGGTGAGCTGCCTTTACCAATGCAAGCAAAATTGTTGCGAGTGTTGGAAGAAAAAACCATTCGGCAGGTCGGTAGCGAGCGCGAAATCCCGGTTAATGTACGAGTAATTGCAGCCACTAATCGAAATTTGGAGCAGGCGGCGGACAAAAACGAATTTCGTCGCGATCTGTTTTTCCGCCTTAATGTTTTGTCTATCGTGGTACCTCCGCTGCGAGATAGAAAAGAAGATATTCCCGCGTTGGTGCAGCATTTCCAAGAGCAATTCTCGTCTGAGCTACGTTTAATACCGGTTGAGCTGATGCACACCGATTGGCAGCGCTTACAGGGTTATCATTGGCCTGGCAATGTACGTGAGCTCAAGAATGTGGTGGAGCGTACTTTGCTGCTGGGCAGGTTGCCTGCAGATAGCACGCGCGGCATTGGAGAAGACGTGAAAAGTGCGCAAGTGGGTTATCCACTGGAGTGGACAGTTGAAGCAGTAGAGCGTGCCCATATAGAGAGCGTGCTTGAATCGGTGAACAACAATAAATCGGCTGCCGCACGCCAACTGGGAGTGTCACGAAAAACACTCGAACGCAAGCAGCACCTTTGGTACGGCGGTACCACAAACCCCGGTAAGCGTAGCTAATTTGCGATGACATTGATCCCTGACTTTCGTGGATTAAGCCTTCGGTATAAATTGTTGGCGCTTGTGCTTGGGCCTTCGCTACTACTTGCAGGTACTGTGATCTACCTGTCTGCGTATTGGTCAACCTCTTACACATACGAACAACTGTTTACCAAAGTCAATACCGACTTACGTGTTGCACATAATGTATTTGAGCGCTTTCAAATTGATCGGCAGCGCTCGCTAACCGCTTTGGCAAATAGCTTTTCGTTCCTGGGTGCACTTGAACATCAAGATTACAATGATGTTCTGCAACAGTTGAATCGGCATAAGGTAGCGGCAGGTTTTGATTTTATTAATCTACTTAGTCAGAACGGCGAGCAACGCCTGTTTGATGACGGTTGGCACCAGTGGCGTTTAAAACAATCTCCGTTAACCGAGCAAGTGCTTGAAGACGCAAAGCCCAGTAAGGTCGCACCGGTTGCCACAGGTATCGAAATTTATTCAAGGCAAGACTGGCAGCATGAACCCTCTGTGCTGCCAGAGAAAGTCGTCTTTCCATTGGTTGATACCCCTCGCGCGGCACCAACAGACAAAGTGCAGGAAGATCGTGCAATGGTGATTCGAGCGCTTCAGCGTATTATCGCGTCTGATGGTAAAACGCTGGGCTTTCTGGAAGGCGGTTTACTACTGAATCGAAACTATGGCTTTGTCGATGAGATACGTGACCTGGTGTATGGCCCGGGGAGTCTTGCTGAGGGCAGTCGCGGTACAGTAACGGTTTTCCTGGATGATGTGCGCATTACCACCAACGTACCCAGTAGTGATGACTCTCGCGCATTGGGTACGCGTGTTTCTGTTGAGGTCCGCAATACCGTATTGGAGCAAGGCACACCATGGATAGACCGGGCCTTTGTTGTTAATGACTGGTATATATCCGCTTACGAACCCATCGAAGATGTTTACGGTAACCGCGTTGGGATGTTGTACGCCGGCTATCTTGAAGCGCCATTCAGAAATGAGTTATTTCGAGCGATTGCTGTTGTCTCGGCAGTTGTCCTTGTGGGTTCAGTTATTGCGTTGATTGCGGCAACCCTGGGGGCGAAGTCGATATTTAAACCGGTAGAAGCGATTGCCTCCGTTGTGCGAGCGACTGCAAACGGTGAGCGACGCAGAATCGGTGAGCTTAATGCAAGAGATGAAATCGGCGAGCTCGCTACGCAGTTTGATTCCATGCTCGATAGCCTTGAGTCGCAACGTGAGCATATAGAAGCAGGTGCACACCAGCTAGAACATAAAGTGGCTGAAAGAACCACCGAACTGAAATCTAAAAATAAGTCTTTAGAGCAGACCATTAAAATACTCCACCAAACTCAGCAAAGGCTGGCAACGGCGGAAAAGCTTGCCGCTATAGGGCAACTCACCGCAGGTGTGGCGCATGAGGTTAATAACCCTACTGCGGTCATTTTGGGCAATATGGATGTGTTAATAGAGGAGCTTGGTGAGCACCGCGCTGAAGTTCAAACAGAAATTGATCTCATCATCGAGCAGGTGGATAGAATACGATCCATTACTGATCGCTTGCTGCAATACTCTCGCACCTCTACCGCAGGCTCTGCCAGTGGTCAGCTCCAAACACTGCTTGACGCAGAACACTTTTTTCGAACGGATGATAGTGAAGCTGTTATGCCATCACAATTATCTCTGGTTAACGTCAATGAACTTATCGATAGTTCACTGGTACTGGTGCGGCACGAACTAGAGCAAAAAAAGATTCTCTTAAACTATCAAGCTGTGGATGTACCCGACGTATTAATAGACGGTCAGGAATTGCAGCAGGTGATTGTCAATATCGTTATTAACGCCATTCAGGCCGTAGTTGAAAAGGGAGAAATACAAATTAGTACTGGCACGATTGGCGACCAGTATGTCGTAATCAGCGTGGCTGATAATGGTGTTGGGATAAATAAGGCTAACCAACAAAAGTTGTTCGATCCATTTTTCACGTTTGGAAAAGAAGGCGGCACCGGCCTTGGTTTATCGGTAAGCTATGGCATCGTCAGTCGCTATAACGGCTACATTGAGGTGGATTCATCCTTAGGCGATGGTGCCCGTTTTCAAATTGTTTTGCCTGCTGAAAAACAGCAGCAAATTCAATTAAGGCGAGCTGTCGTTTCGTTGTAATCGCAAAATGCTAAATTCGACAAGTTAACTGCTGTACCAAAGTGCCCCAAAACGCTACCTGCCAATGTATTTTCAGCTGATAGTCAGTACATCAAAATTACGCAAAAGCGTATACCCCCGTAATTGACCAGCGGCATCCTGAGCCTTGTCATCGCTGAGGCGTTTTAAAAACGTTTGCGTTAATGTTCTGAAGTAGGTTCGTCGCGTCATCACAAGGTCAATAGAAATTTGCGCCAGTGGAAGAAAATTAAGTCGATACTCAAATGCACTGCTCTCGCTGCCCACGGCGATATCGGCCGCACCTGTGCTAATCGCTGCTATTGCGCTGCGTTCGGTGTTTAGTGTTGCGGTGACCGTCGACTTCGACTGGCTGGCCTGGCTAATGTTGTGTTGTGAATAGGTATCCAACAATAATCTTTGACTACCCGAATCACTATTTCGACGCGCCCAGCGCAAGCCGTGATTCGATAATAGTTGTACCGCTGAGCTGGCGCTGTGACTGGCGGCATCAGAAAATACCAGTCCCTGATTGCGTTGCATGCAACGTACTAGCACCCAACTGCCGTGTTTTTTATAGCCTCGCAGTAAACCCAGATGGCGTCGGGCGTGTGGTTCATGTGCTCCCCAATTGATAAAGCAGACGTCGGCTTTGTTTGTATCGAGCATCTGCAAACCGTGGCGTGTACCACTGGGGCAGTAAGTGACCAGTGCACTACGTTGTAATTCAACGGCGACCGAATTACAGATTTGACTAATTAACTGATCATCACTGCCGACCATAATCAGTCGGTCACTCAATACACCCGCATGGCTATTTTCATTAATCCAGTCTTCAATCAGCTGGCGCGGAAATATCCATTTGCCCGTTATTTTGGTGCCAGGTAAATCACCTTCACCTGCGAGTTGATAAATTTTCTTTTCGTTAACGTGCAGTAGGCGAGCAAGCTCTTGTACGGTTAGAAAACTTGTTTGATGATGCTCTATTCGATCGACAGTCTCTGACATGCTCACTTGCTCCTAACCGATCCTGTGTGCCTGACTCATATCAGGCGAGATCGCGCATGCCTTTGGTGGGTGGTGGTGACCGTCGCTCTGGTGGAATGGCGTCGAGAGTGACGTTTTCAGAACCGTGGTAGATCAAAAAGTGTTTTCCCTTGGCCCGAGCAATCATTGTCATGCCGATTTCCTGCGCAAGCTCAAGCCCCATTTGAGTCACGCCTGAACGTGACAACAGCACGGGGATGCCCATGAAGGCTGTCTTCATAACAATTTCGGATGTGAGCCTGCCGGTGGTATAGAAAATCTTATCGGCCCCGTCGATATCCCCTAGCCACATGCGACCAGCGATGGCATCCGCGGCATTGTGGCGTCCAACATCTTCGATGTGCATCAGTGATTCCTGCTGTGAACATAAACCGCAACCGTGTACGGCACCGGATACGCGATACACATCGTTCAGTTGACTGACGTTTTTAATCAAGGTGTATAAACCTGACTGAGTCAGCTTGGGAGGCGTGAGTTTGACTTCGTATAATTTATCGACGGTACAGCTGAATATCGTGCCTTGCCCACATCCGCTGGTGATGATGCGTCGCTTCATTTTTTCTTGCCAGTCTGAGATGCCTTCGCCAGTGAAGGTAACGACATCCACCAACTCGCGATCCCAGTCCACTGTGACAGAT
Source organism: uncultured Granulosicoccaceae bacterium (assembly GCA_964435305.1). Lineage (GTDB taxonomy): Bacteria > Pseudomonadota > Gammaproteobacteria > Granulosicoccales > Granulosicoccaceae > Granulosicoccus. The sequence continues at coordinate 8,436 of CAYSZH010000025.1, forward strand.
TTGATTGTGCTGATATCTTCAATCAGTTTTTGATTGCGGATGTAGCCGAGTGTGAGTGCCTCGGGTTCTGTTCCCAAGGTCATCAAAGTCACCACTTCCATGCCGTCGACACGCAACGTAAGAGGGATTTCACCTGGTACGTGCACATCCACAGTATCCCCAAACTCGTTGATGGCTGCCACGCCATGAGCAGGGTCGAGCCCGGCTCGGGTCATTTCTGGCTGATAGGGTTCGGCTGCTGAATTCATGGAGGCTCTTGTGTTTATTGGTGCTTCTAGTCAATAAGTATGTTTTACACGGCTTTAAGACACTGATCGTACATGGAAATGGAGCTCATGCATTGCGCATGAGACAAAATGACCCAATTGTGCCTGCTTGGGGTGCAATCTGCCGCTTTCCACAATAAGTCTGTGGATTTATTTATGAAACGGGGTTCTCAAACACGTTCCCGCCGTGCAATAGTCAGACAAGTTCAGCTATTGGAAACTTGGTGTCCTTTTGACAGAGAAGCAACTCAGCCCCGTCGAAAATCGAATCCGGCTACCGGTAACCGTGGTTCTGGAGCGGCGAATGATCAAACGCGGCCTTTGGGAAGCGCCATCCTGGTACCTCAATGGGGTGTTAATGGGTTCGCAGATGAAGCATCACCTCGCCGCTGGACAATCACTGGGTAGTACAGAGAAGGGCGAACTCTTTGCATTTTCTGACTACACAGTCACCCTGTATAAAGACGCCTGCGAACGCTATTGGCACGCGTTAATCGGAGATCAGCCAAAAGCGTATGTGGTTTGCCGTGAAGAGAGTGATGACAGTGAACATGATTTAGGAATTGAGCCTTTACTCGTTACCTGTGATTATGACGAAGCCACAGCCCATGCGGAAACAGACTCTTTGGTACTCAGTTGTCCGATACCGGGAGAAATGTACCGGTTTATGGAAGCCTTTGTGCTCGAACATTACAAGCCGCAGCCATTCAAAAAAAGAAAACGAAAAAAATGGCTTACCGAAGATGAAATGGCGAGAGCCGGCCGATGAGTGTGGATTCTGAAGCACCTTCGTTTGTTTCCCGTTGGGCAAAGCGCAAGCAACGCGCGAATGTTAATACAGCGTCTGAACCATCGGATGCAGCTGGCTTGAAACCATCAGAGCCGGATCAAACAGCGCTGGATGCAGGCTTCAGTACATCGAATATCAGCAGCCCATTGCGAGCAGATTCGGATGCTGCTGAAACGGTGGCAACGCCTCCGGTTAGTGATTCTGAAGTGGAGGCTTCAACTGAACTGGATGTTTCCAATGATGCATTGGCGGAATCAGATGAACCCGTTTTGTGTGATGAAGACATGCCGCCAGTTGAATCGTTAACTGCTGGCAGTGATGTGAGCATATTTTTCAATAAAGGGGTGAGCGAGGTGTTGCGTCGTGCCGCCTTAAAGCACATCTTTCAATTGCCTCAATACAATGTTCGCGACGGTTTAAATGATTACGACGAAGACTACACCGTGTTTGAACCTTTAGGTGACACCGTTACCTGTGACATGAAGTTTCATAAAGAGCGAAAGGAAAAACTGCTTGCCGAAGAGCAGGCGAGGCTTGAGGAACTAGAAGAGCAAGCCAGGCTTGAGCAACAAGATGCGCTTGATGAACAAGAATCTCAACAAGAACTGTCTGATGACGAAGCGCAACAGTCTGCAGAAGACGATCAGGATGAGATAACACTGGCAGAATCCGAAGCCGATAGCGAACCAGCTGGCCCGCATGTAGAGTCTGATGCGGCGCTGTTAAACCCTGAAGATGGCTTGGTGGACGTTTCGCCTCTTGAAAATCTCTCTTTTGATAATGCATCTGTCGAAAGTCCAGACGTACACGATCAGCTTGCACAAGAGTGTCAGGACGGTGAGCCTTGCGAAACGACGAACCAGGCTGATGAGACAGGCCACAAAAAAACAAGAGTGCTACCACCGTCATGAGCAACGAGTCGAACAATCAATCCCACACGGTGACGTTTGTTGGGTCGACAGCCGAAGCCATTGCTAAACAGTCTGTAGCAGCAACCACCTCTATTATTGAATATCACTCGGCAGGTCACTGCCTGATTGTCGGTGATGCACAACAGGCACTTGATGTGGCGCCAAAGCTCACGGGCCTTGGTGTTACCGTTGTCACTGTTGATAGCAACACAACGGCCTTACAAAAAAGTCTCACTGAAAATGGTATTGCCGTGTTCACTGTGCCTGCGCTGTCCTTGCTTGGGCACTTAGGTGCGTTTGTGGCGGTCGCAGAAAATCAGGGTGACAAGGTGGATCTTGCTGTATCGGTGTATCGCGAAAGCGGTGCCTTTGATCTGGTGCTCGATATTTCTGAGGAACCACTGTTCGATCAATTGTTGCCACCATTTGGTTATTACCATGCGCGCGATGAACAGGCGTTGAACCATGCGCTACAAGAAATGCCCGAGCTTGTCGGTGAGTTTGAAAAGCCAAAATATTTTGATTACAACGCATCAATTTGTGCGCGTAGCCGAAGTGAATTGTCCGGTTGTTCTAATTGTATGGATGTGTGTACTACCAACGCGATTTCTAACGATGGTGAAGGTGTCAAAGTTGACCCCTATCTTTGTCAGGGTTGTGGTACCTGCGCCACCGTTTGTCCAAGTGGTGCGATGAGCTATGCCTATCCTCGGCCAGCCAATGCAATCGATAAAACACGTAACCTGCTGGCAGAACAGGATTATCACACCTTGTTGTTACACAGCGAGGAGCAGCAAGCTGAAATTGATACGCTCAATCTGGGCGCTGGAACACTTTCTTTACATGTCGAAGAAGTCTCCGCTTTTGGGATTGACTACTGGGGCAGTATGTTATGCGCTGGCGTGCAACATATTGTGTTAGCTCACGATGCTGATAGTGATAATCCCAATGTTGCAGCCTTGCTTGGGCAAATTGATCTCTTTCATCAATTGCTTGAAGGTTTAGGTGTAGAAACCACGGTTGTGCAAATAACCAAGCTTGATGCAATCGAATCTTTGCTCGGTACATTGCCTACGGGCTCGTTGTTAAACGGAATTACGCCGGCATCGTTTGTCACGCATAACGATAAAAGACAAACGATTCGCACGGCTCTCGATACCTTGGCGCTGCAATTAAAACCATTAAAAGCGAATCAGCCTTTACCATCAACAGCTCCTTTTGGCGCAATTGATGTTGATGCGGGTGCGTGCACCTTGTGCATGGCATGCGTGTCGGTTTGTCCGGGAAAGGCTTTGCTCGATGGTCAGGATACCCCGGCCTTACGCATGATAGAAGCGAATTGCCTGCAGTGTGGATTGTGCGAGAGTGCTTGTCCGGAATCTGCCATCGTGCTTAAGCCTGGGTACACTTACGACAGCATCGAAACCAGAAAAATACGCACGCTAAACGAAGAAGAACCATTCAATTGCATCCGCTGTCAAAAACCGTTTGCGACAGCAAAGCTTATCTCGACCATGTTCAGCAAGCTCGACGGGCATTGGATGTTTGCGGACGACAAAGCCAAGCGGCGGTTGAAGATGTGCGAAGACTGCCGGGTTAAAGACATTTTTGAAGAAGATGCCAAAGGCATTGATGTGCACAAAGACAATGCGACAGATAAGGCTTAAGGCATCGAAAATTGATCGTAAGGCCGCGCAAGATTGGTATTGAATGATGCAGCGGCGGGTCAATAAGTACCGTTTATTAATAGCTGGTCAAAATTTGAACATATATGATGCGCTTTTTACTCCCTTAGAGAGTATTTAGCGGACAAATATAAGGCATATGGCTTGCTGATTAGATAGATAAGGAGAACAGATTGAGTTTGACCGATTCACCAGTTTTGCAGGTTCGAAACGAAGACGAATTCCTGAACGATCAGGCTCAAGGAATGCGGGCATCTGTATATGAGCTGTTAGGACGTTTGCTGGCAGCCGAGCCCAATCAAGAAGTGTTGGACGTGCTTCGCAGCATCGAAGGGGTTGATCCTGGTGAAGGTGATATCGCCATGGGATGGGAGCTGATGAAACAGTCGGCTGTGAAGACCGAATTGGCAAATGCGCAGGCCGAATATCAGGATTTATTTATTGGTGTTGGGCGTGGAGAGTTAGTGCCTTTTGGGTCCTGGTACGTCACCGGGTTCTTGATGGAAAAACCGCTGGCCAGCCTGCGTGTCGATTTATCAGAGCTCGGCATAGAGAGGCAAGAGGGTGTAAAGGAATCAGAAGATCACATTGCTGCCTTGTGCGATGCAATGGCGATCATCATTCGAAGTAAAGCTGAAGTGTCATTTGGACAGCAGCGGGCTTTTTATAACGAACATATAGAGCCTTGGGTTGCGCAGTTTTTTAAAGATCTGCAAAGCGCAAAGGCTGCACATTTTTATCGTTCAATCGGTTTTTTTGGTGCGCGATTTTTTGAATTTGAATCTGAGTTGTTGGCGATGCAGAGTTGAGTGAAGAAAGGTTTATTCAAAAAACGTTCGCGCAATTGAATGCAGAAATACGAAAGCTTGAGAAATAGAGAAGCTTGAGAATTAGAAAGTTTGGAAAAAACAAAGTTCTAGAAAATACGAAGATTGAAGTTTTGAAGTTTGATTGAAGTTTTGAAGTTTTGAAGTTTAGAGAATACGAAGTTTCGAATACGTTTTAAAAGATGAGGAGAGCATGCAAGATGAGCAAACCGACTAAATTTATTAACGCTAAACGCCGCGGCTTTTTACAAGGCAGTGTTGCTGCTGGTGCGGCAGCGGCTACCGGTGCTGCCAGTGCAGAATCACTGGTGCCGCAAGAAGATCTAACTGTTGAAGGCCCTAAAGGCCACGCGGGCTACCAAGAAACCGAAAAGGTTCGCCGCTACTACAAGTCCGCGCGCTTCTAAGCCACGCGATATCCGCTGGTTTTGAAAAGCCAGTTTATAAAAAACCATATTAAATAATGTGTTTAGTTGGAGGAGACGTCCAATGAAATTGAAAAAGAAACAAGCACGAAGCTCGGGTGAGGCGGGGTCTGCGCAGTCCAATGGATTATTGGGCGAAGCGGTAAACCGTCGTACTTTCTTAAGAAACTCAGGGGTCACCGCTGGTGGTGCTGCGCTGGCATTCAGTGGCGGTCCATCCATGCTTAAAAAAGCCCATGCGGCAAGTACAAGCCCGCAGGCTGGTGTTGAAACTGAAGTTATCCGCTCGGTCTGTACTCACTGCTCTGTAGGTTGTGGTGTTATGGCCGAAGTGCAAAACGGGGTTTGGACCGGGCAAGAGCCTGATATTGATTCGCCAATTAACCTCGGTGCGCATTGTGCCAAGGGTGCCTCTGTTAGAGAGCATGGCCATGGTGAGCGCAGGCTCAAATATCCAATGAAGCTGGTCGGTGGTAAGTGGACCAAAGTGTCATGGGATCAAGCCATGGACGAAATCGGTGACAAGATGCTGGAGATTCGTGAAGAATCCTCTCCCGATTCTGTTTACTGGTTGGGGTCTGCGAAATTTAATAACGAACAGTCGTATTTGTTCCGAAAATTTGCTGGCTTGTGGGGCACTAACAATGTGGATCACCAAGCGCGAATTTGTCACTCCACAACCGTTGCAGGTGTCGCTAATACCTGGGGTTATGGTGCGATGACCAATTCGTACAACGATATGCATAATTCCAAAGCGATGTTCTTTATCGGCTCTAACGCCGCTGAAGCACATCCTGTGGCGATGCAGCATATTCTTAAAGCAAAAGAGAACGGATCGAAGCTGATTGTGGTTGATCCTCGGTTCACCAGAACGGCTGCGCATTCAGATCAATACATCCAGATGCGCCCGGGTACTGACGTTCCGGTTATCTGGGGCATCATGTGGCATATCTTTGAAAACGGTTGGGAAGATAAAACCTTTATCGAGCAACGTGTTTTCGGTATGGATCAAATTCAGGAAGAGGTGGCCAAATGGACACCGGCAGAAACCGAACGTGTGACGGGTATCCCTGAAGCCACATTAAAAGAGGCAGCGCAAACACTGGCTGAAAACCGACCGGGCACCATCGTCTGGTGTATGGGTGGTACGCAACACACGATTGGTAACAACAACACACGCGCTTACTGTGCCTTGCAACTTGCATTGGGCAACATGGGTGTTGCGGGTGGTGGTGCCAACATTTTCCGTGGCCACGACAATGTTCAGGGCGCAACGGATATGTGTATTCTGAGCCACTCTCTGCCAGGCTACTTTGGTCTGTCAGCTGGTTCTTGGAAGCATTGGTCTGATGTTTGGGGCCTGGAAGCAGATTGGGTTAAAAATCGCTTCGACCCTGAGAGTTATGAAACCATTGGTGATAAGCAGGTGCCACCTCAAAACAGACCGGGTATGCCAGTGTCACGCTGGATAGATGGTGTGTTGGAAGACCCAGACAACATTGCGCAGAAAGATAACATTCGTGCCATGGTGTTGTGGGGGCATGCACCAAACTCGCAAACCCGTTTGCCAGAAATGAAAAAGGCAATGGAAAAACTGGACTTGCTGGTGGTTATCGATCCATACCCAACGCATTCGGCGATACTGCCGGATCGTCAAGAAGGTATGTATTTATTGCCAGCTGCCACGCAGTTTGAAACCTATGGTTCGGTTACCGCATCTAATCGCTCTTTGCAGTGGCGTGACAAAGTCATTGAGCCTCTGTTTGAGTCTTTGCCTGATCACACCATCATGTATAAGTTTGCCAAAAAGTTTGGCATAGAACAGGAGATGTTTAAGAACATCGAGGTGAATGGTGAAGAGCCGTTGATCGAAGACATCACTCGAGAATTCAACAAGGGTATGTGGACCATCGGTTACACCGGTCAAAGCCCTGAGCGAATCAAAGAGCACATGAAACATCGCGGTACCTTCAACACCACAACATTGCAGGCCGAAGGTGGCCCACTAGATGGTGAGTACTACGGCTTACCATGGCCATGTTGGGGCACAGCAGAAATGAAGCACCCTGGTACGCCTATTTTGTATGACACCAGTAAGCATGTGGCCGAAGGTGGCCTTAATTTCCGTGCTCGCTTTGGTGTTGAACGAGACGGTGTCACTTTGCTTGCAGAAGGCTCAGCCTCTGTTGGCAACGAGATCGGTGACGGTCATCCAGAATTTACCGCCGATATGCTCAAGCAGCTTGGCTGGTGGGATGACTTAACAGACGATGAAAAAGTATTGGCAGAAGGTAAGAACTGGAAAACGGACCGCTCCGGTGGTATCCAGCGGGTCGCGATCAAACATGGTTGTGCACCGTTTGGTAACGCTAAGGCACGTGCCGTTGTCTGGACATTCCCTGATCCGGTGCCTGTGCATCGCGAGCCACTTTATACATCGCGCTACGATCTGGTTGCAGATTATCCAACCTATGAAGATCGTAAATCACATTATCGACTGCCGACGCGTTACGCCTCTATTCAGGCCGATGATTATTCAACCGACTTCCCGCTAATACACACCAGTGGGCGTTTGGTGGAATACGAAGGTGGTGGTGATGAATCCCGATCTAATCCATGGCTGGCAGAATTGCAGCAAGACATGTTCGTGGAAATCAACCCGGCCGATGCCAATGACATCGGAATTAAAGATGAGCAAATGGTTTGGCTGGAAGGCCCAGAAGGCGGCAAGCTAAAAGCCAAGGCTCTGGTCACCAATCGTGTTGCTCGCGGCGTTGTGTTCACGCCTTTCCACTTTGGTGGGTTTTATGAAGGTGAAGACATGCTCGACAAGTATCCCGAGGGTGCAGCGCCGTATGTGCGAGGTGATGCGGATAACAACACCATGACATACGGGTATGACTCTGTAACGCAAATGCAGGAAACGAAATGTTCCCTTTGCAAAATTTCAGCAGCATAAGGCGAGGAGATAACAATGGCTAGAATGAAATTCTTATGCGATGCTGATCGTTGCATTGAATGTAATGGCTGTGTCACCGCATGTAAAAATGAGCATGAAGTGCCTTGGGGCGTAAATCGACGACGTGTTGTGACACTCGACGATGGCACCCCTGGAGAGAAGTCTATCTCCGTGGCGTGTATGCACTGTACCGATGCGCCTTGTCAGGCGGTGTGCCCAGTAGATTGCTTTTACACCACCGACGATGGCATCGTGCTGCACGATAAAAACCTGTGTATTGGTTGCGGCTACTGCTTTTATGCTTGCCCGTTTGGTGCACCTCAATATCCTCAGCAAACCTCTTTTGGTGCGCGCGGCAAGATGGATAAATGTACTTTCTGTGCGGGTGGTCCTGAAGACGATATGTCAACGGCTGAATATGAAAAATATGGCCGTAACCGTATCGCCGAAGGTACCTTGCCTTTGTGTGCAGAAATGTGTGCAACCAAAGCACTTATTGCCGGTGATGGTGATGAAGTGGCCGATATCTATCGTGAGCGTGTTTTACGTCGCGGTGGTCGTCCACAGACCTGGGGCTGGGATACAGCTTACGAGGGTTAGTATCTAAAAGTGTGTTGCTTAATGTAGTAACGATTCGCTTAGAGATTGAGCTTTACGTTAAGCAAAACTTTTTGATCCAGTACTGTGCCCTTTGGGAATCATCCCAAAGGGCATTCAAAACTTATAACAAAATAAGCATGCATTTCTGTGTGCTTGTATCTGGAGGAGACCTTCGTGTCAAAGAAAAAAATGAGTAAATCCAGACGCAGAAGAATCGCACTGTGGAGCACTTTTCTGGTGTTAGCGCTGTCGCTTGCATTGCCGCTTGCCAGTTACACAGTGCATTGGGTAGGCATGACAGCCAATGCGCAGGATGCAAGTTCTGCTGTTAATCCTCGTTCAGGATTTTGGCGTGCTATCCGGCAAGGGCAGGAGGGTTATTCTGCCGTTAAAGGTGAGGGTGCCAATGTGCTGGTGCAATCAGGTGGTCAGGAGTGGCGCGCCTTTCGGGAAAGTCCATTATTGAGCAAACTGCCGTGGGTTATTGTGGGAATGGCTGTGCTTTTACTGCTTTACCATTTGTTCCACGGAAAAAACAAGCTGGAAGCGAAACAATTATCCGGTCGTAAGGTGCCGCGATGGAGTTTCTTCGAACGCCTGGTGCATTGGGTAACCGCCAGCTCCTTTATCATATTGGCCATCACCGGGCTTAGTATGTTGCTGGGTAAAAAATTATTGATTCCCGTATTCGGTAAAGCAGGTTTTGCTAGCTGGGCCACTATGTCCATTAATGTGCATAACATCATTGGGCCTATCTTTACGATCGCCATTGTGCTGATGATTCTTATGTGGATCTGGCATAACTTCCCGACCTGGACCGATGTTAAATGGTTGGCAAAAGGCGGTGGCATGTTTGTCAACAACCACCCCTCAGCTGGTCGTATGAACGGTGGTGAAAAAATCTGGTTCTGGCTGCTGGCCACCTTGGGTGTTGTGGTGTGCATCAGTGGCTTGGTGCTGGTGTCGATTGTGTTTCCGCAAATCAAAATACCGGGTGTTGAGATTCTGCGAGCCGAGATGCAGCAAGCGAGTATTGTGCATGCCATTGCAGCAACCATCTGGACCGCTATCGCATTGGGTCATATCTACATCGGTACTGCGGGCACAGAGGGTGCGTTTGAGGGTATGTCAACAGGCTATGTGTCTGAAGAATGGGCGCAGCAGCACCATGACTTGTGGTACGACAAAATGGCCAAGAAGGGTAAGGTTGTGGAAGCCGGTGCCAGGCTTGGACCGCAGCTTGGCACCGTGTATGAGCAAGAACCTGTGAGCAACAACCCAGCAAGTTAGCACCCTGCTGGTACACTGACAAGTGTAAGCGATACGTCCTGCAGGCTTAGCAGCCTGCAGGATTCGCGAAAGAAACCGTAAAAGCCATGGTCAGCCACGTTACGCAAGAGATGCGTAAATTTCCAGACGCAGCAATCGTTGCGCTTCACGAAGCATCCGTTACTACAACGTGCATGCCTATTAAACTAGACGATAAAGAAGAATGGCAGGCGGCCATTTTCTATGTTATGAATCCGGATGCGCCTTGTCTTGGCAAAGGCAATCGTTTGCTGGGTGGCCCGTTCTCTGTCGAAATTGAAGCCGATTTGCATGAGCATGAAAACGGCTCCATGATCGAAATTGCATTTGAAATTGGCACCCCCATAGAGCCTTCAAAAGGTGTGTTGCTATTTTTAACCGGGCATAGCTCTACACACTTTGACGCACTCAAACTGCTTTCAAAGCAAACCGAAATTCCACTGTTTATCGGGGATCAGTATTGCAACCTGCTTTGGCAGCAGCGCATCCCGATGAATGACACTTACCGCAGTGGTTTCTCCAGCCTGATTGATGAAGCGGTGGCGCGTGATGCGGTTATTCGTCTAACCGGCCGTTACGATCCTGATGCGGTTTTTGCTGACACTGTTGCCAGCAAGCAAATGCTCTAAGCCTTTTTTCGATGAACCCGCGTCCATATCCTGCACAAACCCTTCGCCTTGTTATTGTTAGTTGCCTGTGTTTGCTGTTCAGTGCAGCTGCGGTAGCTGAGACTCAGTCACGCGCTGATCGATGGCGCAGCGCAATCAGTAACGATCAAAGCGATGTGTTGCGAAAGATGCTTGCAAGCGCAGCTGATAAACCCAAGCTCCTCTCACTGGCTGCATCCAATGGGAAAAATGCGCTGATGGTGGCTTGCAAAAACGGTGAGCTTGAGCTTGCGCAGCATATGGTAGAGATGGGTGCGCGTATGGATGCACGTACGCAAACAGGAGGCACCGCGCTGATGTTTTCTGTGCTGGGAAATCATGCTGCGGTTGCAGATTGGTTGCTAGAGAACGGTGCCGATCTTGATGCACAAGGCTCTAATGGTTGGTCGGCTGCGACTATTGCTGGGGCCAAAGGTTTTGATCAGATGTTGAGTTGGTTAATTAAAGCTGGAGCTGATGTGGATGCCGCCGATGTGTATCAATTTACACCCCTGATGCGTGCGGTTGATAACTATCATCTGAAAGCGGCCACCTTACTGTTACAAAAAGAGGTGGCTGATGTGAACCACACAGATGAGAGCGACAACACCGCGCTACACTTTGCGGTCGCAAACCAGCAACGAGAAATGGTGGCTTTGTTGCTTAAACATGGTGCTGACCCATTACACGAAAACCGTGACGGAATTACGCCAAAGCAAATGGCAAGAGACAGCGATGCCATTACCGATCTTTTCAATTAAAAAGAGAAGGAACGCAAGCCATGCAACGACGAGAATTTAATAAACTCTGTGGTGGTTTGCTGGCAGGTGCTGCAAGCCTTAGTGCCAGGGATGCGGTTGCGCAGACACAGCCTTACACTTCTTCGGCCCTGGTGTATGACGACGACTCACCTGTCACTGTCGATAGCCTTGCCCCTGGTGTGAGTTGCGTGTTCAGTTATCCCTATGTCACAACACCGTGCTTTGTGGTTCGATTAAGGGAGTCGGCTATCGCTAAAGATGGTTGGCAGGGTGGTGTAGGGGATGATCGGTCGGTTGTGGCCTTCTCTGCCATTTGCAGCCACAAGATGTCTCACCCGGCGAAGCCAATCAGCCACATTAATTTTCGCGATGAGAAGATCAGCTTTTTTAATGATGGTAAAAAGATCGAGCAGTCACAAGTAATTAGCTGTTGTTCCGAGCGCAGTGTGTATGATCCTGCAAATGCGGGAGCTGTTTTATCTGGCCCGGCACCGGTTCCTTTGGCGTCTATTGCGCTAGAGCTTTCAGATGATGGGCAAATCATCGCCGTGGGAAGTGTGGGGCCTAATCAGTACGAACGCTTTCTGGATATGTTCGGATTTCGGTTGGCTATGGAATACGGGGTATCTGATGTGCGAGCCAGGGTTGGCGAAAAAACGCTTGCAACATTGGCAGAGCGGTTTTCGTCTCAACAGATTCGGTGCTGACGGGTTCCCAAGAACGTGCGTGAGTGTTTGTGTATTTGCACTTAAACAGCTTACCTATGTAAATCCTTTGCATTGTTACCGAAGCGTACCTAACTGGCCCACTTGAATGTTGTTTGGCCACTTAGCTGCTATGTAAGACCCATAAACACTGGGTTGTAGCCTCATTAAAAAGTTAACCACACTGAAGTCAGCCAGTTAGCAGCTGAAAACTTGACTGATCGATCAGTCAGTGTACACTGGGCGCATGGAACATGTGATTGGCCAGTTCGAAAAATCATCTGAATCTACTGCGGTTCAGCGCATCCTGGATGCAGCGGAAATCGAATTCTCTGGCGCCGGCTACGATGGTGCTGGTATGAAAGCGATCGCGACCCGTGCTGAGGTGGCTCAGGGAACGCTGCACTATCATTTTGGCAATAAGGAAGGGCTATACGAATCTGTGATTGCTCGACGTGCCAAGACGTTAAGTGAGGCGCGAGAAGAAATGTTGGCCAAAATAAATCTAACAGACGCTGATGCACTAGAGCGTATTTTTGAAGCCTTGTATCGGCCTAATTTCGAAGAGTTGGGTGGTGGTAAAGCCTATGCGATGATTTTTAATGCTCGCTATGTCAGCGACGCGGATGCATCTAACCTTGTGAATAAATACTACGATTCGACGGCGAAAAAATTCATTGATGCGATGTTGACAGCTTGTCCGAACGCAACCCGTGAAGCCGCGTCGTGGTCCTATATTCTGGCAATAGGTGCGCTGCTTACTGCGTTGATACGCGATGGCCGCCAGGAAAGGCTGGCAGGTAATGGCAAGCGCAAAAACTCCACCGAACACACTATACGCGCCTTGGTTCTGAACGCCACTGGCGGTTTTCAACGGCTTATAGAAGAAGGCTAAACCGCGCCAACTGAGTGTGGTGAATTAAAACAACCATCCACTGGAGGAAACAAATGAAGACACTATCCAAGTTGACAGCACTTGCACTATTGGGGGCTGTGCCATTAGTAGCAATAGCCGAGAACTTTTCGGCGACCATAGCTGCGGGGCATCCACCGGTTTTTCGTTGGGTGAAGATGATGCCGGAAGCGTTCATACCGCATGTTAATGCTGCGCTTGCAGGGACAGAGCATTCGATAAATTTTTCCGAACAGTACGGTGGGGCTATCGCTGGGGTTGGTGAAGAGCTGGAAGCGGCAGAAGCCGGGCTGGCGGAGATTGCGCTCTGCTCTTCGCTTTTTGATCCTGCAAAGCTTGCCGTACAGAACGTGACTTATTACACACCGTTCGTCAGTGCTGATCCTCTGGCAGTTAATACAGTTATGGCCGAGCTGCAAAGTCATCCTGCGATGAAACAAGCTTGGTCTGATAACAATGTGGTGTATTTGGGTGGCAACATCGGTATTGATGATTACTTGCTAATGACGAATTTCCCAGTGAAGTCATTGGCAGATCTCGATGGGCATAAAATTGCGGCGCCTGGGCCTGCCGTAAACTGGTTGTCCGGTACAGGGGCCGTTGCGGTGTCTGGCAACCTGACCACTTACTACAACGAACTGAAAGCCAAAGTGTATGACGGTGTCATTGTGTTCGCATCTGCCGCGTTGCCAGGCAAGCTTTATGAGGTTGCACCTAACGTACTCAAGGTTGGGTTAGGGGCGCAATTTGCTGGGGCATTATGCGCTAACAAAGACTGGTACGACGCTTTGCCAGCTGAAGTACAGACCGCATTAACTGATGCGGCCAGTGCTGCGCAAGCATGGTATTTGGCTGATCTGCAAAACTTCGTTGCCTCTGGGTTAACTGGTATGGCCGATGCCGGTGCGACTATCAATGATGCGAGTGACGAAGTACGCGCAGCATGGGCCGCTGGTATGGACAACGCGGCTGCCAAATGGGCTGCTGAATTGGATGGGCAGGGAATGGCAGGCTCTGAAATTCTCTCCGCTTATATGGACGCAATGCGTGCTCAAGGTGCAACACCGGTTCGCGACTGGGACAAAGAGTGAGTCAAGCCGTGCCGCTTGCGGTTCGTGTAATCAATGGGCTAACTCAGGGGTTGAACGTACTTGGGTCTGTCTTGATCATGGGCTTGATGATCTTGGTGGTCTTGGATGTTGTCGGGCGAAATTTCTTTGGCACACCGGTTAGCGGTGTGCCAGAAATTGTTACCTTGTCCATTGTTGCCATAGTATTTCTGCAAGTGCCGCAGTCTTTGCGCGAAAAGCGCATTCCCCGGTCTGATGGAATAGCATCGATAATTGCGGCTCGTGCGCCGCGTGCTTCGCTGGTACTGGAAACACTATTTGATCTGGCCGGTATTTTTGTGATGGCGATCATTGTCTGGACAACTTGGCCACTGCTGGTGAAAGCGTGGGTGCGTAATGATTTTATCGGCGCCATTGGAGAATTTACCGCACCAACGTGGCCGGTTAAGGCCATTATCGTTATTGGTGGTTGTGTATTAATTTTTCAATTTGTACTGCGTGTCCGCGATCGGTTTTTACGATGACCCCGTTTGAGATCGGTTTGTTTGCGCTTGTCGCCATGACCCTGTTTGTACTGTTGGGTATGTTAGTACCCGTTGCTTTGATCCTGTGTTCTTTTGTGGGTGTCTGGGCCATTAAAGGGTCTCCTATACTGGCATCTAAGCTGCTCGCTCTCGCTGCCAATGACGCGATTGCCAATTACTTTTTCGGCGTCGTTCCATTGTTTGTATTGATGGGGTTTGCCGTTTCAGAAAGTGGGTTGGGGCGCGATGCATTCGATGTCGCCAACACAATATTTCGTCGTTTTGTTGGTGGGCTCGGCGTTGGTACTGTGGGTGCAAATGCAATTTTTGCCGCAGTGACCGGTATATCGATCGCCTCGGCAGCCGTATTTACAAAAGTGGCGGTGCCTGAGATGGTTCGCCATGGTTATCGTAAGCAATTTGCTGTGGGTGTTGTGGCGGGCAGTTCTGTCTTGGGGATGCTTATTCCGCCTTCGCTGCTGCTAATTTTGTACGGCATAATCACCGAACAATCAATAGGTGATCTTTTTATCGCAGGTGTTGGACCGGGGTTGTTGTTAGCGTTATTTTTCGTAGTGGGCATTGTTGGCATGACCTTGTTTATGCCTAACTTTGTCGGTCGGCCAGATGAACATAAGGACGATGGCTTATCCCGCACCGAATTGTTGAAAAAGGGATTACCAATATCGAGCCTGATTATCTTGGTTTTGGGTGGTATTTATACCGGTTTTTTTACTCCCGTGGAAGCCGGCGCGGTTGGTGCGATGGGCGCTTTGTTAATTGGCTTTTTACGTGGCTCTTTAACGTTAGCGGCGCTCTGGCGAGTGTTAGTAGAAACAGGTCAGGTCACAGCCGCTGTGTGCTTCTTAATCATTGCTGCCCAAATGTATTCTCGTATGCTGGCTTTTTCAGGGGTGCCTGTTGAATTTGCAAGTCTCGCTGTTGAAGCTCAGCTTGGCTTAACTGTGCTACTAATAGCTTATGTTCTGTGTGTGATTGCGATGGGCATGATTTTGGACTCGTCGTCTATTATGTTAATTGTGGTCCCGTTGATGCTACCGGTATTAGCGCCAATGCAAGTTGATCTGATTTGGTTTGGAATCGTGACTGTTATCGCGGTTGAGATTGGCTTGCTTACGCCTCCATTTGGTATCTCGATATTCGTAATTAAGTCAACGCTTAACGACTCGTCCATCTCCCTCGGCGAGATTTTTAAAGGCGCTCTTCCGTTTGCACTTATCATGCTGCTGGTACTGGCACTGGTAATCGTGTTTCCACCCATCGCAACTGGGTTTCTGTCCTAAACACATTTTGTGAGTAATTCAATGGCACGAACATTTATCGATATATCCGCAACCCTTGAAGCCGGCATTGCCTCCGACCCGCCAATCATGCTGCCTGAGATCGAATATTTTAATCACGCGCAAACGACTGAACAAATGACCGGTTTTTTCCCGGGCTTAACACGTGATGAATTGCCAGGCGGTGAAGGCTGGGCGGTAGAAACCATGACAGTGAGCACGCACAACGGTACGCATATGGATGCCCCCTATCATCATCATTCAACAATGGACAATGGTGAACCTTCACTTAAAATTGATGAAGTTCCACTGGCGTGGTGTATGAATCCGGGTATCAAGCTCGACTTTCGCCACTTTGACGATGGCTATGTAGTTAGTGCGAAAGAGGTTGAAGACGAGCTTTTACGTATTGGTCACGATTTGCAACCACTCGACATCGTTGTGGTAAACACATCGGCGGGAGCCGCATACGGCGAAGATGATTATATACATCGAGGCTGCGGTATGGGACGGGAAGCAACACTTTATCTACTGGAGCGTGGTGTACGCCTGACTGGAACCGATGCATGGTCGTGGGATGCGCCATTTTTAAGTACCGCACGCCGTTGGGCCGAAACTAAAGACCCGTCAATTATATGGGAAGGTCATCGCGCGTCGATAGATATCGGTTACAGCCATATCGAAAAACTGGCTAATCTTGAGAGCCTCCCCGCGAACGGCTTTACGATCTGTGCGTTTCCAATGAAAATTAAAGCAGCATCCGCAGGGTTTACCCGCGCTGTTGCCATTATAGAAGAGGGGTGATTTTATGCGGCTCGGAACTGTTTTTTATGATGGTGATAACAAAGTAGTTGCGCTGCGTGACGAGTTAACGCTTGTTGACTTATCGTCGGATTTTAACAATATGGTCAGTGTTGTAGAAGGTGGTGCGCAGGCATTAAATACTGTTCGTGAGCAACTCGATAACGGTGCACCGATCAACTTATCCGACGTTGAACAGCGTTGTCCGATTCAACCAGTACAATATAGAGATTGTCTGGTTTTTGAAGCGCACTTGAAAGCAGGTTTTGCGCAGGCAGAAAAAATTAGCGGCCGTAAATATGAAATACCATCAATCTGGTATGAGCAACCGATTTACTACAAGGGCAATCGAATGTCCTTTATCGGTGATGGGCAAAATGTTATCTGGCCATCCTATGCTGACTACCTGGATGTTGAGCTGGAATTGGCAATTGTGATAGGACGGCGAGGCAAGGATATTACACAAGCCGAAGCTCCTGGTTATATCTGGGGCTACACTGTCTTGAATGACATGAGTGCGCGTGATGCGCAAATGTTAGAAATGCCCGGACAGCTTGGTCCGGCCAAAGGCAAGGATTTTGACACAGGAAACATCCTTGGTCCATGGATTGTCACGGCCGACGAAGTACCGCATCCGGCGGCTCTGGACATGAGCTTTAAAGTCAACGGTGAAAAATGGGGCGGTGGAAATTCTCGCGATATGCATCATAGCTTTGCCCGCATTATCGAACATATTTCTGCATCCGAAACACTTTACCCCGGCGAAGTCATAGGTTCCGGGACTGTTGGGTCAGGTTGTGGTCTTGAAGCGGGGAAGCGTTTAGCACCCGGTGACCACTTCGAGCTCATTATCGAAAAAATTGGAACACTCACTAATCGAATAGTAAAGCCATGAGTATGACACCCGAAACAGCACCACCCCGCGCCGAAGTGCAATTTAACTGTCGTGGACAGGCAAGCGGCAAAATGCGTAACGACCTGTCAGTTCAAATGGTGAAGCCCTTTGCTGAGTCACCCATTGAATTGGCAACCGATGAAGGTGCGTTTCACGGTGGTGACGCAAGTGCACCACCACCTCTGGCGTATTTTGTAGCCGGTTTAACAGGCTGCATTATGACGCAAATACGTGCCTTCGCTAAGCGAATGGATGTAACGCTAAACGATCTTTCAGTGGAAACACGGGTTGTTTGGGACTGGCAAAAAAGCGGCCGTGTTTATGAAACTGCACCGAAGAGTTTTGACATTGACATTACCATTGACAGCACCGATTCTGACGATAAAGTGATTGCATTGATTAATAGCGCCAAGAAAGGATGCTTTATTGAACAGACATTGGCTCAGTCGAATACAGTGCGTCACTACCTAATGCGTGATGGTAAATCAGTTGAGGTGTGAACGGTATTACTTATAAGGACGCTTAATATATGCTTAATATGTATAGTTAAGCCATAGCCGAACTACGTGTAAGAAAATCGGCAGGCTGCGCTGCAAGTGCGGGCCATTGAAATTGGCCAAGCTGACACTAAGGGGGCAATGTACTATTCGGAAAAGTGTACCCTATAACCATTGTGTTTTTGGACGACGTGCTGGTATTAATCAGTTATTGGTGTTTACGTAAAAGTAGCCGTACATTTCGACTGAATTGAGCGGGATCGCTTATTGAGACAGAAGAGGGTTTTTGGCCGCAATGAGTGCGCTTGCTTGCAGAAGCGATGTAAGAGATTAAACGCAACATACCCTATCAGTTAAAGAGGTTTGCCACAGTGACGATTGCACTTGATCATGTATTCATCATCACAAAGCCAGACGCTAACGAGGCTGAACACCTGAGTGAATTAGGGCTTATCGAGGGCAACAACAATTCCCAACCAGGTCAGGGGACATCCAATCGACGGTTTTTCCTGGACGGTTTCACAATTGAACATACTCTATGTAAGCGATGAAAATGAGGCAATGAATGGAGCAGGCAAACGGCTTGGTATATTAAATCGCTATCGGGACAAAGAAGCTTGCCCCTTTGGCATCGTGGTGCGCAGTTCAGATAGGGAAAAGCCACCCCCGTTTCCAAGCTGGAAGTACTTTCCAATTATTTCGGCAAGGACATGTGTTTTTTTGCCAGCGGGGCGGTGCGCGATTTCACGCCAGAACTACCGCTAGTTTTGGAATGGTGAGTTGATCGGCTTTGACTTGAGCAACACAATCCTGCTTTAAATGAATGATTTTTCGATAGTAGCGGATCGCTCATACTCATTTGCGCAATGTGCGCAATGTGCGCAATGTGCGCAATGGTTGAGTCAGGCGTTGATGTCATGGCGCTCGAACGCCACAGTAGCATCGTTATACAAGGATACTCGTTTGTTTGGTTTTTTGTACTTTGTTTTAGTCCAAGCCATCGCCGAACAGGCGGGCGGAAACGGTATTTAAATGCGCTCGCATGCTGCCGTGTGCTGCTACCGGGTCTCGGGCATTGATTGCATCAACTATACGATCGTGCTCAGCAAAGCTTGCGTGCGCAGCTGCTGGGCGTTCTGTTTTTCTTACCACTTGCCCCCAGGCCACGGCCCGATGCACCTGATTAAGGTGATCGTAAAGTGAGCGCAACAATACGTTGCCCGTGGCATCGGCTATTGAGCGATGAAATGCATCGTCTTTGGCTTCATAGATTTCCCAGCTGGAGGCTGCCAATGCTTGGTCACGGGCTTCAATAATTTTCTCAAATGCATCGGATGAGGCATTAATGGCGGCCTCGCGAGCAATTGCAGGCTCAAGTGAAAGGCGAGCTCGCATCATCTGGATAGGTGATATTTTTTGGCTGATTCTGTCGATATCTGCAGATGTACTCTGGCTTTCAGGCCTTGAGATAAACGTACCCTTACCGACATGGCGCCAAATTGTGCCTTCACGTTCCAGAGCATCCAGGCCTTTCCGCAGAGAGGAGCGGCTGATGCCAAGGCTATCAATGAGTTCTCGTTCAGCTGGCAACCTGTCACCGGGAGCAAACCCACCGTCGCTGATAAAGCTCTTGAGCATGTGTTGAGCGTCATCAACCTGGATCAATGTGTTGGAAATTTCCATGATTAGGTAAGAATGGTTGATCAATGTTGGATTATTGTCGATATTAATCGCGATCAATTGCTAAAAGCAAGTCTGCTTGCGATAGATTCTTAATTGGTTCAGAATGATCGAATCCGTGAAATCCACCATGAATGAGAGCAGACATGACAAGCTTTGCGATTGAGACACCACCTGTTGTCGCCTTGCCGATAGCCGGTTCGGACAAAAAATTCCCGGTTCGCCGTGTCTATTGCATTGGTCGCAATTACGCTGCTCATGCCATTGAGATGGGCCACGACCCCGATAGAGAGCCTCCGTTCTTTTTCCAGAAAAACGCTAATAACCTGGATCCATCGGGTCAGTTCCCCTATCCACCCAACACCTCAGACGTGCACCACGAAGTCGAAATGGCCGTCATGCTCAAGTCTGGTGGCGAAAACATTGCGGTTAGTGACGCCCTCGACCGTGTCTATGGCTACGCCTTATCTTTAGACATGACACGCCGAGATCTACAGGGCGAGCAGAAAAAATTGGGTCGTCCCTGGGAGATTGGCAAAGCGTTTGAACGATCGGCCCCCGTGGGCGTGATTCATCCGGTTGCATCTGTTGGGCACCCCGATCAGGGACGTGTCGAACTGCGCGTCAACGGCGATGTAAAGCAAGAAGGTGATCTCAATCAAATGATCTGGAAAGTACCCGAAATGATCTCCTATCTATCTGATTACTTTGAACTTGCCAGCGGCGATGTGATCCTCTCGGGCACTCCTGCCGGCGTGGGTCCAATCGTCGCAGGTGATGTAATGCAGATCAGTGTTGAAGGGCTGGGCAGCATGGATATTACCGTGACCTAGTGTTGCCATCGGTACGCATCATTGGCCTATAAAAGTAAGCAAACCGGCACACTTTGGTCATGGCAGCCAGGAGATATGCCTGTGAGTGTGCACTGCGCGCGCTGAAATTGTTAAAATCGGTCTTCTTTGTCTCCTCAGCTCGATTTCAGGATTACTAATACCCATGTCAGACAATAAGCAAAAGATTATCTACACGAAAACCGATGAAGCCCCACAACTGGCCACCCATTCGTTGCTACCGATAATCAGAACCTTTGCAGCCAGTGCCAATATTGACGTTGTACTCAGTGATATTTCGGTTGCTGCGCGTGTTTTAGCCACGTTTCCAGATTATCTTTCTGAAGAGCAGAAGGTAGAAGACAATCTGGCTGAATTGGGGCGCTTAACTCAGTTTTCTGAAACCAACATCATTAAATTGCCGAATATCAGCGCATCAGTTCAGCAGTTACAGGCTTGCATTAAAGAGCTGCAGGAAAAAGGCTATGCGGTACCCGATTACCCAAACGACCCTAAGTCGGATGAAGATCTGGAATTACAACAGCGTTATAGCAAGGTGCTGGGTAGTGCGGTCAACCCAGTGCTTCGAGAAGGCAATTCGGACAGGCGTGCGCCAAAGGCTGTAAAAAACTACGCTAAAAAGAACCCGCACTCTATGGGTGAATGGAAGCAATGGTCTCGTACACATGTGTCCCACATGACTAGTCAGGATTTCTATCACGGTGAACAGTCAATGACGGTCAAGAACGCCTGTACTGTCAAAATGGAGTTGGTATCCGAATCGGGTGCGGTTGAGGTTTTGAAGCCTGAAATTCCTGTGCAGGCCGGCGAAATTATCGATCTTATGTTCATGAGCAAAACGGCCTTGTGCGAGTTTTTCGAGCGCGAGATGCAAGATTGCTTCGAATCAGATATTTTGTTTTCGCTGCACGTAAAAGCCACCATGATGAAAGTGTCGCATCCCATTGTATTTGGTCATGCGGTTAAAACTTACTATAAAGAGGCGTTTGAAAAACACCGTGCTGTTCTTTTTGATGAGCTTGGCCTCAACATTAACAACGGTATGGCCACGCTTTATGAAAAAATTGCTGAGCTACCGGCGGCGCAACGTGAAGCGATAGAGAGCGATTTACGCGCTTGCGAAGAGAAGCGACCCAAACTTGCCATGGTGGATTCAGGCAAGGGGATTACCAACTTCCACACACCAAGCGATGTCATTGTGGATGCATCCATGCCAGCCATGATTCGTATTGGTGGCAAGATGTGGGGTGCTGATGGCAAACCGTATGATTGTAAAGCGGTCATTCCTGAATCCACGTTTGCAAGAATCTATCAAGAAGTCATCAGCTTTTGTAAGGCGCGTGGCAATTTTGATCCTACCACCATGGGTACAGTACCCAATGTGGGTTTGATGGCGCAAAAAGCAGAAGAATATGGCTCACACGACAAGACCTTTGAATCACCCTCTGCTGGCACTGCACGCATAGTCGATACTAAGACAGGCGATGTATTGCTTGAATGCAAGGTAGAGGAGGGCGATATATTCCGAATGTGTCAGGTTAAAGATGCACCTATTCAGGATTGGGTAAAATTGGCGGTTCGTCGCGCTCGTGAGTCAGACACACCGGTTGTGTTCTGGCTTGATTCGGACCGACCGCACGAAAGTGAAGTTGCGAAAAAAGTCGAAATCTATTTAAAAGATCATGATACCAATGGTCTTGATATACAGGTCATGTCTCAGGTAGACGCCATGCGCCACACGCTCGAACGTATTGTTCGGGGCCAGGATACGATTTCTGCTACCGGGAATATTCTGCGTGATTACCTGACCGATCTTTTTCCTATTCTTGAATTAGGGACCAGTGCAAAAATGTTATCGGTTGTGCCATTAATGGCAGGCGGCGGTTTATTTGAAACCGGTGCTGGCGGTTCCGCACCTAAGCATGTTCAGCAACTGGTAGAGGAGAATCACCTTCGCTGGGATTCCCTGGGAGAATTTTTGGCCTTAGCGGTATCGATAGAAGAGCTTGGTATCAAAAACGGCAACGAAAAAGCCAAAGTGCTGGCTGCTACGCTTGATGCGGCAACTGGACGCTTGCTGGAAGACAATAAATCGCCATTGCGCAAAGTTGGCCAGCTTGATAATCGCGGCAGTCACTTTTATCTGTGTTTATATTGGGCAGACGAGCTTGCGGGTCAAAGCGACGATGCGGAGCTCGCGGCGCAATTTAAACCGCTGTTGGAAAAGCTTAAGCAAAACGAAGATGCGATTATCGAAGAGTTGAATGCTGTGCAAGGTAAGCCCGCTGATATTGGTGGGTATTACTTTGCAGATGATGCGCTCAGCGAAGCGATTATGCGCCCGAGTAAGACTTTCAATGCGATTATTGATGGTGCCTAGCTAGTTTCAAACTACCCCGGAAGACGGGGCTTGTCTTATCTGAAAGGCTCATGCAAATAGGGTGGTTCGCAGGGATGTGAATACCCAAAATACCCACTGCACCGCGCTATATCAAGCGCAGCTTTACCAATTCTCCTCTCACAAACCGTGCTGTTGAATTATCACCAGCACGGTTTTTTGCGTTTTAAAAACCGATTGCCTTGCATTTAAAATGGCCCATCCCAGCCGGGCATGGCATTATCTGATACGGTTTCCTGCTAGTCTTTAGCTTCACTTTAAATCTTACTCCTCGATGCCGTTTTCAGAGTCCTTAACCCACGCCGATGCCATTGATCGTTACATTGAGATCGCACCCCGGCTCCCATCCGCCCGTTTTCCCGAACACACCCAGCATGTGCATTGCCTGGGCGATTTGAAAGACGAATTCGATGTGTTTGTGCTCGACGGCTTTGGTGTATTGAATGTGGGGGAAGACACTGTACCGGGCGCTGTCGAATCAGTCGCTGGTTTGCAGCAGGCAGGCAAGTCGGTATTCGTATTAACCAACGGTGCAACCAGGCCTGTTGAAGATACACATAAAAAATATCTGCAGTGGGGGTTTCGCTTTGAACTCGCCCACATTGTATCTAGCCGTAATGCGCTGGAACGGGCACTGCTTGCAGAAGAGGACACTTTTCGCTGGGGCGTTGCAGCGACGGCGTCTTCTGCAATTGAACACTTAGCTCCAAACACGGTGAAACTGGATAATGATGCATCAGTGTATGCCGATGTCGATGGTTTTGTATTCTTAAGCTCTTCTGATTGGTCGGATCAGCGACAAGCGATGTTGGCAGATGCGTTAGCTAAGAAACCACGACCACTTCTTGTTGGTAACCCAGACCTTGTTGCCCCTCGTGAAGATGCCATGTCTATAGAGCCGGGGTATTATTCGCACGCACTGGCCGATGCCAGTTTATGTGTGCCTCGGTTTTACGGTAAACCCTTTAGTGATGCGTTTGAGATTGTGAATGAGCGCATTGGGTATGTACCAGCACAACGTATTTGTATGGTCGGTGATACCTTGCATACCGATATCCTTGGTGGTGCCGCGTTTGGTTGGCGCACGGTGTTGATTAAAGATCATGGATTAATGAAGCATGCAGAACTTGAAGCCACCGTTGCTGCAAGTGGAATTCGACCTGATTTTGTTGCGCTTACAACGTAAATTCATCTGGACATAGCTTATGGCTCAATCCAATGCTTTCGATATTCTATTCGAGCCTGTTCGCATAGGGCCTGTTACAGCGCCTAATAGGTTTTACCAAGTCCCTCACTGCACTGGCCTGGGCCATGCTAACCCTGCAGCTGAAGTGGCTTTGCGTGCGATTAAGGCCGAAGGCGGCTGGGGTGTTGTGTGTACACAGGAAGTTGAAATACACCCAAGCTCCGAAATTTCACCGTATCTTGAAGGGCGGATTTGGGACGATAGCGATATACCCGCACACCGCGCAATGACCGATGCGGTGCATGAGCATGGTGCGCTGGCCGGAATAGAGCTTGTGCATAACGGCCAGCACGCTGCCAACTTAAATAGTCGGGTGCCGCCAATGGGGCCGTCACATCGTCCGGTAGATTTGTATCACCCGGTACAGGCCAGGGCAATGAGTCTTAAAGATATTAAAGCGCTTCGGCAGTGGTATGTCGATGCGGCTAAGCGCTCAGTTGCGGCAGGGTTTGACATTGTATATGTCTATGCCGGGCACAATATGGCCACGCTCATGCATTTTTTATTGCCCCGGTTTAATGATCGTAGCGATGCTTACGGTGGTTCATTGGAAAACCGCGTACGGCTACTCGAAGAGACACTAACCGATGTCAAAAATGCGGTGGGCGGTGACGCTGCAGTTGCATTGCGGCTCGCGGTCGATGAGTTATTAGGCACATCGGGTTTACAGTGGCATGAAGAAGGGCAGGAAATTGTTGCAAGACTGGCTGATATACCCGATCTTTGGGATGTCAATATCAGTGGTTGGGGGAATGATTCTGCCACCGCACGTTTCGAAACAGACGAAGGTTATCAAGAACCGTATACCGCTTTTGTAAAACAGCTGGTGAAGGTGCCGGTAGTGGGTGTTGGTCGTTTTACCTCGCCATCTGCCATGGTGTCGCAAGTGCAACGAGGAGTGCTGGATTTTATCGGTGCAGCTCGGCCTTCTATCGCCGATCCCTTTCTTCCGAAAAAAATCGCCTCTGGTGATGTTGAGGCTATTCGAGAATGTATTGGTTGTAATATTTGCGTGTCCAGCGACAACGTTGTAGCCGCAATTCGATGTACGCAAAACCCAACCATGGGCGAGGAATGGAAGCGTGGTTGGCACCCTGAGCGTTCTGTGCCTGCAAAAGCACCTGAACAAACCTTGGTTGTTGGCACAGGCCCTGCCGGTCTTGAATGCGCTTTGCAGTTAAGTAAGCGTGGGTATCCGGTAATGCTTGCTGAATCCGCTACAACAATGGGTGGGCGTATCAAGCTTGAATCGCATCTGCCGGGGTTGGCCAGTTATCGTCGTGTAGTCGATTACCGTACCTATCAATTACAGCGATCGGCTCAAGTCGATATTCTGCTGGATAATACGCTGCAGGCGCAAGCGATAGCCGATGCCGAAATCGCGCATGTTTATATTGCTACCGGCGCCAAATGGAGTGCTTCGGGAATTGGGCGCGCACACCCACAAGGTGTTTCGATAACACCCGATGCTGTTCCTGTGCTGACGCCCGAAAACCTTTTTACCGACGATGCCGGGGCTTTAAAAAATCCTCAGCACATCGTTGTCTATGATGATGATCATTACTATATGGGTGGCGTGGTATGTGAACACCTTGTCAATAGTGGCCATTCAGTATGTTATGTCACGCCAGCTAATTGTGTATCTGCGTGGACTGAACACACGCTTGAACAACATCGTATACAAGCGCGCCTGCTAACACTGGGTGTTAAGGTGATCACTGCACAAGAAATTCATGAAGTGACGGCAGAGGGTGTATCGCTCTCCTGTGTGTATGTGCAAAAGACGTTAAGGTTGCCGGCCGATAGTGTGATGTTAATAACATCACGAATCCCCAATACCGATTTGTATGACG
This sequence comes from uncultured Granulosicoccaceae bacterium, assembly GCA_964435305.1. Lineage (GTDB taxonomy): Bacteria > Pseudomonadota > Gammaproteobacteria > Granulosicoccales > Granulosicoccaceae > Granulosicoccus. The sequence continues at coordinate 34,348 of CAYSZH010000025.1, forward strand.
GTCTTGAAAAATTAAAAAATGTCCCCAGTAATACTCTACAGACTGTGGAACCCATAGGCGACTGCCTGGCGCCAGGGACTGTAGCAGCCGCTATATATAGCGGACATCTTGCCGCAAAATGCTTGCATACAAGCGAAAATCAAAATTTGTACAACCGAGAATTTGTGTTGTTACCTTCTTAGGGTTGTTGTTATTTTGTAATTTCTGTTTAAGTGTTGTGTGAGTCGTGACATAAATTCGCAAAAAAAACGCCCTGCCTGTAGTTTCTATTCGTTAACAATTCTGACTATTGAATTTAAAAAGATACCCCTTAGGTTATTGGTGTCGGCAAGGTCTCTAAGAGAATTGCCAGACATTAACTTATTGCTTCTTTTTGGAGAATAGAAAATGAAATTTGATTTAACCCCTTTATATTCACACACTGTTGGCTATGATCGTTTTGGTTCCCTGCTGGATGCTGCATTTAATGCAGAACGACAAAACGCAGGCTATCCGCCATACGATATTGAACTAGTGGGTGAAAACAAGTACTCAATAACGTTGGCTGTTGCAGGTTTTAATGAAAACGAAATTGATGTGCAGCTTGAGCAGGGCGTGTTAACGGTACGCGGTAAAAAAGATGATCAGAAAAAGGATTCTCGTTACCTGCACCGTGGTATTGCATCACGTTCATTCGAACGCAAGTTCAATTTGGCCGATCACGTAGAGGTCGTTAATGCTCAACTGGACAGTGGTTTGTTGCATGTCTCTTTGCAAAAAGAAATTCCTGATGCGATGAAGCCTCGGAAAATCCCCGTCAACGCCATTGCGGCTGACGCGTTGCAGCGCGAGGCAAGCGCTGCATAACTTGCCGGTTTTAGTTTTTAGTTGTAGTTGTAGTTGTAATGTAGTTCTAGTGGTATCTCCTCCTAGCGCCTTAATGTAAGTGGCGCAATTTCAGGGCAGTGGTCTTCGGGCCACTGCTTTTTTTTGCCTTTGTTGCTTGCATGCTTGTTGAAGTTAATATACTGTTTATTTGTACAGTTAATTTGGTTCGCATATGAACGCAGAGCAGCGAGCATTTCTGGAGCATATAGGCATGTTAATACCCAAATTATTCGAGGCTATTCGTCTGGGCAACGTAAAATCAGAATGTGTGCTTGGGGATCGCATCATCGGTAAACGTCAGGTGCGATTAAAATTAGTAGCAGAAGTTGTTGACCCAGGAAGTAATCCGCTGGCAACGCACAGTCAACGACCACCACAGCGCGCTAATGAAGAGTGCCACGCTGACGGAGGCACCACCAGTACATCGTAAGCACTATCGTAAGTACTGTCGTAAGTACTGTCGTAAGTACTAAGGCGTCGCTGCTTTATGTATACGATTGATTAAAAACAACACGATGCCCAGCACAAGGATGGAAACAGCTTTGTAAAACAGATTGCCACCATCGCTTTGGCCGTTATGCATTACCTCAACTCCCAATGGTGTGGCTAAGTGGAAAAAAACCGCTCCCGCCATTATTGCTGATGATAGTAGCCCGCCTATTTGATGGAATTGTCGGCGTGTATTGCCAAACGGCTTTCCACTACTGCGCCTAAACACCCAGATTAGCGCAGGTGCAAGCAATATCAGGCAAGCGAGTAATTCAGCCGCGCCAACAGCATACGAGCCAAAATTACTGAACAGACCACCGATACCGTCGCCCAGAAATCCACTAAGCCACGTGCCAATCGTGCCAAAAATATGCTGAGTATCAGGGTGAAGTGTGAATTTATACGGTAGAGAGGCTAAAAAAACAAAGCCTATCCAGGCTGCGATTAACCATGAAACTACGGAAGCGGATTTAATTTGTGGGGTGTTCATTTAACTGAGTACCTCTTAAGCCATGGTCACAAGAGTACATTAATTAGAGACTTTTGTTGATCACGGCATAAGGGATACTCAATTAATTGTTACTGATTGCGCTCATGTTCAATGAATTTATTCGCGATTCGGTTAGGATCAATGACATATTGACCTGAGGCAATTTCTGCTTTTAAGCGGTCTACTTTTTCCTTATCAAAACGCCGGTTACCGTGATCTTTCGTCTCACCGACGTTGGTTTCGGCATTTTTTGCAGCTTCGGCTTCCGCTTTTTCGCGGGCTTTTGACTGACGTACCTCGTTGAGATCGGTCACGTTGTTAACGCTGCGCGAACTATTCTCTCTTGGGACCATCTGGTTTTCTTCCTCTTCGTAATCCTTGCGTGCCACAGTGTGCTGTTGCTACGACCTGGATGCTTCTTATTATTATATTGTTTTTCATCCGCATTAACATAGCTCTCTGGCGTAAAAAGCACAGATGGCTGCGGGAAAGCCAGAAACAGAATCCTTGAGACTCTGTGCCTTTGCCTTTTCCAGTACGGACAAACACTGGATCGGCGAAATAGTCACAAATGTAACCTGCATTTATTCGTACAGCCGCTTGGTTCACAGCGCAATTGCGCAACGACTCTCTTATTCGCCCAACAGCGCTATTTGCACCACTTTTTTGGCATTAATTTATGTGGAATGGTTCATTACTAAAAAATAACTGTCGTCAATACTTTGTCTTATTAGGATCATCTTCTATCCTTTGGTGATGCAGTACACAAAGAAAACGACCTTAGCGTCGCAAGAGAGTTGAAATGAACGCCAAGAAAGAAGTCAAAAAAGTATTGATCGTCGACGCAAATGCGGAAAATACGCTTCGGCTTACGCATCAACTCGAATTCATAGATCACGAGGCCAAGGTACTGAGCTCTCACCAATTACTCGGTAGTTTGGGTGATCTGGAGGAGTATCAGGCCATTCTGATAGCGAATTTCCACGGCATTGTTGATTGGGCCACCAAGCTCAAGGCCCAATATGAAAAATGTCCGCCGATGGTGTTGATGCTGGGCAATCAGCCAGCTGATATTAGCCAACCGGAAATTGAAGAGACATTTATCGGCTGTCTGAAAGAAGATGTGCGCTACGGTGTACTGTCTGATTTACTGCACCGCGCCAGTGTACGCGGGTCTGCAAACACCACGCCTCCAAAAGAAGGCACACAAAACCCGGAATTATTTCGAAGCCTTGTAGGCAATAGCCGTGCGATCGTCAGGGTGCGCAAGATGATCGATCAGGTTGCACCGACAGAAGCCACTGTGCTGATTCTGGGTGAGTCAGGCACGGGTAAAGAAGTCGTCGCGCGAAATATTCATTACTACTCTAATCGTCGTAACAAACCGTTTGTACCTATCAACTGCGGAGCCATCCCTTCCGAGCTGCTTGAAAGTGAATTGTTTGGGCACGAAAAGGGCTCATTTACAGGAGCGGTTGGGTCACGTGAGGGTCGTTTTGAGCTTGCCGAGGGCGGTACGATTTTTCTAGATGAAATTGGTGATATGCCGCTGACCATGCAAGTGAAGCTACTGCGCGTTATCCAGGAACGCTCATTTGAACGTGTCGGTAGCAATAAAAGTATAAAAAGTGATGTCCGGCTGGTGGCTGCAACGCACAGAAACCTTGAACAGCTCATTGAAGATGGACGCTTCAGAGAAGATTTGTACTATCGACTCAATGTATTCCCGATCGAAATGCCACCGCTAAACAGTCGATCAGAAGACTTGCCACTACTGGTTAATGAACTGATTACGCGCCTGGAGCACGAGAAAAAATCATCGGTGCGTTTGACGCCAGCTGCGATGATGGCTCTGTGCAGCTATGAGTGGCCGGGCAATGTACGCGAGCTTGCGAATCTGATGGAGCGATTGACCATTCTTCATCCCTACGGGGTTGTTGATGTGGGCGATCTGACGCCTAAGTTAGCCACCACTGGAAACGACACTGAGCAGGCTGAAACAGCTGATACGGAAAGCTCTGATTTGGTTCAGGGGATGCCGGCGATGCCACTCAACAACAAACCGCGATTGCCACGCGACGGCATTGATCTTAAGCAGCATCTAACCGAGATAGAAATCAGCTTAATAGAGCAAGCGCTGGATGAATGTTCCGGTGTGGTAGCGCACGCTGCAAATCGGCTCAAAATACGTCGTACCACGCTTGTTGAAAAAATGCGTAAATACAATATACAGCGTCCAGAAGAAGTGTCGTAGTAATGGTTGTTATTGCTCTGGCAACTGACATTGCCAGAGCAGATGATTTGACGCCATACTGACGCATTCGCACTTGCCAGGTAGTTATCCTAACGTTCAATCCTGGTTCTACTAATTCCTAAGATCTTCTCGAAGCCTGCCTTGGCTGCAAAACAAGGTCTGCTTCACATGCCAATTGATGTTTTTTCATCCCTTGAGCTCGTCAAATTGAGGTGCGTTTCCCAAATCTGTTGTTCATCAGTCAAACGCTGCAGTATTGCAGGCTTTGTGATGTCCCATGGTTCGATGCTTGCAAAATTTCGCCTAACACTCAGATGTGCATGTCGGTAAGAGGTGCGCGTAACTGAGTTAATTGAATTGAGGATGGGCGGTTCTACTAGATGATGTTGGGTTTAAAGCAAGCTCGCTATTACCAATGAGCAGTGCCGCGATTGACGTCACTGATGCTCTGTCCCCGGTCCAAACGATCGCGGTTATAAGCGGCAAAGGTGGTGTCGGCAAATCCAATATTGCACTGAATCTAGCGGTGACATTAAGCACGCTTGGGCGCAGCGTTTTACTGTTCGATGCCGACTTTTCTAAAGGCAATCTTGATTGCCTGATGAAGCTGTCGCCGCGATTCAATTTGTCTCATGTGATGGCAGGTGAGAAGTGCTTGAGTGAGGTGCTGTTGGAAGGTCCTGGGGGAATAAAAGTGGTTCCCGGATCAAATGGTGTCATGGAAATGGCGCGTATGTCACAAATTCAGCATGCCGGACTCATCGGACTGTTCAGTGATCTCGGTATAGATGCCGACACTATGGTCATAGATAGCGCATCTGGGCTATCGGACAGTGTTGTGCATTACAGCCGGGCTGCCCGAGAAGTGATTTTGGTGGTGTGTGATGAACCAACGGCAATACAGGATGCATTGTCGACAATAAGAGCGTTAAACAAACTCGCGGAAGTCAGACGGTTTCGTGTTGTTGCGAATCAAATTGAGTCCTCTCAACAGGGGCTCGACTTGTACACGAAATTGTCAACTCGAACAGAAAAAGAATTGGATGTATTGCTCGACTTTTGTGGATCGATTCCACATGACAAGCAATTGCAACAATCAGTTAGGGAACAACAGGTCGTGGTGCAGGCTTATCCGCGATCAGCCGCAGCAATGGCTCTTAAGAAGCTGGCTGCACGTGTAGATAGATGGCCAAGACCACAGGCTCCGGGGGGCCATGTGGAATTCTTCGTAGAGCGGTTAATAAAAACCGCCGGCGGAACAGGGTGAGACACAGAACAAAATGAATGCACATGCCATGTACAACGAGGTGGAAACCGTTGACCCTGATGGGTTGGTTGCCGCCAATGCCAATTTAGTGAAACGAATTGCGTTTCACTTGATGAACAGGCTACCTCCCAGTGTTCAGGCTGAAGATCTTATTCAGGCTGGCATGATTGGATTGCTGGAAGCATCGCGCCACTACGATCCTTCGCAGGGTGCAAGCTTTGAAACGTATGCCGGGATCCGGGTACGAGGCGCAATGTTGGATGAGATACGTCGTTCCGATTGGACACCGCGCTCAGTGCATAGAAAAAGCCGTGAAGCCGCCGAGGTGTTACGTAACCTCGAACAACAAACCGGCCGAGATGCTAAAGATGCAGAAGTTGCTGAATTACTGGGGCTGGATTTAAGAGCCTATCACCTGATTTTAACCGAAAGCTCAGCTGCACATATTTTCAGTTTTGATCAGCCAGATGAAAATACGGGTGAAACGATTGCTCTACCGCAAAGCGATGAATCAACTCCTGGTGAACAAATTGAATACCTGTCTTTTCGTGATGCCTTGGCGGTTGCAATTAAAAACCTGCCTGAGCGCGAAAGTCTTGTGATGTCCTTGTACTACGATGAGGATCTCAACTTGCGTGAAATCGGTGAAATACTGGGCGTGAGTGAATCAAGAGTCTGCCAGATACACGGCCAGGCACTGGTACGCCTGAAAGCACGTTTAGCTGAATGGACACAGCGGTAGATCGCTAATATGGTTACTGACGAGCCACAATGGTACGTGCAGAAAGGCTCTCGGGTACAAGGGCCTTACTCCACTGATGAGGTAGGGCGTTATCTGTTGCTTGGGCGAGTTCGCAATACTGACAGAGTCAGTCGAGACGGCGAATTGTGGGAGCCTGTCACTCAGGTGCCGGAACTGATTCCCGAAGAATTGCTGGATCTGGATAGTGAGCAGGGCTGGCAGCGTTTTATCGATGCTCGTGAGCGTCAGGATCCGCGTCAGACCGAAGGTCAGGTTGCTCCTGATCGCCGATCGACAGCAGATCGTATGCCTGAACAAATTCGCGATGAGTGGAATGCTAACAACACCCCTGCTGTGAGCAGCATGGCACTGCCCTGGTCACTGCTTGGCATTACCCTGGGCGCTCTGGGTATTGTTGTTTATCTGAATTCGGCTGGCACCGTCTAGCCGCAAAAATCCTGGGAATGCTGAAATATAGCGCAGCTTGTGCGCAACCTGTTACACCGCCTGTAAGCGTGTAAAAACGACGCTTTCTTTGTTCCTGTGCATTCATTGGAACACCGATTGCACGTCACTAGGCAACCAATCCAACTGCTGGCGACTTCATGTCAATCGTGAGTGCTGACCATTCCGTTATTACGCCGTTTACTGCTGTCAAGGAGCAACGCCTTGATCTGCAATTGCGGCAACTTGAGTTTCATGCACTTTTGCATCGAAAGCTTGATCTTGAGCTATTGCTTGAAAGCTTTATGAGTGAAGCTCAGGGCTTCCTTAAGTTTGATGGGCTTCAATACGTATGCGATCGGCGGGGTAGAAACGTCATGCTGGGGGATCTGCGGCAGCACCGACAGCAATTTGTTATGAAACTCGGCGAGCGTTCTCTGGGCGAAATTAGCTTATTGCGTGGCAAGGCCTTTTCCAGTCGTGAGAAACGCGAAGCGGAGCGCTTGGTAGAGAGCTTGATTTATCCTTTAGACAATGCACTTGAGCATCATGCTGCCCTGCTGTTAAGCATGACCGATGAAGTATCGGGTGTTCATAATCAGCTGGCGCTTGAGCAGCAGCTACCACGCGAGATGCGCATGGCGCGGCGTGGTGAAGAGCCCATGTCGGTTATGTTGTTAACGGTCGACTATTTGGAATCTATCAGCGAGCATCACGGCTCCAAAGTGGGCGAGCAAGCGTGGCAATCAGTCGCTGAAGCCTTGTCACTGAATTTGCGTCAAAGCGATGTGATATTTAGAACAGAGCTTGATGAATTTTTGGTGATTCTGAATCATACTGATATAGAAGGTGCGCTCTCTCTGGCCGATCGCCTGCGCCAAGGTGTTGACCGAGCTGTGAGCTATGACAATGTTCAGTTTGTGTTAACCGCCAGTGCGGGGGTGACCGAGCTTGAAAACGAAGATGATATTCAGACACTGGTTGAACGTGCCCGCAAAGCGCTAGCGCAAGCACGTCAAGCGGGCCGAAATCAGGTACGTGCGCTCATCTCTGGGGTGGCATCAGGTGGAGGTCATTCACCCGATGGCGGATCCGTTGCCTGATTTGAACAATATTGGCTCGATCAAATCAAAAAAACCGTTAATGAGCACCACGGTCGATTATCTTCGGGTATAATCGTCGGCTCGAAGGCGCCGGGGTTCCCCGGTGATAAATACCACGTCCCCTTCGTCTAGTGGCCTAGGACACCGCCCTTTCACGGCGGTAACAGGGG
>CAYSZH010000026.1:0-39529 GCA_964435305.1 uncultured Granulosicoccaceae bacterium
CGACATAAGTGCTTGGCTTTTGAGCTGCCATTGACCGGCGTACCCAATAGAAGTACACGACCCGTTGGCTGGTAGCTCTTATCGGAGAGTAAATGCAGCAGCACAATACCACCAAGGCTGTGCCCAACAAGGTGAGCAACAGGCACAGCGCTTTGATCAATTGCTGCTCTGACAAGCTGCGCATTCTCGGCTGGCGTTTTTCGTACCGTTTGCTGGGAAATGGTGCGCACTTTATAGCCTTGGTTTCGAATGCGCATAGCCAGTAATGCCATAAACCAACGAGGGGTGAACAGACCCGGCACCATAAATACCATGGCATCTTTTGCAGGCACCGGTTCCACGCTATTTGCGGTACTGTTCTGGCAAAGCGATATCACCAATGGCGGAACGGTTAGTGAATGAGAAGACTTTCTCCATAGCCTGTTCGGCTGGCATCCATACAAAACTAAGATGCTCGACAGGGTCAAGCCTGACATCAACCGCTTGATCCAGACGAAGGCTGAACAGGTGCTCGCGGTTGTGCGTTTGTTCAGGATGATAACGGGCCCGCCACGGCCCCTTTATTTCAAATATTGAGCTGCACTGATGATCACGTAAAGACCCGGCAAGGCCGGTTTCTTCGAGTAACTCGCGATTTGCCGCTGCAGCCGGCTCTTCGTTTTCTTCTAAGGCGCCAGTAACCGACTGCCAATACTCGCTGTTGTCACAGCGTTGGAGTAACAGCACCTCGCTGTTGCCCGTATACACCAGAACCAGAACCGACTCCGGGCGCCTGTACATTTTAGGAGTCCGAGGATGAACGTTTTCGGTGTCTTAGCTGAAGCTCTTTCATCTGCTGCTCCGACACTTCACTTGGGGCACTCGTCAACAAACAGCTGGCCGTTTGCGTTTTGGGAAAGGCCATAACATCACGTATGGAAGTTGCACCGCTCATCAGCATGATCAAGCGATCAAGACCAAAAGCGATTCCACCATGTGGCGGTGCGCCGTACTTCAACGCATCGAGCAAGAACCCAAATTTATCTCTGGCCTCATCCTCACCAATGCCCAGAACGTCCAAGGCTTTTTGTTGCATTTCGGTACTGTGAATACGAATAGAGCCACCACCAAGTTCGGTGCCATTAAGCACCATGTCGTAGGCTCTGGATAAACATTTACCCGGATCTGCATCGAGTTCTCGCTGCCAGGCTTCGTTTGATTCCGCTGTTGGAGCGGTAAACGGGTGATGTAAAGCATGCCAACGTTTGCCACCTTCATCCCATTCAAACATCGGAAAATCAACCACCCACAACGGACGCCAGGCATCTTCGACCATGTCGAGGTCATGACCAATCTGTACCCGTAAAGCACCCAAGGCGTCCGCAACAACTGTTGCCTTGTCAGCTCCAAAGAAAATCAGATCACCATCAGCTGCATTGGTACGCTCCAATATTTTCTCAAGCACATCATCTGAGAAGAACTTGATGATCGGTGATTGCAAACCATCGCGGCCTTTAGCCACTTCATTGCACTTGATGTAGGCAAGGCCTTTAGCACCATAACGTGCAACATAGTCTGTATAGGTATCGATTTCTTTGCGACTGAGCTTAGATCCATTAGGTACATGCAATGCGGCAACACGACCATCCTCACTTTGAGCCGGTCCAGAGAACACCTTAAAATCGACATCGGCCATGATATCCGAGAGCTCTGTGAGTTTTAGCGGTATGCGCAGATCCGGTTTATCCGAGCCATAATCACGCATAGCATCGCTGTAACTCATGTGAGGAAAACGCTCCGGCAAATCGACATCCAACACGGAGGAAAATAGTTTTCTCACCATGCCTTCAGTGAGTTCCATAATCATCTCTTCATCGATGAACGACATTTCGATATCAAGCTGAGAAAATTCCGGTTGGCGATCGGCGCGCAAGTCTTCATCACGGAAGCAACGCGCGATCTGGTAGTAACGGTCCATGCCACTCATCATCAGCAATTGTTTAAATAATTGTGGGGATTGCGGAAGCGCGAAAAAGCTGCCGGGGTTGGTGCGGCTGGGCACCAGATAATCTCGCGCGCCCTCAGGTGTGGCACGCGTCAAAGTCGGTGTTTCAATTTCGATAAATTGTTGATTGTCGAGAAAGTGCCGCAGTTCTGCCATGACGCGTGCGCGCATACGCAAGCGCTCTTGCATCACAGGTCTGCGCAAATCAATGTAGCGATAGCGCAGACGATTTTCCTCAGAAACGTCGTTATCGTCCAGCTGAAACGGTGGAGTGGCAGCGCGGTTCAGAATCTCCAGCTCAAGCCCCAGCACCTCAACCTCACCGGTTGCCATCTTAGGGTTTATGGTGCCCTCAGGTCGGTTACGTACCCGTCCCTTTACTTTGAGCACAAATTCGTTACGAATCTGCTCGGCTAGAGCAAACATATCCGCTCTATCTGGATCAAAAACGATCTGCACAATGCCAGTGTGATCTCGCAGATCGATGAATATTACGCCGCCGTGGTCGCGACGGCGATGCGCCCAGCCGCAGAAAGTCACCTCTTGATCGAGCTGCTTGGTGTTGATGACGCCACAAGGGTGACTACGCATGTAAACCTCTAATCAGAAAAACTACCAATTGTAGATAGGTTTCCGGCGCAGAACTAGCGATAATGGCGGACTTACACTTTTATTGGAGCCGAAATGGCAGATTACGACGTTTATGGGGTTGGCAATGCGCTTGTCGATATCGAATTTGAGGTATCTGAGGCCCAGCTGGCTCAACTCTGTGTCGACAAAGGGCTGATGACGCTCATCGAGGAAGATCGGCATCTTGCTCTTCTTGATGGCCTGAGTGATCACACTGGCAAGCGCTGCAGTGGCGGTTCTGCAGCCAATACCATTATCGCCTGTGCACAACTGGGTGGCAAAACGTTTTATTCGTGCAAAGTTGCCAGCGATGAAACAGGTGACTTTTACATGAGTGATATGAACGCCTGTGGTGTCACAACTAACCTGACCAAAGACGGCCGCGATGGCGGTGTTACTGGCAAATGCATTGTCTTAGTTACGCCCGATGCTGAGCGCAGCATGTCTACTTTTCTGGGTATTACACAAAAAATCAGCCAAGCCGAAATGGACGAAAACGCGATTAGGCAATCACAGTTTGCCTATATTGAGGGCTATCTTGTGCCCGAGCCAAACGCTCGTGCGGCCGCAATTAAAACCCGCGAAATTGCGCAGGCTGCCGGTGTAAAAACAGCACTGACTCTATCCGACATCAACATGGTGAAATTTTTTGGCGACGGCCTGAGAGAAATTATCGGTGAACGCGTGGATATGCTATTCGCTAACGAAGACGAAGCCAAAGTCATGTTCGATGCCGATTCGATGGAAGCCTGCGTCGAAGGCATGAAAAGCGTATCAAAGCAATTTGCGATAACCCAAGGTGGTCAGGGTGCGACCGTGTTTGATGGCAATACGCTGACACACGTTCCGGCGGCGAAAGTCACTGCCATAGACACGAATGGCGCTGGCGATATGTATGCGGGTTCTTTCCTCTACGGGCTCACTCACGGCATGCCATTTGAGCGCTGCGCAGAGCTTGCTGGCACTGCAGCAACACAGCTCATCACGCAATTTGGTGCACGATTACCCACGAATACTTTGCAGAAAATAGCGAAAGAGTTTTCAATCTGATAACCGGCTCCCATTGATGACCTGCCAGGACGCACCGTGACAGTGCGGAAATCAGTTGGATTGGCCAAGTTTATGCTGTTCAGAGGTGATAGAACCTTATTCTCAAACCAACAAAAACTTGCGGCATTATGCCAAATTTAAATCCAAGCTCTCCACCATCAGGAGATCTGACTCTGGACACACAATTTGCTGAAATCATTGAGGCCACGCCACGTGGCTTGAATGCGCATCAGAGCGATTCATTTAAACAATTTGTGCCGGTTTATTTTAGTGGTCTGCCAGCAGGTGAATTGGCCGAGCTAAACCCCGAAGATTTAGCCGGCCTGTGTTTCGCTCACTGGCGCCTTGGCCAACAACGCTCCCCTGACCAGGTCAAACTCAAGGTATTTAACCCAAGTATAGAGGCACAGGGCTGGCAATCTGGACACACGATTATTCAACTGGTCGCACCTGATCAGGCCTACCTGGTTTCGAGCCTGCGCAGCGTTCTAATCACCAGCGGCCGTTCTGTGCATATGTTGTTGCACCCGTTATTTGCCGTTACCCGAGACGAGCAGCACCAGTGCACTGATCTGAGTGCTGTCGCGACAGCAAAGAATTCGCCCGACAAGACAACCCTCGAGTCACTCATCCATATCGAAATCGATAGTGTGCCTGATACTGAACTTGAGGAAGTCGAAGCGCTTCTGCTGCGCACACTGGATACACTTCAGCTACTGCATGACGATGCCAGTAAAATGGGTGAGCAATTACTCAACCTCGGTAACAAACCGTTGGATGAAGAGCAGTCAAGGTTTATTTCCTGGCTAGCAGAAAAAGAATTCGTCTGTCTTGGAATTGCTCAAGTTCCAGTCGCTGGCGATGTTCTCGGCAATGCTGATAACCCAAACGGGCTTGGCTTACTCTCAAGCACGGCATCTGAAAATTTTGTCTCGGTAAATGAGCTTATTCCGGGTGAAACCCTGGAGGCGCTGAATACTGTCAACAATGATCTGATCGTTTGCAAGGCATCAGCACGCTCTCCAGTGGTGAGGTGCGACTATCCTGATCTGATTATTCTTATTGATCGCGACAGTGACAATCAGGTAGTCACGCTACATTGTGTTCTTGGATTATTTGTCGCCGGCCTGCAAGGTGAAGCAAACGACAACATTCCGATGTTGCGTGAACGGGTTGAAAGTGCCATCAGCGCATCCAACACAGCGCCAAATTCACACGATGCCAATGCATTGCAAAGTGTGCTGCGCGGCTTTCCAAAAGATATGCTGCTGCAAAGCACCGCCCCAGCGCTGCTGGATATGGCCCAGGGCATCGTCGCCTTGCACGAACGTCAGCAAATTCGACTTTTTCATTCTTCCGATCTTATGGGTCGTTTTTGCAACTGTCTAATCTACATTCCAAGAGAGTCATATAGCCGAGAACTTCGCCTCGATATAGAAAGCATTCTGGTCAACATGATCGACGGCAATCTAAGCGAATTCGATATTCAGTTTTCTTCAGCATCCGCTTTAGCGCGCCTGCATTTTGTTGTACAAAAGTCACCGCCCTTATCCAGACCAATCGATTGGCATTCAGTAGAGAAGCGAATTACTCAAGCTGCCGTCACCTGGAACGACAGGCTTATGCACACGCTTCAATCTAAAAATAACGAGCATGATGCACTGGTGTTATATCGACGCTATGCTAACGCGTTTCCTGCAAGTTACCGAGAAGACTACTCTGCAAGGATCGCCGTATCGGATATCGAATTCATAGAAGCAATGCAGGATCAGAATGCACCGGTAATGAGTTTTTACCGACACATCGTTGCCGATGCTGACACGATTAATTTTAAGCTGTTTTCACACAGGCAATCGGTGTCGCTATCTGATGTCATACCGGTCATTGAAAATATGGGCTTGCGAGTAGAAGCAGAACACCCGTTCGAAATAAAACCGCTGGGTAAGTCCACTATCTGGATGCACGAATTTACTGTGGAGCAGGCTGGACAAAGCAAACTGGATCCAAAAACAGCGGCTATTTACATTCAGGATGCGTTTAGTCATATCTGGAGTGGGGACGTCGAAAACGATGGCTTCAACCGATTAATACTGCAAGCCGGGCTCACTTACAAGCAAGTGGTTTTACTGCGCAGCTATTGTAAGTATCTACTGCAAATCGGCGTGCCATTTTCTCAGGCTTACATGATCAATAGCCTGGTTGCCAATAACCACATAACGGCTCTCATTGTAGAACTGTTTGAACATCGCTTCGACCCTACCAAAGAGCAAAGAGATTTGCAGAGCATCGAGCATAAAATCAACATCGCATTAGATGCTGTGGCAAGCCTCGATGAAGATCGCATCCTGCGTGCATACCTTAATCTGATTCAAGCGACATTGCGCACCAACGCCTACTGCCTTGACCACACGTCACAGCCAAGGCCTTATTTGTCATTCAAATTCGATTGCAGTGCAGTAAGCGACCTACCACTACCGCGACCGATGTCAGAAATTTTTGTTTACTCAGGACGTTTTGAGGGCATTCATCTTCGCGGCGGCAAGGTCGCACGCGGTGGCTTGCGTTGGTCTGATCGGCGCGAGGATTTTCGCACCGAGGTTTTGGGGCTGATGAAAGCACAGATGGTGAAAAATGCGGTCATCGTACCGGTCGGTTCCAAAGGCGGCTTTTACGTCAAAATGGAGCTTGACTCTGAACGCGATGCCATGATTGAACAGGTGGTTGCCTGCTATCAGGATTTTCTACGCGGCCTTTTGGATCTAACTGACAATATCGTGAACGATCAGGTGGTGCCTGCCAAACAAGTGGTTCGATACGATGAAGACGACCCTTACCTGGTAGTTGCTGCGGACAAGGGCACAGCCACTTTTTCAGACTTTGCGAACGCGGTGTCCAAAGAATACGGGTTTTGGCTGGGCGATGCATTTGCATCAGGTGGCTCGGTTGGCTATGACCATAAGAAAATGGGGATAACGGCAAAAGGAGCCTGGGAATCGGTAAAACGGCATTTTCGCGAGCTAAACCATGACACTCAAAACCAGCCCTTCACAGTGGCAGGTATTGGCGATATGGCTGGAGATGTTTTTGGAAACGGCATGTTGCTGTCTGAGCATATTCAATTGCTTGCTGCATTTAATCATCAACATATTTTTATTGATCCAACACCCGATAGCGCTGCGAGCTTTAAAGAAAGAGCCCGCTTGTTTGCACTGCCTCGTTCAAGCTGGAGCGACTACGACACGGCCTTGATATCCAAGGGTGGGCAGATCTTTTCACGTAGCGACAAAAAGATCACCCTCTCGGCAGAAGCTATGACGGCTCTTGGCACTGACACCGATACCTTCACACCCAATGAGCTCATCACAGCCATTCTAAAGGCACCAGTGGATTTACTCTGGAATGGCGGGATTGGAACCTATATAAAAGCAACTGGCGAATCACATGCTGATGCAGCCGATAGAGCCAATGATGCCGTTCGTATCAATGGCGATGAACTACGAGCTCGTGTATTTGGTGAAGGCGGAAATCTGGGCTGTACGCAACGCGCCCGCATCGAATTCGCCCGCGCTGGTGGCATGATCTACACCGATGCGATTGATAACTCAGCCGGAGTGGATTGTTCTGATCACGAAGTCAACATCAAAATTCTGTTGAATGCCATTGTCGCCAATGACGACATGACGTTAAAGCAACGCGATGCCTTGCTCGCCGACATGACAGACGAAGTTGGCACACTGGTATTGCATGACAACTACTTACAAACACAGTGCATAAACCAATGCTTTGAAACTCGACGTGCTTCCTTAGAAGAAACGCAACGGTTTATGCAGCACCTGGAATCGATCGACAGGCTGGATCGCGACATAGAATTTTTACCGGACAATGAGCGTATAGCCGATTTACTGGCCGCCGATGATGGCTTAAGCCGACCCGAATTAGCTGTGATTGTGGCCTATAGCAAAATGGTCATGTATGACGATCTGCTGGCCACAGACTTTACAAATGAATCGGCGTTGCAACAAGCGCTGAATCTGTATTTTCCAAGCGATCTTCGCGAACACTATAAGCAAAGAATCGCAAGCCATCGCTTACGTAGAGAAATTATTACGACAGTCGTGGTCAACGATCTGGTCAATCGATTAGGCCCAACGTTTGCCTTTCGTATGCAAAATGAACTTGGTGCAGGCATTAAAGATGTTGCGGCAGCGTATATGGCAGTGCGCAGCATTTTTCACTTGGAAGACATCTGGGCCTCAATTGAAACTCTGGATAATAAAGCTTCGGCAGCCGTGCAAAACCAAATGCAAATTCTTGTACGTGGCTTGCTTGAACGATCAACACACTGGTTACTTCGATCGCGCCGGGGTATGCAAAGCATTGAAGAATTGGTGGCTCAATTTGAACCCGGTATTTCCAGCTTGAAAGCGGCAATGCCTGAGTGCCTTGCCAGCATCAATAGAGCCACGCTTGATCAGCGCGTGACGTTCTTTGTTAACTCTGGCGTACCCAAAGCGACCGCTATGACCGTGTCTCAGGTTGTGCCATTGTCTTCTTCATTAGACATCGTTGAAATTGCTGCGTCAGTTAGCACCGATGTCAACAAGGCGGCAAGAGTGTACTTTGAGCTGGGCAATCATCTCGAACTGCAATGGTTGCGAGAGCAAATTGGTGAGCTACAAGTACGCAGCCACTGGCACACGCTGTCTAAGTCAGAATTACGTAGCGATTTACACTACCAGCAACGTCACCTGGTCGCTGAGATCATCAGTTCAGCTGAATCTTCCTTAACGGCGGTGGAGATGGTGAATCGCTGGTCTTTTGCGAATAAGGCTGCAGTGAATAAGTACAGCGCGCTTGTGACTGATATGAAAGCAAGCTCATCGGTTGATTTTGCAATGCTATCGCTAGCGGTTAACGAGGTGCACAAGCTACTGCGTTCAGATAGGCCATTGGCCGCAGGACAATAACGGCCAATACACAAATTACCAACACGCAGCAGACAATTTGGCAGTAGAAGTATTGGTTACTCGTATTTGGGTAATCAGATTTACGCAATACTATTAATTTGGCAAACTTCAATCACCTGACTGTTTTGCCAAACGGTATTCGCGCTGGCCTATGTATAAGCCACTGGCAACTACGATCAACACACCTGCAATTTCATGCCTTGCCAGTGTTTCATCAAAAACCAGATAACCGATTAATACCGCCCACACGAGAATAAAATAATTGAACGGCTGAAGCACGGCAGCCGCGGCCAGTTCAAGCGCTTTGATCAGCATCATGTGAGCACCGACAGATGTGGCACAGATCACCAGCAACAGCAAGGCTGTTTGTGTATCCGGTGTTTGCCAGCGACCAATCACCGCGATGGATGACGCTATCAAACCCACCACGCCAAAATACAAAAGGGATGTCTCAAAGCTATCCTTGCGCGAGACCAGTCGAGTGAGGATATTGTAAAACGAATAGAGCACCACACACAGCAGGGCCAAGAGAGCAGCCGGGTTAAACACCCCTGAGCCAGGTTGAAGAATAATCAAGGTACCGCAGAAACCGAGTACCACCGCTAGCCAACGCCGCCAGCCGACGACTTCACCTAAAAAAGGAACCGAAAGGGCCGTAATCAACAATGGAAAGCAGGAAAATATGGCGTGGATCTCTGCGATGCCCAAAAAACGCACGGCATAGGCAAATAGCCCAATCTCGGTACACATAATCAGGCAACGGGTTATCTGCAAACCTGTCACACTGGAATTGATGGCCCGTAACAAGCCCATGCGCGATATCGCATACAGGCAGGCAAACAATGTGAAGGCGATATAACGGACCAGCAAAATCTGAGTAACAGAAACAACGGTGGTGAGCTGCTTTGTCACAGCATCCTGAGTGGCGAACAACACGGTGGAAAGCAGCAAAAGCGTAATGCCTTTGATTGTATTACTGGTTTCTGACTGCTGCATAGAGAGTAGCTGCGCTGGCTAGCACCACCGCTCAAAGACAGCGCCAAAATGCCAACATCGTTTGCGGGGTCAAAGCCCCAGTGGGCGTGGAATACACATTATTTTTACATAAGGCAAACCCAGTTAGTTTGCCCTATAAAGACAATATAGTATGCTAGCGCGGCAGTCAGGCGGCGGCGTGTGAGTTGTTGCTTGTTGTACTGTCGTCCATTGACCTTTTAACACAGGAGTGCTTCCCCTTGCCCACAGCAGAGCTGATTCTCATGCTACTCATCGGAGTTGTATTTGGTGGTATTGCAGCTGTCGTTTTACGCGGTAAGCGCGGAGTCTTTGTGATCAATATCCTGCTGGGTATCATTGGCGCGTCACTGGGTGCCTTCTTCCCGGTGCTAATAGGCCGTACAGCAACGGTCAGTGTTGAAGGGCCGGATTACCTCTTGCGAGCACTTATTGGTGCTTTTCTGCTGGTATTGGTTGCCAGCCTGTTTCGATCAGCTAAGCCTGGTGGGACTTAAAAATGACTGATATCGAATTTTCTGAAGAAGCTGGCGTTGCCTGGATAGCCTTTAACAGGCCAGACAAACTCAACAGTTTTACAGCGGATATGCATGTTGAACTGCGTGACGCCCTACTTAAAGTACAAACCTCACAAAGTTGTCGCGCCTTGGTTATTACGGGCAAGGGCCGAGCTTTTTGTGCAGGCCAGGATCTTCAGGATCTGGAAGGACAAGAACTGGCAACTGTTCTGGATAGAGACTATTCGCCTCTAATAAAAGCGATAAAAAATTTACCGATTCCGGTAATCGCCAGTGTCAACGGTGTTGCAGCTGGTGTAGGCGCCAATGCTGCGCTGGCTTGCGATATTGTTCTCGCCGCAAATTCAGCAAAATTTATTCAATCTTTTTCGCAGGTCGGGCTGGTGCCCGATGGTGGGGGCACATGGACATTGCCACGACTGATTGGCTTACCCCGAGCCACTGCATTATGCATGACTGGCGAGCCGGTGACGGCTCAAACAGCGCAAGACTGGGGGATGATCTGGCGTTGTGTTGATGATGCCGAGCTTACACAAGAAACTGAGCTTCTCGCACAGCGTCTGGCCAATCAGGCCACAGTGGGTTTAGGTTTTACTAAACAGTTGTTGCACATGAGTGCAAGCAATACGCTGGATACGCAACTGGATATGGAGCGGGATTTTCAGCAGGCCGCTGGTAACACAGCTGATTATGCAGAAGGTGTGAGCGCTTTTCTCAACAAGCGAAAGCCCAAATTTACCGGTAAATAACACACGCTTTTTTGTGCGGGTGCGTATTGGTTGGTACGGGCTATGCTTCTAATGCTGCTTTGTGATGCACTATTCAATCACACTGCATTTCGCTGTGTTCAAGCCGACAGGTGTCGCGTTTCGCAGTATAACAAGTCGTACCCAAGGCAGCTGACACGTATCGTGCACCGACGCCAGCCTATACCATGCAAACAAGTGAGTGTTAGCGGCTGGCCGGTATAGCATATCGGACCAAAAAGCTGACCAAAATCAAGAGATTGCGCCAATGTCCGAAGAAGACAATTTTGATGACGAAGAGGAGATTATTCTCTCCGAATTAAACGATGAAGAGCTCGTTGAGCAAATGCACGACGATCTCTACAACGGCCTCAAAGAAGAAGTAGAAGAAGGCACCAACATTCTGTTGGAGCGCAACTGGAGTGCTGACAAAGTACTCAACGATGCCTTGGTAGAAGGTATGCGTATTGTCGGTATTGATTTTCGCGACGGCATACTGTTTGTTCCGGAAGTACTGATGGCTGCCAACTCGATGAAAGGCGGCATGGAAATCCTACGGCCTTTACTTGCTGAAACCGGCGCAGAGCCAATCGGAAAAGTAGTGATTGGCACAGTTAAAGGCGATATCCACGACATCGGTAAAAACCTTGTTGGCATGATGCTCGAAGGTGCAGGCTTTGAAGTCATCGATTTAGGCATTAACAACCCGGTTGAAGATTACATTGCGGCACTCGAAGAGCACAAGCCTGAAATACTGGGGATGTCTGCCCTGCTAACCACCACCATGCCGTATATGAAGGTGGTTATTGACACGCTCAAGGAACAAGGCATGCGCGACGACTTTATCGTTCTGGTGGGTGGTGCACCGCTAAATGAAGAGTTCGGCGATGCCGTGGGCGCAGACGCCTACTGCCGGGATGCAGCCGTGGCAGTTGAAACAGCCAAGTCACTCATAGCAGAAAAGAGAAAAGCGAGCTAAGCCTCGTTTTTCGAATTGCTTAAGCCACCATGACAACGCAGTCTACGTTGGTAATCGCATGCGGAGCGCTGGCACACGAGCTGGTTGAAGTGCTTAAGGCCAACCAATGGTCGCATATCGATGTTCAGTGCCTGCCCGCGCACTGGCACAACACGCCAGATAAAATTGCACCCGGTGTTGAGCAAAAAATTATCGAGAACAAAACCGAGTTCAACAACATCATCGTTGCCTATGGTGATTGTGGCACCGGTGGCAGGCTCGACAAAGTGCTGGACAAACACAATGTTAAACGCTTACCCGGCGATCACTGTTACGCATTCTTCGCAGGAGAAAAACCCTTTAATCAATTCGCCGATGACGAACTGGGCACCTTTTACCTAACCGATTACCTTGCCTGGCATTTTGACAAACTCATACTCGACACACTGGGTATTAAAAAACACCCCGAGTTACGGGATATGTATTTTGGAAATTACACACGCATGCTCTACCTTGCGCAAAGCGACGATCCAGCGCGATTAAGCGATGCGCAACGCGCAGCAGATTCCATCGGCCTGCCACTGCACGTGTATGCAACTGGCCTTTCCCCGTTTGAGCATTCGCTTAAAGGCATTAAAATAGTCGCTGACTGACCGACCCTTACCGCAATATTGGAACCTTACGATGGCCGAACTCATTAAAATTTACTGGCGAGATATACCATCGCAAGTGACTGCAAAGAAAGGACGTAAAACGGCGAAAATCGCACTCCCCGATCGCTTTCAACAAGCTATAGATCGCGCTGCCATGCGTGCGGGCAAAGGCACAAGCGAAGCCTATATGGAAGATTGGGTCCGCATACGTGAAGCTTGCAGCGATGATCTACAGGCAGAAGCCCAACGGGCCGCTGAAGAACTTGAAGCACAGTTCAGCGATGAGTATCTGGAGTCGGTGGTCAAGGCTAAAGGTGTGGCAGCAGATGCCAAACCAGTGTGATGTTTATAACTAACAATGCATGATTAACATTGAATGAACAAAAATAATCGACCAAAGTCAATTATGCGTATGTAACTCTAGAGTTTGCACTTTGTGTAGCAAACGATTACTGAGCCCAGTATATGTACAAAATCAGGCTGTGGTCTGTTAAACAGGCACGACTAATGGAGGCCTGTTATGCCGGCCTTGAAAAAACCTTGCTTGCTATTGCCCCAGTGCTCGAAAAAATCGGCATGCAGCGGCTGGAAAAACCAGTTGCGTTCATTGAGAAAAACGTTAAGGGTGTTTTGTTCGACTGTCAGATGTGTGGCCAATGTGCACTGAGCAAAACGGGTATGTCCTGCCCTATGAATTGCCCAAAATCAATTCGTAATGGCCCCTGTGGTGGTGTGCGTGAGGGCGGGTATTGCGAAGTCAAACCCGAAATGCGCTGTGTTTGGGTTGAGGCATGGTCAGGCGCACAAAAAATGCGTGATGGTGGCGATATCAACGTGGTGCAGATTGCAGTCGATCATCGGCTCAAAGACACATCATCCTGGTTACGCGAAATTCGCCGTATACGCGCTGAAGAATCGGTTAGCGTCGTTGCAAACGAGCAACCTTAGCCCATGAATTACGAAGACGAACCTGTCCCCGGTTACCCACTTCCCATCCGCGAAGGCCATACATCGCCTGGCAGACTTGAGCGTATTCTCCGCGATGGGCACTTTGCTGTCACCAGTGAGCTTGCACCACCAGATTCCGCCGACCCTAATGCCGTATACGAGCGCGCCAGTCTGTTCGATGGTTATGTTGATGCAATAAACGCAACTGATGGCAGTGGTGCTCACTGCCACATGGGCAGCCTGGCCGTTTGCGCTTTACTTACCCGGCTTGGGTACGCACTCATTATGCAAATTTCCTGTCGCGATAAAAATCGCATTGCTATCCAGGGGGATATCTTAGGCGGTGCTGCAATGGGGGTGTGCAATATGCTGTGTTTATCGGGCGATGGTGTTCAAACCGGCGACCACCCGGAAGCCAAACCCGTGTTCGATCTTGATTGCATGTCACTGTTGAGTATTGCACGCACAATGCGCGACGAACATACTTTCCAGAGCGGTCGCAAGCTTGAGGATCCGCCTCGTGTTTTTTTAGGCGCTGCCGCGAATCCATTTGTTGCACCATTCGACTGGCGCCCGCAACGGCTTGCCAAGAAAGTTGCCGCAGGTGCACAGTTTGTACAAACCCAATACTGTTATGACATTGCGCGATTAAAAAATTATATGCAGCAGGTGCGCGACCTTGACTTATGCGAAAATGTCTTCATCCTGGTGGGCGTGGGTCCACTGGTGTCGGCACGCACAGCACGATGGATGCGTAGCAACGTGCCTGGTGTGCATATTCCTGATGACATCATCAAAAGACTCGAAGCCGCGACAGATCAAAAGGCCGAAGGCCAGACAATCTGCGTTGAACTGATACAGCAAATTAAAGAGATCGAAGGCGTTAACGGCGTTCATATTATGGCTTATCGCCAAGAACACACCGTACCTCAAATTGTCGAGCGCTCAGGCGTACTCGACGGCCGCACCCCTTGGCATCCAAACCAGTTTGGTGGTGATATCAATATTAAAAATCAAATGGACAAATACCATGACTGATACCGTTATCAGCTCCGCTTCTAAAGAGCACATTATCGGAGATGATCGACCGTTCACCATTATTGGTGAACGAATCAATCCAACTGGCCGAAAAATTCTGGCAGAAGAAATGAAAGCGGGTGATTTTTCTCGTGTAGAAGCAGATGCGCTTGCCCAAGTGGCTGCCGGTGCTCAAATGCTCGATGTTAACGCCGGAATACCACTTGCCGATGAACCAGCATTATTGGCCGAAGCGATCAAGCTTGTACAGTCAGTCACCGATGCACCTATTTCAATCGATTCATCGATTATTGAAGCTTTGGATGCTGGCTTAGCGGTTTATCAAGGTAAGGCATTGGTTAATTCAGTGACAGGCGAAGATGAAAACCTGGAACGTGTACTGCCACTGGTAGCCAAACACGGTGCTGCCGTGGTCGCTATTTCAAACGATGAAACCGGTATTTCTGAAGACCCAAATGTGCGCTTTGATGTGGCGAAAAAAATCGTTGAACGTGCAGCCGACCATGGAATTCCAGCCTCTGACATCGTCATAGACCCGCTTGTAATGCCCATTGGTGCGATGCGTTATGCTGGGCGGCAGGTGTTCGATATTCTTGGCCGCATCCGCAAGGAGCTTAAATGCAATACCACCTGTGGTGCATCCAATATCAGCTTTGGTTTGCCTCAGCGCAACGGTATCAACGGCGCATTTCTAAGTATGGCAATGGGAGCCGGCATGACATCGGCCATAACCAACCCAATACACGAAGAAGTCATGCGCTCCGTTATGGCAGCCGATGTCCTGATGGGTAACGATCAGGATTGTTTAAGCTGGATCAGAAAATACCGCGAACCCGCAGCCGAAGGGGAAGCCGGTGCACGCGGCAGACGGCAAACGCGAAGACGTCGTTCCAGCACCTAATACGCGACAAAATTAAAACAGCCAATGAGCGATCAAACCGACAAGGCACTCGTTGTTTTTACTCCAAGTGGTAAAAGGGGTCACTTCCCCATTGGAACACCAATACTCGATGCAGCGCGAACGCTAGGTGTCGATCTGGATTCTGTGTGCGGTGGGCGCGGCTTATGTGGGCGCTGCCAGGTCATTTGTCCTGAAGGCGATTTTCCCAAACACAAAATCACATCGAAAGCAGATCACCTAAGTGAAAGTACGAAAGTCGAGGCGCGGTACCAGCGAATCAATGGTGATTTTGCTTCGAGCCGCCGGCTTGGATGTCAGGCTAATGTATTAGGCGATCTCGTCGTCGATGTTCCACCTGAGAGTCAGGTGCACAGGCAAGTTGTCAGAAAGGAAGCCGACCATGCCAACATCACATTAAACCCGGCTATTAAATTACATGTGGTGGAAGTTCAGCAACCCGATATGCACGAACCTTCCGGGGATTTGCGTAGACTTAAGCAAGCGCTGGAGCAAGAATGGCAACGAGAAAATCTCTCCACTGACTTGTCACTGCTTCACGATCTACAGTCAGCATTACGTGAAGAACAATGGCAGGTGACCGCCGCTGTCCACGATGACGGACGCATACTGGCGCTTTGGCCTGGCTTTAAAGAGCGCATATTCGGTGTTGCGATCGATGTCGGCTCCACGACAATAGCCGCACATCTTTGCGACCTTGCCACTGGCGACGTGCTGGCCAGCAGTGGCGCCATGAACCCACAAATACGCTTTGGCGAAGATCTAATGAGCCGAGTATCTTATGTAATGATGAACCCGGGTGGCGATACTGAAATGACTGACGCCGTTAGGGAGGCGATTAATCAGTTGTTGCTGGATGTCGCCAAACTAGCTGATGTGCCGGCTAACGATATTATGGAACTCACGTTTGTCGCTAACCCCGTAATGCATCATTTGTTGCTCGGCATCAACCCGGTGGAACTGGGTGGTGCACCGTTTGCACTCACAACAGACGAAGCCATTAATGTCAGCGCAAAGAGCATGGACATTAACGTACATGGCAACGCGCAAGTGTATCTACTGCCGTGCATAGCAGGCCATGTCGGCGCTGATACTGCAGGCGTTGTATTGTGCGAGCAGCCGAACCTCCTTGATGACATAAGCCTGCTAGTGGATGTTGGTACCAACGCTGAAATTGTGTTGGGAAATAAAGATCGGCTATTAGCATGCTCAAGCCCAACAGGCCCAGCATTTGAAGGCGCACAAATCAGTGGTGGACAGCGCGCAGCGCCGGGTGCTATCGAACGCGTGCGTATCAACCCTGAAACTTTGGAACCTCGCTTTAGCATCATCGGTTGCGAAACATGGTCTAACGATCCAAATTTCGAACAAGACCGAGGTTCACTGGCTGTCAGTGGTATTTGCGGATCCGGCATTATTGAAGTGGTAGCAGAAATGTTCCTGGCTGGCATCATCGATACCGACGGCGTTATTCAGGGGCAACTGGCCGAAAAAAACCCACGCATTATCCCCAATGATCGTACATATTCTTACGTCTTGCATAAAGGTGATGTGACGGTATGCATTACACAAAACGATGTACGCGCTATTCAGCTAGCTAAAGCAGCTCTGTATGCCGGCGTTCGCCTGTTAATGGACCATTTGGGCATAGAGCGCGTTGATAGAATCAGGCTCGCTGGCGCTTTCGGCAGCCATATCGATGTCAAGTATGCGATGGTGCTGGGCCTGATACCCGACTGCCAGTTAGGTAACGTTGCATCAGCTGGCAACGCAGCCGGGACTGGCGCGCGCATCGCACTGCTTGATTTGCAATCGCGCAATAACATTGAAAATATTGTCCGGCAGGTTGAAAAAGTAGAGACTGCGGTAGAACCGAAGTTTCAAGAACATTTTGTGGAAGCGATGGCTTTTCCACACAAAACAGCTGTATTTACCGAACTGGGTAAAGTGGTCGATCTTCCCAAGCCAACAGTTGCAGCTGGTGATAGTGCCGGTACTCAACGCGGTAGAAGCGCCAGACGACGGGCTCGACGCGCGAGCAAATAGTGCAATAGACTATTTCCAGCTAGCTGACATATCGCCGAACATGCTTTGTTCTTTCTCAGGATTCTATCACGAGCGTTTTAGTAACCACTTCAGCCATCGCCAATGTGCCGGGCGAATATAATCCAAGGTGGCTGTCTGTTTTGTTTGCTTGGCATAGCTTGTTTTATAAGCGTAATCACCTTTCAGTAAATCGATTTGCGTAAAGCCCTGCTCAATAGCTCTTTTTATGGCGTGCGTCATTAAAATATGCCCTGGGCTCAAATGCTCGTAATTGGGATCAAAGCCAGTTTGAAAAAAGGACAGCACACCTTTAAACGCAAACGCATATTCAACTGCAATGATCTTCTCATCGACTTCCAGCACCATCAGCCAAAGTTGTTTTTGTTTATGCAAGCAATGCATCAGCGCTCTATGAAAACTGTTATATGATTTGCTACCAAAGGCACCTTGACCGCCCTTACTAAGCCAACGTGCTTTATGTAAACGGATCAATGCATCCATCGCCTGCTCTACCTCTTCGTCCGTATGACATAGCCGCACAATCGCCGAATCCTCAGCCCGCAATCGATTTTCACGATGCTTGATTCGTTTACGCGAATTACGACTCAGCTGAGATAGATAATCCGCATACGTCGCAGGCAAATTGTGACAATGCCTTGTTTGTTGTTCTGGACTAATAAAAAAACGGCTGGTCTTTTCAAAATGAGCACGTAAAGTTGAAAACAGTGTTGAGCCAGCAGGCATATCTCGAAGTACCAAACGTTCTGGCATGTTCTGCTCAAGTATCAGCTTGGTAAGAACCATTGAAACTTCTTCGCGCCAATCAGGCAGGCATAGCATGTTCAGATCATCTGGTGACGTGTCACCGCCTGTGCCGATAAAGTACAAATTTTCCACAGACTTAATGCTCAACAAACGTGATTGTCCGCTATAGAACGGTGCAATAGCCACGATTCGGGATTGATCGTAAAAAACAAAAACGTGCAGTGCGCCCAGATGAGCATAATGTTCCCACCACACACGATTCCAATCCCAGGCATTGAATACTGTGGCATCAGAGTCAGCTTCACTAAGTGTCAGCCACGTTGGTTCGAGCTGGTCGAACTCCGCTGTTGTGCGCACGGTCTTAATGATCAGGCTGGTCATTTATAGGGTTCATAAGCAAAAAAAAGGCACAAGCTGCGTCGCCAGGCGCCTTGTCCTCGAAGTGTGCCAATAATGTTGTGAAAATTAGGGTAAATTCATTGAAAAAAGCGCACCAAATTGACGCTAATAAATTGGCTGTGGCTACATTGCTCCCCTCGTTTTAGGCATACTACGTGCGTTGTACCAGAGTGACGCTTTTTGCTTAAGTGTACCAACTTACTACCAGATTTAGCGCTGAAGGTTAAAAACGCGTAAAAAGGTGGCAGAACTGAGATGCGGGTTTTGTCATAGATTGTTTGACCGACAGCTTCGACATGCTGTTATTTAGGAAATTTTTTTCGTCCATTGACTCACCAATAACATTAGATTTAACTACCTTGGATAAGCTGCGCATCACTATCCTGCATGACCAGGCTACGCCTGCCGTGTGGGTTCTTACAACGATAGAGAAGCTCGCTGCGTGCAAGTCTCTCATCGTAAGATGCAAGCAAATTGATCCGCTCATAACACTGGCCAAAAACTCCAGCCTAATCGCACGCTTTGCCCACAGAGTTGTCCAGCAAATTGACAAACCTCGGTTTTCAACAGACACACGAAAAACCACTAACGCAACACCTCCATCCAGTTTTTATAAATACGAGGATGATGAAGTTACAAACGTCGATACAGACATCTATGTTGTGCTGTGTGAGCAAGAGCCCGACCTTACAACGTTAGCACCACCAACGCAGGGCTTTTGGACTGTTAAGCAACCTAGTCTGACAGAACATTGCATCAGTACGCTGCTTAGCAGGCAGCCGTTTTTATGGACGCATATCTGGATGAAGAACTCGGCTACAGATACACAATGGCAATGCATTGCATCACATGCTCTGCCAATGCAGAGTTTTTCGATAACCGATATTCTCAACTACACCCATGGCAGCCTGCCAAACTTATTGTTATCGCGTCTCAATTGGTTTGCCCATGGTCTTAGCCCAGAAGAATTTGAAAACGCTCAAGTTTCCGATCAATTAAAACTACCAGGCACCGATGTACGTTTTTACACAAAACCTCAATTAAACGATTCCGAAATTTTAAAACGCAGTCTACAATTGATATCAGTACATACCTGTCAACGAATAAAAGATCGATTCAAAGAAGAACAATGGCAGCTGGGATTCAAATTTAATGATGGCACGATAAAAGAACGCGAGCTCAGTGCGTATACACCACTAACACCGCCTGCTGATACGATCTGGGCAGACCCGCATGTCATCAAACACAATGACAAAGTCCATGTCTTTTTCGAAGAAATGAAATTTTCAGCACCGCATGGACACATCGCTACAGCGGTGCTAACCGAAAATGGATTCGAACAAGCACCCGAAGTGGCTCTAGCACAAGAACATCACTTGTCTTACCCCTCAGTGTTCAAGCACCAGAATGACTTTTACATGGTGCCCGAAACTGCAGCCAAGCGGACTGTGATGCTATACAAGGCAACCAACTTCCCTCACGGCTGGGACTATGCCGGCACTTTGTTAGACGATATTAATGTGGCCGACAGCACCTTGGTCGAACATGAAGGCGTATGGTGGATGTTTACCAACGGTATGTCGCACCCAAGCGTTGACGAGCGTGATCAGCTACTGCTGTTTTATACAGATGATTTGCTTTCAGGAGAATGGCAGGCACACCCACTAAACCCCGTGGTGACCGGCGTGGATCGTGCGCGCATGGCAGGCCCTTTGTTTGTTCGGAATGGAAAGTTACACAGGCCCAGCCAGTACGGTGCATTTCGATATGGCTTTGGCGTCAACATGTCCAGAATTGACGTGCTAAGCAAAACTGATTACCGAGAAAAAGTCATCAACCGTATCTACCCTACCGGCAAGACTCAATGGATAGGCTACCATTCCACAGTGCATACCGAAGATGTCACTGTGGTTGACAGACTGTGCCGAATCAATAGAGCTTAAACACGCTTATTCGGCTGCTCTCATAGGATATATAAGCGCCGAACGTCCAGGCGCTGAATTCACAGCCGGGTCGCAATCACGTTGCCAAACTCATTACTGTAACGAAAGCATCACAACGCTAGTGGTTGAATGCCACCACCGCGCTATTTTACTGGTCGAGATCGTCCGCTTCGTCCGTTACAACCTGGCCAGTAGCGCGACGCCATAAGATCGCACCGGACAAACCAATACCCAGAAATACGCTGTACAAAATCAAAGCTAACCAGGTCATGGATGTGTAGCTAGCAGCAGAAGCCCAACCTTCTTGAAAAGCCAGGTAGACAATTGCGGCAAACAGGATAATGACAATAGTCGTACCGATCTTACCCAAGGCCTTCCAGGCCGCAATGAGCAATACGACATTAATCAAAATGGCAATAATCGCCACTAATAGCACCCAGGCGTCGGGCATGCCACCACCCTCAAGACTGTTGCGCACCCAGTGAAAAATAGATTTTCCACTTGGGTTGTAGGTACTAAACACAACGATAGCGGCTATCGCCACACGAATCACCAAAACGACCGGTGAAGATCCCTTAATTGCGTTGATCATGCTCAATTTCCTGATGACAGTAACTTATGAAGGCTAGCAAAAATTTCGCCGCTCAGCCGACATTCTTCACATCGATACCCTGAGGCTGTGGTTCACACACATTAATAGGATACCTGACTCACCGCCGAGCAGCTGAAAACTAGTAAGTAAGAGCCCCGCCCAACACAACCACCTACAAAACTAATCGGCCTCTCCTGCATTAGGGATAACGATGGATCGTTTAAAGTAAGCAGCGTTATACGCAGTCGGTGGGCCAGCCAAGAGATCGCCCCTACCCAAATGGGCAGTCAGAGTGGTTGGCCTGCGTTGGTTATGAGCACTGATCACCAATTTAGGAAAACGAACCTGATGAAGGCCACAGTGCGGTTACTAAACTGGCGGCTCCCTGAAATTTTACGTTTACACTGACGTCCACAGGAGAGAATTGTGTAATGAACAACTGCATCACAGAAAGCCCAAACCTGCAACGCGCCTTAAATACGGCAAGGCAAGGCGGCTGGGACGGAACAGAACGCCGTGCTAAGACTGAACGCCGCAAATTCACTTTTTCCACGCTGAAACAATGTACCGTGGCCCCGCGGCGCTTTAACGGGCGCAGGCGTGAAGATCGGCGCTTTGCCAAGCACGATTGTTTTGAAAGCGCACTGGGTTTTCTGGCAATGGGAATGGTTGTACTGTCGATTATGGATTCTGTATTCACGCTTAAACTGATCGAACTTGGTGGGCGAGAGGTCAATCCATTTATGTTGTTGCTAATGAATCACAGCATCCACACATTTGTCGCAGTGAAAATGCTCCTTACAGCGATACCAGCTGTCATTCTCGTGGCCACCGCAAACTACACCTTTTTTGGTGCTGTACGAGCTCGCAGCCTGCTCGCTGCATTCGTCGGATTGTACGGCGGTCTGATAGTGTATGAACTTGCCTTACTCAAACTGGCTCTGGGTTACTAAGACACAGGCCCAACAAATGTGGCTGCGACAATAAGCTCAGTTCAGGAGCTGCAATTGCAGAAACTGCAATCCTAGTGTGCAATCCCAGATTTCAAAGAAAGGCCCTGCGCTTAACTTGCTCGAGTGGCTTTTGGCACCGGCACTTCATTAAGTAACCCAGCTGCACGTCGTCTCTCATCCCGTGGCGGAATCGAAAACGTATCGCGATAACATTTTGAAAAATGCGGTGCAGATATAAAGCCACATGCCAGGGCAATATCCACAATGGGCATACTCGTTTGCAGCAGCAACTGCCTGGCTCGCTCAAGTCGCAGTTCTAAGTAGTACCGTGTTGGCACACAATGCAAATAGCGTTGAAACAAACGTTCCAATTGCCGACGTGATAGGCCCACATGATGTGACAGCTCATCCAGCGTCATAGGCTCTTCAATGTTAGCTTCCATCAGTGATACCGCTTCGGCTAACTTGGGTTGGCTTGCGCCAATACGCTGCATTAACGGGACACGTTGACGGTCATTTTGATCGCGGATTCGCTCACACATGAATTGTTCGGATATGCGTGTGGCGAGATCAGCACCATGGGTACTGCGAATTTCACATAGCAGCATATCAAGAGGTGCCGTACCACCAGCACAGGTATAGCGATCATTGTCTATTTCAAATAGCTCAGGCGAAATGACAAGATGAGGAAACTGCTCACGGGTACTTGCCAGGTTTTCCCAGTGAATGGTGCAGCGTCTGTCGTTGAGTAATTCAGCTTTAGCCAACATGTACGAACCCGTGCACACAGCACCGAGCACCGTGCCTGCCTTACTCAGTTGGCGCAACCAAGCCATGCCTGGCTCATCAGTAACGCGGTGAATGTTGATTCCACTGCAAACGAAGACCGCGTCAAACAGCTCACGGTTTCCGGCTGCCAACTCAGCGGCAATGCCAATGCCATTGCTGCCCATAACAGGCTCCCCATCGGCACTGATGATTGACCAGTTATAAAGCTCTTTTCCAGAGAGTTGATTGGCCATTCTTAATGGTTCAATCGCACTGGAAAAAGCGATCATGGAAAACTGCGGGACAAGGTAAAAACCTATTCTCGCGGTGTTATTACTTGAACCGATCACAGCTTTATCTCAACGTTCGTTGGCGAAACACGTGTCAGCGCCAGTCACAAACGCTCGCTGTCAGTAACTGGCGTCAGGAAACGACGCTTTCCTATTTGAGATGTATTGTAGCAGCGCTTCGTCCAAAGATTCATCAATAGGTGGCGCCTGATAACTGTCCAAAGCGGCTTTCCATTGCACATTTGCGCGCTGTGCCGCATCCAGAGCGCCGTCAGACTCCCACTGTTCGAAACTGTTGTTATCTGCAATGCTGGATCGATAGAAGGCCGTCTCAAAGTGTGCCTGCGTGTGAGCGCAGCCCAGAAAGTGCTGCCCAGGCCCGACTTCACTAAGTGCGTCAAGGGCTTGACCGCCTACGGACAGATCAACCCCTGCCATTAAGGTGCCGATCATGCCCGCCTGGTCCGCGTCCATCATGAATTTTTCATAGCTCATGACCAAACCACCTTCGAGCCAACCCGCGGTATGTAACATAAAGTTAACTCCTGCAAACGCCGCTGCCTGGAGTGTGTTCGCCGACTCGTAAGCCGCTTGCGCATCCGGCAGTTTTGAAGCACACAGCCCGCCACCGCTTCTAAATGGCACGTTCAGTCTGCGCGCTAGCGACGCTGCGATCGACATAACCAGCGTGGGCTCCGGTGTGCCGAAAGTGGGCGCACCCGATTGCATGGATATTGAACTGGCGAAGGTTCCAAACACCACCGGTGCACCCGGCCGGCACAATTGCACAAAGGCCATACCAGCGAGTGCTTCTGCCAATATTTGCGCTGCCGTACCTGCAACAGTTACCGGAGACATTGCACCTGCCAGAATAAACGGTGATATGACAGTGGCTTGATTGGCGCGCGCGTAAACCTTAGCCGCGCCAAGCATCGTTTCATCGAATGTCATTGGTGAGTTGGCGTTTATCAAATTTATCACCACCGTCTTTTCTAAGCCGGTTGCCGGGTCGATAAACTCATCACCAAACAAAATCTTACACATTTCAAGCGTGTCCTGAGCACGCTCAGGTGCAGTCACTGATCCCATAAAGGCTT
Source organism: uncultured Granulosicoccaceae bacterium (assembly GCA_964435305.1). Taxonomy (GTDB): domain Bacteria; phylum Pseudomonadota; class Gammaproteobacteria; order Granulosicoccales; family Granulosicoccaceae; genus Granulosicoccus. Next base: position 24,279 of record CAYSZH010000026.1, read on the forward strand.
TATCGCTATAACGCATATGGGCATAGACCATATCGAAATGGCGTTTGTTAACGGGTAAGTCCACCGGTTCGCAGACAGTGCCACCTGAGTGATGTAAGTGCGGGCTTAGATAGGCTAGCTTGACGAAATTTTCGAAGTCTTTAATCGTTGCATAGCGTCGACCCTGATCAAGATCGCTGACAAACGGTGGGCCATAAGCGGGCACAAGCACCGTGTTATCACCACCTATAACCACGTTATTATTGGGGTTGCGGGCGTGCTGAACGAATGATGATGGAGCAGAATCTGTGATCAGTTTACGACATAGGCCGCGCGGAAAACGCACACGTTCACCTTCGACGTCTGCACCCGCTTCACGCCACATCACCAGTGCTTCCGCATCGTCTCTAAAATCAATCCCGATTTCGCTGAGAATGGTTTCGGCATTCTCTTCAATAAGGCTCAAGCCTTCGTCGTTAAGTACCTCGTAAATCGGAATGTTTCTTTTGATGTACGGTGACCGCGATTGCAGTGCAGATGCGCGCGCTTTGCGCTTATCTGATCGACTGCGACCCCGACGCCGACGGGCGTCTGGTTCGGACATATTTATCCCCATTAGTCAGTCAGTAAATGATGACATGTTACGGACGAATGAGAGTTGTAGAGGGCGACTGCTATATAATATCTGGCGACCCTTGCGCTTAACGCAGCCGGGTTTTCTGGCTAATATCTGGGTTATAAAAGCGATTTCATAGCCCGCACAAACATGGCCTGTCGTTTAGTTTGAATACGGCGTCTATTGTCTGCCCTAACCGTTTTTATGGCCTTTTCGTGCTCTACACCCATCTCGACCAAAATCCGCGCGGCAATCATGCCAGTGCGACCCAAGCCTGCATAACAATGAAATGCGACGCGCTCACCAATACGCAAAGCATGTCTGATACGCTCTCCTTCTACCGCCCATTCATCTTCAAATTTTTGATCAGGTATTTCCATATCGATAATGGGCAGATGTCGCCACCAAATTCCAGATTCACGCAGCAAGGGTGGAATTTGTTCTACCTTGTTCATTTTAAATTCGTGTGCTTCGATAAAAGAGACAACACCATTTGCACCCCATTCGTGAAGCGCATCAATGTCAGCTTGAAGATGCTTTGCGCTAACCGATGTTGGGCTATGTACACGAACACCAGGACAGGCAACAAGCCCCATGCAACCAACTGAGCCTGGCACAGCCACAGTATCGATGTGATTTGCTTGTGGAGGTTTTCCTAGGCCGAACATAATTTCTTGGGTTTTGAGTGTAAGGTTTTAAATGCGGGCACAGTGTAACCCATTCTAAGCTCTGCGTTTAACGCCGACATAAGAAAGCATTGTGACGAGTGCCCGCCTTATTCGGCGCTTCGTATGATGTAGTTTCATCCTGTTCGCCGTACAGTATAGGTACGTTGTGTATATAGGCGTTGTATCGCACCCAAAATCTTCTTTATACGTTGGCGGCATCGCGCGCATAAAATCATAGTAACGACGTCCCAAATCGCGATTGCGTTGTATTTCAGCCAAATGTGCGAAAGTTAAAGGCATATAACGATTTGCCATACGTTTGGTAAACCCACTTTGATAGTAGTAGCAAGTGTGGTCATCATAAAAGCAGTACAGTACTGCAAGCAGGTTTGCACCAAGCCGGAATAGATGCACATTGGCCTGCCCACGATCAAAAATCCGGTCGCAGAGTTGTCGATGAAAAGTACGAAACTGCATTGAGGCAAATACGCTCTTGCGTTGCTTAGCGTCCTGGCGCTCATGGTTAAGATCCGTCAGCTCCCGAAATGCTTTGCTAAGCTCATCCGCTGAAGCCACCGACTCCTGCTTTAACCCGCCATCCTTTTCAATGGCGTTCTGGCTGCGCTTCAAGCGTTTTAATCGGGAAGGAGGAAAACGCTCGAAGTGCTCTACTTGCGTTAGGGAAAGATCAATCTGATAGCGAAAACCATCTGGGCGCTCGTCGAAAAATACTTCGTTTGCCAAACGGCGATACGCCCGGACCAGGTGAGCATGCTGGAGCATACATCGCAGCTCAACAAGTTTCCAGCTAGTGCAAGTTGACATCCATCGAACAGCCGATTCTGCAACCTGATCCTCATAACCTTGCAATGCAACTATATCGAGATATTCTGTGGCGACTTCATCTTCACGTGGCTCGCCAGTACCCAAAAACATCAATGTGCCCGTACGTAGCCCGCTGGATTGGCGAATGTACATTGGCAGAATGCCAACTAATTGCCCATCGGATGTAAATTTCACGATATGCAGCAGATCTTTATGTGTGGAATACACCTGCCACCACGTATAATGCCAGTCCCAGCTCATGAATAGGCATGAGGAACTAGCACGCTCACTGAGCGTGTTCCAGTCTTCAGACAATGCTGCAAATTCTGCTGGCTCGGTCACCAGGTGTGTGCGTAAATCCATTACAGCTACCGCTTTGTTCACTTTACAGGTTTCCACAAATGACAAACAAGCTCGCAGATAAATTAAAACAGAGCAAAGTACTGCTCGCTGACGGTGCAACAGGTACAAACCTTTTTGACGCAGGCTTGCAAACCGGGGATGCACCGGAATTGTGGAATATCGATCGCCCGGAAAGTATTACCAAGTTGCACCAATCCTTTGTCGACGCGGGCTCAGATATCATCCTGACGAATTCGTTTGGTGGTACGCATTACCGGCTTGCGTTGCACAACGCAGGCCATCGCGTAGCCGAGCTCAACAGTGCAGCGGCTAAATTGGCCAGAAATGTTGCCGACTCAGCGGCAAAAACAGTTTTAGTTGCCGGTTCCATCGGCCCCACTGGCGAAATTCTGGCACCCAACGGCCCAGTGTCAAAAGAGGATGCGGCCAAGGCTTTTCAAGAACAGGCGTTAGCTCTCAAAGAAGGTGGTGCCGATATACTCTGGATTGAAACTATCTCCTCTGCCGAAGAAATCGAGGCCGCAGTGAGAGGGGTTGCCGAACTGGATATGCCCATAGTTTACACGGTTAGCATCGATACCAATGGCCGCACCATGATGGGGCTGACGGCCGCCGACACTATCAAAATCAGCACCAGCTTGAACACTCACATTTCCGCAGTTGGCACGAACTGTGGAGTGGGCGCATCCGAGGTAGTTGCTGCGGTAAAAAACCTCACAACCGCCCGAGATGAGCTAGGTGTTCGCCCGGCCATTGTTGCCAAAGCCAATTGTGGTATTCCAGAGTATCTGGACGGTGAGATCGTGTACAACGGAACGCCCGAACTGATGGCAAGCTACGCCGCCATGGCGGCCAACGCCGGTGCAAGCATCATAGGGGGCTGTTGTGGCACCTCGCCCAAGCATATCAAGGCCATGCGTGACGCATTGGACCAGTGGCAGCCCGCAGCCTCGCCCACACTTGCTGAAATCGAACAGATTCTTGGTGATGTGAGTGTTGGAGCAAAAGCCCAATTGAGTGGCGACTTAAGCGTCGCCGGCGGCTCTGCCAGTGGCCGAGGCACGCGCGTTTCCCGGCGAAGTCGAAAGCGTTAAATCATAGCGTAGGTGAAATATCACGTGAGTGAAATACCGCTGAGAAATCCAGCACGGCGTCAAATGCCAGCTCACGTTGCACATCAGCAACAAAGCCAGCCTGGCCAACAAAGCAGCTGGCAGCATTTGGCCAGCCACTGTATTACCGAGCTTAAAGAATTGTGCACACTGCTCGAACTCAATTACGAGGAGATAAGCGCTTTGTGTGTTTCCAACCACTTTGCGTTGCGTGTTCCCATGCCGTTTGTTGCGCGTATGCAAAAAGGCAACGCAAAAGACCCGCTTCTACTTCAGGTGTTACCACTGAAGCAGGAACAACAGGCTGCGGCAGATTATGTCAGCGATCCGCTGGATGAAATGGCGTTTAACCCGGTTTCAGGGCTCATTCATAAATATGCCGGGCGTGTTCTACTAACAGCCGCAACCAGCTGCCCTATCAACTGTCGCTATTGTTTTCGTCGCCACTTTCCTTACACAGAAAACCGCTTGACGCCATCAACCTGGCAACCAGCACTTGATTATATCCGACGAGACACCACAATCACTGAAGTGATTTTGAGCGGTGGTGAACCCTTATTGCTAAACGATGCGATGTTAGACAAATTACTCAGCTCGCTAGAGAGCATACAACATCTTAAATTACTGCGAATTCACACACGGCTACCCATTGTGATTCCGCAACGAGTAACAAGAACACTGCGCGAGCGCTTACTAAAAAGTAAATTGCGAACAAGCATTGTGCTGCACTGCAACCACGCGCAGGAGATAGATGGTGATGTTCGCACCGCCCTGGCGCCCTTGGTTGCAAGCCCTGTTACGCTCCTCAACCAGAGCGTTTTACTCAAGGGAATTAACGATAATGCAGATACTCTGCAAAAATTAAGTTTTAGTCTGTTTGAAGCTGGCGTGCTTCCCTACTACTTACACGCAACCGATCTGGTTGCCGGCACAGCGCATTTCACAGTCGATGATAAAAGCGCCAAAGTAATCCACAAACAACTGCTTGACTTGTTACCAGGTTATTTAGTGCCAACCCTTGTTCGAGAAATAAGCCATGAAAAAGCCAAGACGCGGCTGGCTCTTTAAACTTGATGTGGTTGCTTAACTGTCATGATAAACAAAAACACAGTTCCTAATTTAGTAGCCCTTGCGTTAATCGGCATTAGTTTTTTACTACCTCAGCCAATTAAAGGCGTTGTTTTAAGTACCGGTTTATTTGCGCTCTCGGGTGCATTAACAAACTGGCTCGCTGTCCATATGTTATTCGAACGTGTCCCTGGACTCTATGGTAGTGGAGTTATTGTTTTGCACTTCGAACAGTTCAAAGATGGCATATTGCGAATGGTCCACGAGCATCTGTTCAATCAAGACAGAGTTGAGAAAGCGCTAGCAGATGACAGCGCTGGGCTCGATATCGATTTACAACCCTTACTTAAAAGTGTCGATCTCGATGCTGCCTACGACCAGCTAGTAGCGACGGTAATGGAATCCTCATTTGGCCCAATGCTGGGTATGGTGGGCGGTGAATCCGCACTTGGTACGATGAGAGATCCGTTCAAAAAGCGCATGGCCAAGTTTTTAGAAGATGCCGCCGCGTCACCGCGATTTACCCAGGCTGTAAACGAACAGATTAGCCGCATGACCACTAGCGAGCAGTTTCTGCACCGTTTAGACACGGTACTGAGAGCTCGCCTCGATGAACTGACACCTGAAATGGTGCGAGACATCATGCAGCAAATGATACGCAAACACCTTGGTTGGCTGGTTGTATGGGGCGGTGTTTTCGGCGGCCTGATTGGCCTTGCAACAGGGTTACTTGGCTTGCTGCAGTTTTAAGAATTAAATGTACTAACTCGGATCTGTAGGGTGTTTAGCCCGCAACGGCACACCTTCAAATTCGATACTGTTCCAGCCTGTTAGCATAAACTGCCGAATGTTAGGATGGCTACTGCCATCAGGTGTTTTAAGCACATCCGCGCGATAGTAAGCACCGAAGCAAGCCAGCGTTTGATCTTCTGTGAGATCGTGTAAGCGAGCAAACGCAAACAATTTACATGAGCCTGTATTTTGCCCAGCCTCATTAATGAGCTCATGGTTTCTAAAACCGGTGGGCACGTACGTATATAACCGGTTAATTAAGGCAATAACGTCCGGAAACTCAATCGTTTCAGGTTGCGACTCGAGTCGATTGAGAAAGAATTCCAGTTCCATGCGATAGGTACCTGGGCAATTGCTGAAAAAGTACATGGTAGCAGTAAGCTACCACTTGCGCTAACCGAAGAACGTCACTGCCTCGGCGATGCGTGTCATAGGAATCGCTTAGCCTATTTGTTCATTGTGACATCTGGGTTTGCCATCTTATAATCAATGGCATCCACTGCTGCGATAGCACATAAATTGACAATGCCGCGTACCGTGGTAGATTCCGTAACCACGTGAGCAGGCCGGCGCAAGCCCATTATCATTGGTCCAACAGGCAATCCATCACTGACTGTTTTCACAAGGTTATACGCTATATTGGCTGAATCAAGGTTGGGCATAACCAGTAAATTCGCTACTCCCTCATAAGCACCGTTGGGGAAAATTCGGTTGCGTGTTTCTGGGGACAAAGCCGCATCGGCATGCATTTCACCCTCAACCGCGAGGTTGGGGTAACGCGATTGTATTATTTCTCGCGCCCGACGCATTTTTTTCGCACTCTTGTTGTTACGACTGCCAAAATTAGAATGCGAAAGCAACCCGATTTTCGGCTCCATACCAAAGCGTTTGACGATACCCGCCGCCATAGCTGAGGTCTCGGCAATTTCTTCGGCAGATGGGTCTACTGATACATGCGTATCAGTTAAGAACAAAGTGCCCGACTTCACAATCATCAAAATCAATGCGGATATATCACTGACATCATCTCTTATACCGATGATGTCGCACAAATATCGAAGATGGCGTGCATAAGCGCCCTGTGTGCCACACACCATGGCATCTGCTTCAAAGTGTTTTACCAGAAGTGCACCAAGTGCCGTTGTACGTGTGCGTATGACGTTAGCCGCATACTCTGGGGATACCCCTGCTCGCTGCATCAATCGATGATACAAATCGACATGCTTATCAAAGTCAGGGTTATTGACAGGATCGAGCACATCAAAACCTTCCCCTACCTTAATTCTCAAACCAAGCCCATCAATCTTGTCTTGAATGATATCTGGTCGACCCAAGAGCAAAGGCCGGCAAATGCCATCATCAACCAAAATTTGGGTTGCGCTCAAGACGCGACTGGATTCACCTTCAGCCAATACGACTTTCTGAAGGTTTGCCTGAGCCTGTTCAAAAACAGGCTTCATCACAAGACCAGAACGGAATATAAATTCTCTTAGCTTACGACGATAGGCATCAAAATCTGCAATTGGACGAGTTGCCACACCGCTGTCCATAGCCGCCTGCGCAACGCGTGGCGGAATGTCCATCATTAAACGCGGATCAAATGGTTTGGGGATTAAATATTCTCGACCAAAACGAAACGGTTCACCACCGTATGCCGCAGCCACCACATCCGATACTTCCATCGTTGCAATATCGGCTATTGCTTCAACGCAAGCCGCCTGCATACTCGAATTTATTTCAGTTGCACCGACGTCAAGCGCTGCACGAAATAAAAACGGGAAGCACAACACATTGTTTACCTGGTTAGGAAAATCTGACCTGCCCGTGGCAACAATTGCATCATCACGGACTTTATGTACTTCAGCCGGATGAATTTCCGGGTCGGGGTTTGCTAGCGCCAGAATCAAAGGGTTGGCTGCCATACGTGCTATCTGCTCACCATTAATGACATTCGGTGCAGACAAACCAAGGAATATATCAGCCCCGTCTATCACATCGTCAAGTACACGGGCATCCGTTTTCCGAGCAAATACCGCTTGATACTGATCTACCGCCGGATCACGCTCACTGTGAATAACGCCGTTAATATCGCATACCGTAATATTGTCTTTTTTCGCACCCATAAACACCAATAGGTTCAAACAGGCCAAGGCGGCAGCGCCAGCACCGGAAGCAACAAGCTTAACCTCAGAAAGCTCTTTTTCTACTAACCGTAGTCCATTGCGAATTGCCGCCGCCACAACAATAGCCGTGCCGTGCTGATCATCATGAAATACCGGAATGTTCATGCGCTCACGCAGCTTCTTTTCGATTTCAAAACACTCGGGCGCTTTGATGTCCTCTAAATTAATGCCACCAAAAGTGGGTTCCATAAGCGCTACAGCATCAACAAAGCGATCGACATCGGTGGTATCCAACTCGATATCAAATACATCGACGTTCGCAAACTTTTTAAACAGGACAGCCTTACCTTCCATGACAGGTTTTGATGCCAGAGCGCCGATTGGCCCAAGCCCTAACACTGCCGTGCCGTTGGTAATAACCGCGACTAAATTGGCACGTGCAGTGAGCTCGCTAACCTGCAGGGGTTCTTCGACAATTTCGCGACAAGCAGCAGCCACGCCAGGTGAGTACGCTAAAGATAAATCGCGCTGGTTAACCATGCGCTTGGTTGCGCTGACTTCAAGCTTGCCTGGAACCGGGTAACGGTGATAATCCAGCGCATCTTTATCAAATTTTTTACTCATCTGAACCCTGTCTCACCAATACATCGATTGGTACTCATACGTTTCACACACCATTCGCCATCAATCAAATAGCAGGTACACCGGTTTTTCAATCAATGGCCATAATGGTTCTGACCTTAGTTTCGACGAGTTAAAGCGACTATTCGCCGCTTTAACACCATGCCAACTGAATTATGCTGCTAAAGTACAGGCTGCAATAATTTATCCCCTACCGCCCTGTTAAAGGCGCTGCATACTGCCATTAGAGAAGCCGACACAATATTGCTGTTCAATGCGGCACCATAGCGAGTTTCGCCTTTGCCCACCTGAACTTCAAAATAACAGGCACTAAGTGCATCTGCACCCACACCTGTTGCATGCTGGTGATAATCAACCACACGAAAATCTACTTTGAAGGTGCTGTTTATGGCATCCACAAAGGCTGCAACGGGACCATTGCCATGACCTTGAATTTGCATTTCCTGCCCTTTGAATTTCACGGTGGCACTGAGTGAGCGCATGTCATCATTGCTCTCATCCACAGTACTTGTGTGGTTTAAAAATTCCAGCGGTGTAATCGCCTGCAGAAATTGTAATTCAAATGCATCGCGTATAGCAGCAGAATCAACCTCCTTGCCGGTACGCTCGCTGATATCTTGTACCACTTTGCTAAATTCAATTTGCAACCGACGAGGCAGTTCCATGCCATGGTCGCGCTCCATAATAAAGGCGACCCCGCCTTTACCCGACTGGCTGTTCACTCGGATAACGGCCTCGTAGGTACGACCAAGATCGGCTGGATCAATTGGCAGATATGGCACCTCCCACAACACCGAGTTGCTGGCACGCATCGCTGCAAAACCTTTCTTAATTGCGTCTTGGTGAGAACCAGAAAAAGCGGTGAACACCAATTCTCCGGCATAAGGGTGACGAGGATGAACTGGCAGCTGATTACAATGTTCAACAGTACGCATTACATCATAGATATCAGAGAAATCCAGATTTGGTTCCACGCCCTGACTAAACATATTCAGAGCCAGGGTAACGATATCAACGTTGCCCGTACGCTCTCCATTTCCAAACAATGTCCCTTCAACACGATCAGCACCTGCCATCAGGCCAAGTTCAGTCGCCGCTACTGCACAGCCTCGATCGTTATGCGGATGTAAGCTGATCGTCAAACTATCGCGATTCTTGATCTGCCTGCAAAACCATTCAATTTGATCTGCATGAATATTGGGCGTCGACATTTCGACCGTTGCCGGCAAGTTCAAAATGGTTTTATTTTCGGGAGTGGGTTGCCATACCGCATTAACCGCATCACACACCTCTACGGCGTAGTCGAGTTCTGTGCCAGTAAAGCTCTCGGGAGAATACTGAAACTGCCATTGCGTATCTTGACTTGCCGCTGCACCCTCGGCCACCCGATACGCACCATCGACTGCAATTTGAGTTATACCAGCTTTATCCTGTTTAAACACAACCCGACGCTGAAGCTCAGAGGTTGAGTTATACAGATGCATGATAGCGCTTTTTGCACCCACCAAAGCTTCAAAGCTGCGATCAATCAATTCTTTTCGCGATTGCGTAAGTACCTGCAAGGTCACACCATCAGGCACCAGATCATTGTCGATCAAATGACGTACAAAGTCGAAATCGGTTTGTGATGCGGCAGGAAAACCCACTTCGATTTCTTTAAAGCCCAAAGCCAACAGTAATTTAAAAAAACGCAGCTTGCGCTCGCTGCCCATCGGCTCGATTAGAGCCTGATTGCCATCGCGCAAATCGACGCTACACCAGATAGGTGGTGAATCTATGGTTTTGCTGGGCCAGGTTCGATCACTTAGCTTAACGGGTTCATATTGTTGGTATTTCTGACCAGGATCAATTTTCATTATGTTTGTGCTCTGCAAATTTAATTAAATAAGGGGGAGCGCAGAGATGGCTTTTCGAGGTGCGCCAAAGGCTCGAAAAGCCTGGATAAGTCGAAGCACAGAATGAACGGGGTGGGCAAAGCACCTCACAAGGTTGAAACTACGATGGATTGACATGATGTTTTCGCGAATTGACCAGTAACTAAACTGGATCGTTTTATTTCAGCCGAGCCAGCTCGGGGTTAAAGTTTTCCTCATTTCGTTCGCTTGGCCGTGAAATTTGCGGCTTAGCTTGCGCGTAAGGACAGAAATACGCTCCCGGCTCTCTTGGCAGAGGCCGGGCACATAAGGAGTAGCTGTAAAACGCGATAAAACATCATCGAAGAGTAACCAGCCTGTACTGCGGGGTCAAGGCTCAGGAGTAGAATCTCCGATATTTTTGTATTTCAGGCTTTCCAGCTAATCTGTGTGCGGGTTATCAGATTCTTGTGATGCGGGAGATTCTTCATTTACCAGCAGCAAAGGCCGAATCAGTTTTTCCAAACCATTTGCCTTAATCTCATAGATCAACGCCATTTGAGTCCCTAGCTTGCCGCGCGGAAACCCCTGCTGTTTAAACCAGACTACATAGGGTTCTGGCAGATCGATTAGCCGAGTTCCCTCGAATTTTCCAAACGGCATACGCATTCCTGCCGCCTTTAGCACCTCTTCCGACAGCGGCTCATTGTCCATCGTCATCACCTGTTGTTGCTTAATAGTTCATTCAACTTATCAACGTTTTTGCAGCGCCATTCACTTTTTTGCAATGGCCGAGTATCGATGCCATTAAGGCTCAATGTCTTTCACCGGTTTGATGGAATCTGGCGATTGAGTCCCTTTTTCATCGGACTCTGCGGGTATCGCTTGTGGGCCACCAGCCACACGCATATTGCGTGTACTCAAAACCGGTTTGGAAACGGACGCAACCAGCTCACGCCAAATAAACAAAAGACCCGATGCCACAATAATAATGGCACCCAATATAACGTGCCGATCAATGGCTTCATTGAATATCAACAATCCATACACAACGGCCCATAACATCTGACTGTATTGCATCGGCGCAATGTACTGGGCTTCACAGCCACGGTAGGCATTGATCATTAAAATTTGCCCAAGAACCGACAACATACCAACAGCGCACATCTTCAACAGTACATCACCCGGTATAGGCTGATAAACAAACAAAGTGAGCACACCGCTTACAAGCACATTCGTTAACATCGGATACAACAGTAGTGTCACGCTGTGCTCTCTATTCCCGATTTTTCGGGTCACAACTGAGGTACAGGCAACACAAAAAGCAGCGCCCATTGCGGCAAGATGCCCTAGCGATAATTCCATGGCACCAGGTTGTAGCACTACAAAAATGCCACTCAAACCCAGCAGAATAGCAATCCATCTCATCACCTTTACACGCTCACCCAAAATCGGTATCGACAGCAAGGTAATAAGAATGGGAGCCGAGAACATCAAAGAATAAGCCTGGGTCATGGGCAAATTGCCGAATGCGTAGAAAACGCTTAACAGAGAACCCACGGTAAACACACAACGCAGTGCGACAAGCCCAGGTAAATTAGGCCGCAAGCTGCGTTCCTGTGTGCTCATCGCCAGAATCAGCACGAAGGGAACAAAGCTAAAGAGCACAACAAAAAACACGGTTTGATAAACCGGAACGCCTTCGATACTCTTAATGAGTGCGTCGTGAAGCGAAAATATTGCAAATGCAAGCAATGCCAGGCCAACACCGCGTAGAATTGGGTTCGAAGGCAAAGACGCTGGCGGGGAAGTTGGCGAAGAAGTTGTCGATAATTCGGATGTCATGATCGGGGTCAAACGAAATGCAGTGCGAGTTAGAAGCTTATGCTAAGCGTAAAGCTTATTGTAAGCGTTTAAAGCTTATTGTAAGCGTTAAAGATGAGACTGTCGTGGCTGCAATGTCAACAGAGGAAATACTATGCGAATCATTGCACCATTGATATTAGCCATTCTTGGTGGTGGCATCGGGTTTGCCGTCAACAAGCTATTCTCGCGCAGTTGGCTTTCTGCTCAAGTAGCTATTGCGCTGGGGATTGCCAGTGCATTTTTGGGATTGGTTGTGCGGGATGCACTGGATTATAGCTTTACATCAGATCCGCTCATCGATGCACTGCTGGCGGCGATTCTGGCGGCGGCAGGGATTAATCTGATAGCTCACACAGCGACCAGCTTCAAAAAGTAACAAACTCAATTCCATTTCGTCACTAATCTGAAAACTAAGTCAAAATAGTCCAAATTCGGTATGGTCCCAATTGGAATAGACTAAGTGAATAAACTAAGTGAATAAACTAAGTGGAGTAGTTTTGAGCAGTTTCATACGCGCCAAAACACTCATTTAAGCGCGTCACTAACCATCGCAAGCTAATCGGTTTTTCAATGCACTCAGCGTTGTCTTGCTCTGATGCCCATCCTACTACCTCTGTGTCAGCATTCTCTGTGACTAAAAATTTCAACGGTCCCCCTTTTCCAAATCGATGTTCAATTGAAGCAAAGAACTGCTGCCCATCCATTTTTTCCAATCGGCGATCCGAAATAACAACATCGTAGTGCTCATCCGCCATCATATTCAGCGCAGCTTCGCCACTAAGCGCCGTATCGACTTCATATCCGTTTCTATCCAGGTTCAGTTTCATCACCCGTAATACATGTGCCTGATTATCTACCAGCAATATGCGTTTCATTTCTCTATCTGCCTTTTCCTGTTTTGCAACTCTTCGCGAATTGCAGTGGTCACTCTCCAGCGTGTTTGCATTGACGTAAAATTCGCTTGAATAACCTCACGGCTCCTCTGCCGTTCCGACTGTAACGGTCCTGCGAATAGCGCTCTTTTGCCGCAATCACGTTTTTCCGGCACTCAGTCGCAACTTTTTTAACACCCGTGAAGATTGCCGCACGCTATGCGGTTCTTGAAGTTAAGCATTGAGATTGATTCGCGCTTAAACTGTCCACTCAGTCACATAGCAAGTGAATACTCTATGGCTACTATTTATCTGGTCCGCCATGGCCAGGCCTCGGCAGGAACGGACAACTATGACAGGCTGTCAGAACGGGGCCGCCACCAGGCGAAACTACTGGGGGAGAGCTGGTTACGGCGAGGTTTCGCACCCGCTGCAGCGTTTGCAGGTTCACTAGAGCGTCAGCAAGACACAGCGTCCATCGCCCTGAAGAATGCCAATCTGGATTTACCCGTGAGCACGATCATCGAGCTCAATGAGTACGATCACACCATAGTGGACGGCCTCTTTGGTAACGGCCTGGCCAGCGATATGCCAGAAAACTTTCAGTTTTCAGACTACCAGGGCATTATGGGGCGTTGGCATGACGCATCTGAAGATCAGCTCAAGGGCTATGAGGCTTGGCAGGAGTTCGAAACACGAGGTTGGGAGGCAATCAAAAAAGCGCTCAGTGGCCTGGATAGCGAAGCATCTGCGGTGTTCTTCACGTCCGGTGGAATCGTGGCAACAGTGCTGTCACAATGCTTACAGCTCGACTTTGAAAAAACACTGGATGTGATTTGGCACATTTATAATGGGTCAGTGACTACCATCAAACTGGACCAGCAGCGTGTCGCCGTACTCGACTACAATACACGCTCGCACCTTGAACGCGATGGCGATAGTTCGCTACTTACGCACATTTAATTTATTTGTTGCTCGCAGCGAGCAAACACATACTTAAGAGGCGCATCAAGCATGACAAGCAACCTTGCCGAAAAAGACAAAAAGTTCGCTTTGCATCCATACACCAATTTAACAGCTCATCAGGAAAACGGCCCCTTTATTATCAACAAAGGTGAAGGCATTCATGTTTGGGATGAGAATGGTAACAAGTTCATTGAAGGCATGAGTGGCCTTTGGTGTACATCGTTGGGCTTCAGCGAACAACGCCTAATTGATGCAGCACAGGAGCAGTTTAAGAAGTTGCCATTTACACATCAGTTTACGCATCGTTCAACCGAAGCGGTTATAGAACTCAGTGAAAAACTCATAGCTCACGCACCGGCAGGATTTGGCAAAGTGTTCCCCGTTAATTCCGGTTCAGAAGCAGTCGACTTTGCCATCAAAGTTGTGTGGTATTACAACAATGCATTGGGTAGAAAAAAATGCAAAACCATTATTGCCCGGGAAAGAGCCTATCACGGGGTTACTATCGCAGCAGGCAGCCTAACAGGCCTACCCTATGTGCAAGAAGGTTTCGATCTCCCGGCCATCCCTGTAATACATACCGGTACACCACATGCTTACCGATACGCCAATACAGGCGAAAGTGAAGATGCATTTTCGACACGCCTTGCTGACGAGCTTGATGCGCAAATCATCGCTGCAGGAGCTGACACTGTAGCGGCTTTTATAGCAGAACCCGTTATGGGCGCTGGTGGTGTGCTCATCCCACCAAGCGGATATTTTGAGAAAATTCAAGCCGTACTACAGAAGCACGACATTCTTTTTATCGCAGATGAAGTTATTTGTGGCTTTGGCCGCACCGGTAACTGGTGGGGATGCAACACCTACGACATAGAACCGGACATTATTTGCTGCGCCAAGCAACTCTCTTCAGCATACCTGCCCATTGGGGCTGTACTGGTAAATAATAAAGTCGTTGAAGTCGTCACCCAATACAGCAGCGAGCTTGGGATGTTTGGTACGGGCAACACGTATGGGGGCCATCCGGTCGCTGCAAACGTTGCACTTGAAACATTAAAAATTTATGAAGAGCGCAACATAGTGGAACAAGTGCAACAACGATCAGTACATTTCAATACTCGCGTACAGGCTTTAGGCAACCATCCACTGGTGGGCAACGCTCGCGCGGTTGGATTAATTGGTGCAATCGATATTGTGCAAAATAAAGACAGTAAAGACCAATACCCGGCCTCGGATAAAATTGCTGTGCATATCGTTAACGCGGCACGAGAACATGGCCTGATATTGCGCGCAACACCTGGTGATAGTGTTGCATTTTGCCCACCACTGATTATTGATGATGATCAGATTGACGACATGTTTGATGCGGTTACTGATGCGCTGAATGATGTTCATGGCAGTTTGTCATAAAGCCATTGAGCGCCATCTGCACCACAGGAAAACGCATAACACTTAGAAACTGCCCCAGTATGCTGGGGATGGAAAATTCTGATACTGTAGTGTCAC
>CAYSZH010000027.1:0-39436 GCA_964435305.1 uncultured Granulosicoccaceae bacterium
CGAAAGTAGCGATTCCAATGATCGATTTGAATAGAATGGTAACATCGCCTCAAAATCTTCGAGTGTACTTTACCGCCTGATGCTTGAGAGAAAAGATGGACAAATACGCAAAAGGTTCATGAACATTCAATTTTGCAGAATCGACACACCGTGCAATCGACCGGGTTCAAAGGTGTAGGGGTTCACCGGTGCGTCCAACCAGCCTCCGCACCGCAACCAGAATTAGGATAAGCTTTGGGAATTTTACCGTCTTATCGGAGGGCGTTAAATTTTCTGTGTCAATCGGAAAACACCTGAGTAAATAGTCCTACAATTCCGACCCGTCAGTAAGCTGTGCGTTTTGGCGCTCAAGCGCTTTTATCAGTTCTTGCGGATCACGTAAGTGAGAGAAGTTTCGGAGCTGCGGACGTCTCTCTTCACCTTCTTCGATCTTGACTGCTGATAGCTTGGGCATGAGGTACGGCAACATGGATACTTCGACTCGCGCCATCTCCACAGCATCTAGCACTAGGTGTCCAGTGCCGTAGCACATCGTACATACGACCAGGCTGTTAGGTGACGTTTCCTGATCAGCCATCACATGTGACCGGCCTTTGTGGGCAACGGCCTGTGACAGCGTAATTTTCTCTTTGCCCTTGCACAAGGTGCATTCTAATGTACAGTCCCTAATGCTGATTAGCGCCGTTAAAGGGTGTTTGGCATTTGTCTCTTCTAAAAGATTCATTGCTTTTCGATACTTCGCTGATCCTTTAGATGAGGGCATTTTTTCGACTTGTCCAGCTTAAGCTATTGATTCCATTAGAGGCACTTATGCGGCAATTTTCTTGACGGATAGTTGTTGGCTCAAAGAATTGCAACCGTGCATTACAGGACTGAGCGCAAACCAGTTGTTTAGGTCGCCCAATGCGGGAGACGGCGAAGTCTCTTGCGCTACTCATGGGTTCACACCCCAGCCGTTAGGGTACAAGCTGCCGTCATTGCTATAACTACAATTAGACGGAGACGGTTTTGCAGTGCTTTCACATTTTTTTTGTATAGTTTTATGTTGAAAATTAGCGTCACTAGCACCACTAGCGTCACCGTTTTTAATACTCGTGACGCTTGTGACGTTAGTGACGGATTCTTCCGGGGGTAAATATTCAATAGAGGAAGGAGTAAAAGTTACGCGAACCCTACGGCCGACGTTGCTCTTTGGACCGGGTTTGACAGAAATTCCAACAGCACGTAGTGCTGGAGCTGCTCGTACCATTGCAGTTGACAACCCGTTGGCTCGTTTCGGCCATGTGCTATCGCGTCGAGAATTAGGATGGTTTTCGAGGTTTGTTAACAACTCACCCACAGTGCCATCAAATTCCATGTATTTCTTTATGTATCTCACAAGAACTTCAATGACAGGCTCGTCCTCTATTGATTGAATTGCAGCTGCTTTTAACGCGCTGGCGTAAATAGTAGAGAAGTGGCCAGGTTTGTATCCGAGGGATATTGCCACTGCTTCGCCTAGCTTCGTAAAATCCATCAGCCGTGGCGCTTTGTCTAGTTCGATAGTTGGCAACAGTTTTAGCGCAGAGCAGAATGTATCGAGCAAGAACCGCATTGCTTTTGGAGCGTGTTTCTTGAATATGGCCTCCATGTCACCATCCGAGATCCTAGAACCATCAACAAATGACGGGCATTCAATTCGAACAACTCGTGAAAGTAGATCGCTTTGAGTGACCAGAATTGAAATGCCATTGATAAATACAGGACGTTTGACGTCGTATACCGATTCCTCATCGTTTGTATAAAGCCGCCTAGCTGCGTAGCCACCGCCAGTGGATAGGGTGCAAAAAGCGTCCTGCATGTCACCTGACAGGCGAGACAGATTATTGTAGTTGATGACATAGTTTTGCCTGGCAGCTACAAAGATATCTTCGATAGCTTTAGGATTAGCTCTAAGTAAAACATCACGAGGGTCAATTAACCTTCTAAGGTTTGCGGCGCTGGTTGATTTTGCTGATCCTTCTTCACCACACCATTCAATAACAGGGAAAGCGGTATCAGGGCGGTAACACTCAATTACTGCGGCTACTACTAGTAGCTGATCTGATTCTCGAACGTTTATCAGTTTCATCAGATCTGCAATTGATCCCGAATTTGTGTCATCACCATCACTAGCGTCACTGCAGTTACTTTCTGGCAGAGGTAGAGCTTGGGTTCCGCGTGTGCGTCGAAATCTGACAGGCGAGTGGCTTAGGATTTTCCACCCTGATTCAGTTATTCGAATTACGCGCCAAGCATTATCACCAATATCTATTAGATAACCACCGGACGGGTCAACAGCAGTACGAAGATGGACTTGATGTGTCTCACCCTCATGTCGAGCTTTGCCGGATAAAGTGACCAATGCATCGGCCAATTGGGCTGTTCGAGGCACACGGCCAGACTCTTCGTAGTAAGTGCGTGCTATCCATTCTTTGAAGCCTGCTGACTCTAGCGCCCATACTTCGAAATGACCGTCACGTTTGAATCTGACATAAGCCTGGTCGTCGGTGCCGAGGAATAGTTCTCCAACAGCTTGGGTCATGCTGACTAATGCCTCAACACTTCCAGGTCCGTTTGTTTGTTCCTCAACTGTTGACAGCTTGCTCACCATCGCATCAAGAGTAGACAGCCGGACCGCAGAATTAGCGCTCCGAAGTTCGGAGCGGAATCTCAAATAGGCTGGCGTTTTTTCAGTTTTCAGCAGAGCTAACGAAGCAATGACTTCATCACGTAAACCATCTTCAATGTCCGTTGCAATTGATACAACAGCCTGCTTTAGTACTGTGATTGCTTTATCAGTGTCTAGCTGAGGCACTGTACTCTGGGCTTCAGTCATGCTGCCACCCTCCGTGACCCGCACTGGGGAGTGTGTACGTCTGTAACGTGTGCTCTTGCAAAGTAATACTGCTTGCGCCGTATTTATAACAGAGCTCTATCATCTGGCGCTCTAGACACCCACATTCAACCAATACAACATCAAGACTACACACAGGCCATGAATACATCAGAGGATCTATATCCCAAGGTAAATTAATCACAAGGCAATCCAATGTCGATGGAGGCATTTCGTAGTATCTATCAGCACCGTAGCCAGAAATAGTTGCAACGGTAGGATGGTTGTTGGTTATATTGAACCAATGCAGATCATTTTCAACCGTTGCGAGTGCGGGTAGTGTCCAGCTATAATTAACTTTGAAATCAGTTGTAGAGTTGTTGAGATGCCCGTTGGCGACTGCCATCGCAGCGGGCTTTTTTGTGTGTTTCATGCAACGGCCCCTCCAGATGTCTTTGCAGCATGTCCGTCTAACCATTCATTCAAGTCCTCGACCAGATAAATAATTTTTGATCCTCCAAGCCTCGTGTATTTGGGCGCGTCCAGTGCGCTAGGGCTCGGGTTCTTCATTCTCGATTGGCGGAGGAGGGACTGCGATACGCCACAGTAATGAGCGGCTTCTTCTGTCGTGTAGCCCCGTTTGCTTGCTTTGGTTTGTGCCATTTTGAAGTTCCTTGGTTGAAATTTAATCCGACGAGGGAAGTTCATATGTACATTCCTACACCGGAATGCGTAATGTAATGGCAGGGGGTTGATTGATCTCGGATACTAAAGCAGTTAAAAAATCCGGGTGTTCAGAACTCATCAATTAGCTTCTTTAGAATTTCCAAATCTGCTGGGGCTATGTCTTCAGTTATAAACCGTTCGAGAAATTCTTTTGCGAATTCTGGGTCCTTGTAAAGTCCGCGCAAATTTTCATCTACCTGCTCCGAATAATCTCTGTAATAGCGTTCCAATGCGCTATCTGTATATTTGTTATCCCCACTTGCAGCCACGAGCCTTGCGGATATCGCCTTTTCCAGTCCGAAAAATTCAACTAGAATTTGTATAAAGTAAAGGTTTTTATCAAGTAGCTCTTCGGAGTTGTGCTTTTGATATATGTTCTTTTTTTTCCCATATTTCGTAATTCCGATTGCTTGATCGATTGATATTTCACCTTCAGACCTAATTGATTTCGCGAGTGCCTTTAGTAAACGATCCTGTAATTCATGGGGCATTGGTTCCTTGTAATAGAGGTAAGTGCACAACGCATACATCAATGACCTCGCGTTATTAGGATTTTCCTCTAGGTAACTATCTGCATCTAGTAAGTTGATAGAAATTTCTTCGACACTTTGTGGCTTTTTCAGGCCGATATCGTTACATATGGACTCTAACTCATCATGATGAGACATAATTTCTCCTTGTACATATCAAGTTAAAAGCTAGCCGAAACAGGCTTAATTCTTCCTATTGCTCGTTAGGTGCTTTACGTACGATTACTAACCACGAAGTAAGTCCAATCAGTCATAAGTTTTCGTCGAACCTCTAACATGTCGCCGCGCCTGTACGCTGCTTCTGTTTTATCAACAATGGTATGTGCAAGTGCCATCTCGCAGGCATCTCGCGGATAGTTAGTGTTTTCACTACACCAATCACGAAACGTTGATCTGAAGCCATGAGGTACTGCATTACCTTTCTTTCCTTGATTGCCATAACCTTTGCGCCGCATTAATTGCAACATGGCCATATTGGATAAAGGCTTTAACCTGTTACCGGTGAAAATGTACTGACCACTTTTTGGTCTTAACGATTCGAGTATCGATATAGCTTCTGATGTAAGAGGCACTCTATGTTCACTCGCTGCCTTCATTCTGCTGGCGGGTATAGTCCAAACATCTCCATTAATTTCACTCCATTCTGCGTTGAGTGTTTCAGCGCTCCGCGATGCAGTTAGAATCAAAAAACGTAAAGCAAGGGCTGAGATGGCATCTGTGCCTTTGAGATCGGAGTAGAAGTCACATAACTCTCCCAATGGCATTGCAGGCTGGTGCACAGGCTTTGTTATTTTCTTTGGGCTAGGTAGTAGCTTGTCCAGGTGTCCACGCCATCGCGCTGGGTTTGGGCCTTGCCTGTATTCATGAGCAATACCGTAGTCAATAACATTTTCTATTCTGCTGCGAACACGGCTCGCCGTTTCCGTGCGGGTATTCCAAATTGGCTTTAGGCAGTCAAGAACATCATCTGTGGTTACTTTATCGATGGGTTTGGAGCCTATTTTTGAGCTCGCGTAGTCCCTAATCGTGTTTTCCCATTGCTGAGCATGCTTCGCGTTTTTCCACTCGCTGCGTTTGGTACTAATGAGGTTTGAGGCGCACTCAGCAAATGTAGGTGGTGCGATATTTTCTTTATTGCGTGCATGCCTTGGGTCATCGCCCTTGGCGGCCAGTGCCCTGTATTTTTCCGCATCGTTGCGTGCATCAGCTAAAGAAACACTATTAAAGCTGCCTAACCCCATTTCATGTCGCTTGCCATATAGGGTGTACCTGAGCACCCACCTGCGGCTGTGCTGCTCTGATACAACCAGACGTAACCCAGCACCATCTTCGTGCTTGCCTGGTTTAGCACTTTTTACTTTCGCTGCAGATAGTTTATGTTTTGCCATTTAGGCGCTGCTCGTCCCCCAACCTATCCCCCAATTATACCTTGTACATGGCTGTTCATGTATACTACTATGAATTTTTGCAGCAAATAAGATATTGATAAAGCTAGGTTCATGCACTTACGTGAATCTTGATGAACAATAGTTCTACGGACTCACTCTCCGCCATTCTTTAGTTCTATATAGTTGTGTAATAAGGATCAATTGGACGCTGTATCTTGATTTATCCCTCAATTGCATGCCACTAGTGTGAATTTGCTCTTGTGCTTTGGTGTATCGGTTTGCGACTTTTAGTGATGTAGCTGCCAGGGTGGTAAAACCGCATTTGCAAGGCAATTTCCCTGTTTTTATCTCTGTTATCGCTACTGCTCATTTCATCAGGTTCTGCGGTCGCCGATTGGATTGTCAGTGATTCAATTGACCCTTTGACCGATGAACGCCGATCCTTTGCAATGGTGGAGTCTGAAAACAAGATTCGTACAACATTATAATCGCCAAAAAATATCAATCGTTGCCAGGTGTTTTTCAACGGACCTGGTCGACGTTATTGTTAATTGGCGGCACTTTCTTAATTTAAGTAGCCGTAAACCTAACTAAGTGCGTTTTGGGGAGGATAAAGTTGTCTCTCTATCTACATCGGTGAGTACTGATGGTGAAGTAGGAAGTGTTGCAGATCTGCCAGATGAAGATGGCGATGGTATCCCGGATGTGCTTGAAGTGGAAGCAGCGGCACCACCTGCACCGGCAAGCGCTGTCGGTAAGAACCATACGGGCTTGGCGGGTTCAGGTGCGATGGGACCAACAGGCTTACTGCTGTCCGGCGTACCTGGTTTGTTATGGTCACGTATCCGAAAGCGGTAAAGTAAGAATGTAAACTTAGCTAGTGCTCATCCAGAAACGGTAGTTTTTGAGTGAGGCATTGCGATTAGGTTAACTTATTTCTATGTCAGTTCCTTTGTAGAGTGATAGTTGCACAACTATCGCTCTTACGTCTGTACTGTTACTGATTTCAAGGCACTACTCGCAACCAAGAGGTGCTAAACCACCTCTTGGCTATCTCCTCACTGACCGATCAAGCATTTATGCTGAAGAATGTACCTTTTTGTATACGCTGTGCTTGAGAAGAGTTCATGCAAATGTTGGTCTAGTGGTTGCCTATTTTTGCGATAGTAACTTTTCAAAATTTTTCGTGTCTAATTTGCCGAATGTCGCTCTATAACTATTTTCATATAGTTTATTTATTGATTTGCGACACAACAGGTTTTTCAGACAATAAGCGGGATCGATGCGAATGCGGTCGCACATCAATAGTTTCTTTCACAAAAAACGCACCCGCTTTTTTAAAGCTCTTATTCCATACCGAGCGTCCCGTTCTCACAGCACAGTTATTTGCGCTCGGCTCGCTTGACTTAGTCCGCAGGGTAATAGCGATTACGTCCTGAGAAAATGCCACTCACACAGAAGTCATGCTAAGTAGACTTCGACATCTCGCTTTGGTTCAAATAAGGGGTGACAATGACGGCGTGAAGAAAAAGAAAAGTAATTTTATTACTGGAAGAGTTAACATTGTGTTTTTTATTTATGAAGTGTGTCACTTTTAAATTTGCAGTCAACACTTGATGGAAAGTTAGGAACTTAATTGCAATGCAAAAGGTCAGTGTTCAGCGAAGGGAGATCACAACTTAACCATTAAAATAGAGAACACAACCTATGAATTACAGAAAACGTTATCCTAAGCAAAGTCTCAAACCCATTGCAGTCTTACCCATTTTCCTCGCGGTCGCTGCGTGCAGCAGTAGCGATTCAGACCCAGTTGAAGCCGTTGACCAAGCTGCTGACCAAGCTGCTGAGCAAATTGTCACAGGTGGATCAGGTAACTGCCCACTGGTTGGCAATCTATCACCAGTGGAACTTGCAGCAGGTCAGTGTCAAATCAGTGGTCAGCTGACTGAAGATGCCGTGTTAACAGCCGATCAAACCTGGTATCTCGAGGGCGCATTACAAATTGGTACCGCTGAAGTTAGCGCTACATTGAACATTGAAGCTGGTACGCAAATTCGTGGTGACAATGTAGATGTAACAGACTACGTCTTGGTTTACCCGGGCTCAGCATTGCGAGCAAACGGCACTGGAGCTAACCCCGTGCACTTCTTATCCGATGATGAAGATGTTGATGGCAGTGGAGAGTGGGGCGGTATTTTTCTGCGTGGCTTTAATGGTTTGACTACGGCGGGTACCCAAGGCAATAACCGCCTTGACTATACGGTGGTTTCTGAAGCAGGCGCTGCTGTGGAAGTAACAGTCGATTCTCAGACGGTCACCTATTCTGACAATTTGGTGTTAAACGGGGTTGGTAGCGAAACTACACTGACGTTTGTGCAATCACATAATTCAGCAAGAGATGGATTACATATACTAAATGGTGATCCCCGTATGTCTTGGGTGCTAGTGACTGGCGCATCCCGCGACGGAATTTGGTACCGTGATTTCTCTGGCCTTATAAAAGACTTGATGGTGATTCATAACCGCGATATCGATGGAAGCACCGGTCGATCGGGTATTTACGCCAGTGAAACAGAAGCGGGGGATTCTAATCCAAGAATAGTTAACGCTACACTTGTTGGGCGCGACACTACCAGTGAGGGACCTGGTGATAACGGTAATGAATTTGGCATCTTGTTCGCTGACAACACCGATCAAATTCGAATGGCTAACGTACTAATTGCCAACTTTCGACACGGGTGTTACGAAGCTGATTCAGGCGCCGATCTGAGTCAGATAAACACCACGGTTCCGGGTCCAAATTATTTTGATGGTATTCACTGCGCGAATGAAGCTGGTCCTAACGGAAACTTCGGCATTGTTCGTGATGGTTCGCTTGGCTTCCCTGACGGTACCATTGCGTCTAACAACTCTAACGGCAATGGCTTGGTTTACTACAACGGTGCCGGCGGTGCTGTTGGCGGGGCGAATACAGATTTTAATAGCGCATCAGGTGGTATTAATTTCACAGGTGAGTTAGTTGACAGAGCTGAAAACTTCACAGCAGGTTGGTATCTGAATAACATTCGAGGATTGGGCAATGGCTTGCTCGGCAATGCAGAGTTTCTTAACGCCTTTCTTGACGGTGATACCAATAATGACGGAATCGTAGACGCAGCCGATAATGGTTCAAGCTTTATCGTTGGAGATGACGGGCAAGGCGGATTTAACCAAGACGTCGCGGCTGACACCTTTGGCTATGACTTAACCCATATCGGATCGGTTCGAGGTGGTGCGATTTCAAATACGCAGTTTGACGGATGGACCGTAGATACAGGTCCTTCTGATCCGTTCACTGTGCAAGTTAACCCCGCGAACCTCTAACGCAGAAGCCAGCAAAATGAATCCTGGGGCAAGATTTAGCCCCAGGATTTTGCAAGACCACCTTCCCGGCCGCAAAGCACAAAAGAAAACAGATATTGTCTTTCTTTGACACTGCGAACCCAAGCAAAGAACAACACGAGCACCACCGGCTCCGGTGGTTGGTGAGAGACACTTCTGACCTTGCAGCTGCTATGGACCCTGTCAACAGGTGTTGATGCTGCTAGGTGCACCTGTTGGGATTGCGATGGTTACGCTTAAGAAGGGTTGTAGCGAGGAAAAATAAGTTTAAGATTTATACTGATAGATAATGGTCGTGGTCTGACACGTCCGCGCCCACCTGATTCGATTTGGGTAACAAAAAACAGACTGTTTGGAGTGAGCGCATATCGGAGCCCACCCCAAACCGCCCGCATGAAGTTGCGGTGAAATACCAGACCCCGTATTCCTTAGGATATATCAGAGCCGCCCCAGAGAACGCTGAATTTCTCGCAGTGTATTAATAGCGATTTGAAATCGGCCGGATTGATGCCTGATGGTAAAACGTATTGCTGGCCACCTTTGTTTTTCTTTAGTGCACTGACTAAAACCGAACCGTCAGTCGCTGTTTTACCAGTCACTTTAGAGATCGATTTAGGTGAAAGAAATATTTTTAAATCGGGACCAGACTTGGTCTTGAAATCGTCACTCAAGGTTACAACCCAGTCGTCGCCTTGTTGAGTAAGCGACCAACTACCTGTAATAGAGTACTGCTTGTTAACAAAGTCACCATGTGCGCCTTGATTTGCAATTGTCATGCTGGTGAATGCCAGAAACCCCACAGCCAACATCATGGTCATCATTTTCTTTACACGACTATTCATCATATTTTTCACTTTTCTATTCCTCAATTTAGTTGGTTAATTAGTAGATTATCTTCGTTAAAAATTTTGTTTATAAGCCAGTAATGCATTTATCAACTGCGTAATGCGTCTTCGCTTATTATAGACCCGCACTTCCGAGATACGTTCGGAGAATGTTATTTACAATAATTTGAGATTCAGTGAAGAAAAACGGCATCAGGATCATGCTCAGGCTCTCTATGGGCTCGAAATCGCAACGAAAAATGCTAGCCCGGTCACTATTTGCAGAATCCACTGGCCGCACGCAGACAACGGTATGATGGACCATATCAAAGGCCTGTGAAGAGTAATAAAATGACGAAAGCGCCAAGGCCCCGTTCGGGTGGGCATATTCTGGCAGATCAGTTAAATCTACTGGGTGCTGACACTGTTTTCTGTGTGCCTGGGGAGAGCTTTCTAAATTTATTGGATGGCTTATACGACCACCAGGAGCAAATTAAAACCATTGTGTGTCGGCATGAAGGTGGTGCTTCAAACATGGCCGACGCTTACGCAAAAATGACGGGTAAGCCTGGTATTTGTGCGGTCACACGTGGCCCCGGCGCGACGAATGCATCGAACGGGGTACACACTGCTTTTCAAGACTCATCGCCGATGATTTTGCTGATCGGGCAGGTGGGCCGCTCCATGCTT
Source organism: uncultured Granulosicoccaceae bacterium (assembly GCA_964435305.1). GTDB lineage: Bacteria > Pseudomonadota > Gammaproteobacteria > Granulosicoccales > Granulosicoccaceae > Granulosicoccus. Next base: position 10,394 of record CAYSZH010000027.1, read on the forward strand.
GATCGTGAGGCGTTCCAGGAAATGGATTATCGCCAAGTGTTTGGTCAAATGGCAAAGTGGGTTACGCAGATTGACGATGCTAATCGCATACCTGAATACATCGCGCGCGCTTGGCATACGGCCCTTTCAGGCCGACCTGGCCCAGTGGTGCTAGCGTTGCCCGAAGATATGCTACGCGATGTTGTTTCGGTGAAAGACTTGACCCTTAAGCCAGTAGCCAAGCCAGCACCAACGCCGCAATCGATAAACGAATTTGAGGCATTGCTCGCTAATTCAAACTCACCGATGCTGTTAGTCGGTGGCCCAGGCTGGAGTGCCGAGACCGGAAGAAAAGCCATGGCGTTCGCAAGTCGCACAGGCTTACCGGTTGCGACCACGTTTCGTTGTCAGGATTATGTTGACAATGACCACCCAAATTATGTTGGTGTGGTGGGAATTGCACCATCTCCAAAATTACTGAAGCGCATTTCGACGGAAACAGACCTTTTGATTGTTGTCGGTGCACGCTTGGGTGAAATGACAACTCAGGGGTATACACTAATTGATATACCAAACCCACAAATGGAATTTGTGCATATTCACCCTAGTGCTGAAACACTAGCGCAGGTGTACACACCCACATTGAGTATCCAATCTTCCGCTGAAGCGTTTTTTGATTCACTAGAAACGCTGGATGTTGGTAAGGGTAGATCACGATGGGGGCATTCTCTTGGTGAGCAGCGCAGAGACTTTAATGATTTTCGACAACCTACGGTTGTACCCGGGAAGCTTAATATGTCGCATGTCATTCGACATATCACCGATACGATGCCTAAAGAAACCATACTTGCGAACGGTGCGGGGAATTATGCAGTATGGGGGCACAGATTCCATAAATACCGTGATTACCGTACGCAACTTGCGCCTACCAGTGGCTCTATGGGCTATGGCGTACCCGCGGCTATCGCGGCCAAAATTGTCGCACCGGAGCGTGAAGTTATAGCCCTTGCGGGTGATGGTTGTTTCCTAATGACCGGGCAAGAGCTAGCAACGGCTCGTTTGTATGGCACGGACATTATTTTTCTTGTGGTTAACAACGGAATGCTGGGCACTATTCGTATGCATCAGGAAAGGCACCATCCAGAGCGAAAAATGGCGACAGATCTTTACAACCCTGATTTTGTTGCCTATGCCGCCTCATTTGGTATAGCAGGTGAGCAGGTTGAAGAGACAGCTGATTTTGCTGCAGCGCTGGAGCGAGCCAGGGTATCTAAAGGCGGGTATCTAATAGAGCTTGTTGTTGATTCTGAGGCCATATCACCAACAATGACATTAAGCGCTGTGACACTGGAAGGGCACAAATAATATCTTCATGTTGCTTACATCGGCCGTGTAGCGTCTGTCCTGCAAAGCGCCAGAGTCGCAGGATAGGATAGTGTTGATTCTGACTGTTGATTCAGATGTTATGCGGCAATGCAGCCATTATCTGTCAGCCTTGACCAATAGGGTGTATTGGTTGACATTTCACATCTTACAAGATGTTGGATTCCGTTGATGCTAATGCACTCTACGAATCCAATGCTGCGCATGTTGCCAGTCTGATCGCGGCACTCACATTCAATCGGTGGTACCTCAGCGATAGCTATAGCGCTGATACAAAGAAAAACAATTCCGAATATCATGCGGAAAATGCGTAGGGAGTTGTTCATTGAAAAACCTCCTTTTCGGCAGTTGCATTAGCATAGCATTTGTGAAACGGAATGACCAAATAACCGCCAATATGCGACAGTTAGCTTATGTGCGTATCTACGGCTTCAACTATTATAGGTGGCGTAACGCCGTGTACGTTTTTTGGTACCGTTCAAACTGCACACCGAAACCGTCATACAAGGCTGCATTTGGTTCAATGGTTTTCTCGATGGCAGGTGGCTGGCACACCTCAATAGGGTTGGCTGATTCTGCCGCGATCAATGCCAGACGTGCCGCGCCCAGGCCTGCGCCAAAATCTCCATCAACCGTAATATGTAAAGGTAATTTTAATGCAGAAGCAATCACTTGTAACCAGTATTGCGATTGTGACCCACCACCTATGGCATAGGCGCTCTCAAGCGACGTACCGGCACTGGCCAGGGCGTTTTGACAATCACGAAACGCAAATGCAACACCTTGAAGTACGGCTTTCGTCATAGCAGACGTGTCGCTGCTGTGTGTAAGGCCGGTAAATACCCCACGGGCGGCAGCATCATTGTGAGGCGTACGCTCCCCGCCCAGATAAGGTAAAAAAAGCACATCGGTAGGTGTAGCGTCTGCGACGTTCAAAGTCGATGTCAATTCAGCTGGCGATACATTACACAGTCCCGATAACCAGTTTAGTGAGTCGGTAGCTGCCAGGATCACACCCATTTGATGCCAGGTATCGGGAATTGCATGGCAGAAAGCATGCACGGCACTGTCAGCGTTAGGTTGATAGTTTGCATTGGCGGCAAACAAAACGCCTGATGTGCCAAGTGATAAGAATGCATTGCCTGGCGTTACTGTACCCATACCGCAGGCAGAGGCTGCATTGTCCCCAGCACCTCCTGCCACAACAACTTGATTAGACATGCCAAAGCGGGCTGCTAATGATTGGCGTAATTTTCCGGATACTTGAGTGCCTTCTACTAAGGCTGGCATTTGCTTACGTGACAAGCTGGTCGCATCAAGTAAGGAATCCGACCAATCACGTTTGGCAACATCAAGCCAGCCAGTGCCAGCTGCATCTGACATGTCGGAAACATATTCGCCGGTTAACCATAAGCGAGCGTAATCTTTCGGAAGCAAAACCTTGGCAACCTTTTTAAACACTTCGGGTTCATGCTTTTCCACCCAGGCAAGCTTTGGTGCCGTAAAACCTGGAAAGAGAATATTTCCGCATAGCTTGCGCGACTGAGCAGTGTCAAGCTTTGCGGCTTCTGCATGGCTGCGGGTGTCGTTCCATAAAATGCAGGGCCTAAGCACATTGTCTTGCGCATCCAATAAGGTTGCACCGTGCATATGCCCAGACAATCCAATGCCACGTACAGCTTGCAGGGTTTTGCTGTGTTTACTGTGGAGTTCACCCAGTGTGGTTTCCATACCCTTGACCCAACTGGCAGGGTCTTGTTCTGACCATCCGGTATTGGGTCTGTTCACATCCATGTTTGCCGTGCTGCTGGCAATCACGTTTTGAGATTCGTCGATTAAAACCGTTTTAACGCTGGATGTACCAAGATCGATACCTAAATACATGGCTGATTGTTATTCCTGAGCTTGAGGTGGGTACCAGTACGACACATGTTCATCACCTCGAGTGATGACGGCGAAGTGATTGGCAAACAGTCTAAACGATGCACTCCATTCGCCATCAGGCCATTGCACGCGCAGTGTTGCTCTTTCTGCTACACCCAATCCAACGTGTGTAAAGCCAAGCTGCCCCGATGCGTGTCCACCGCCGAGTTTTATTTGTCTCACTTGCGTTTTGTTCCCGGTTTTAATGGCAAGCCGTGCACCCAGTGCGTGCCGGTTAGCGTCCGTTTGTTTCAGCTCGATAGCCAGCCAATTACCACCTTGGCGTGGCCCATATTCACTTTTAAAACCGGTGTGGCGAAACAGGCTAACCGGCTCACCGCGATTCACCACCAGTAAATCAAGTAAGCCGTCCATATTGAAATCGGCTACAGATGCACCGCGTCCGCGACGGTTTAAATCAATACCTGAGTGTTCGCCGTGTTCAACAAAACGACCATCGTGATTACCAAGCAGCAGATTATCCGGATCGTTTTTGGCAAAATCACTCATCTGCTCAACATTGCCTTTCGCAATGTAGATATCCAGCAAGCTGTCGTTGTTGACATCAGCAAGCTCGGCGTGCCAGCCTGTTGAAGGCTTTAAGTCTTCACCGCGATAGGGTCGGTGTGCTGTTGCGCCACGTTGCCAGGCAATGTCCTCGTACACGGGGCGTTGCTCTTCGCTAGCCTGCACTACGTCCACCGACTGAATTTTTGTATCACCCATGGACGTTAATACGTATTCAGGAAATCCATCGGCATTGAAGTCTCCTTCGGCTATACCCATGCCCCAGATGACGAGTGATTGCCAACCGTCGGCGCGGCTGAACAGACGCGGGTAACGCCCTTTATCCAGGTTCCACAGCTGCTCCTCGCCACCTCGGTGATAGTGACGATCGTTCGTAATTCTCAGCGCGTCCTGACCGCTTTTATTCCAGTCGGTGAACAGCATAGACAGTGCACAGTGCCCTGGTGATAACACAGTAGCTTCGTTGTAGCGCAGCTTGTTGCCATCGTTATCGGTTTGCGGGCGATGCAACACGTTATCTTCGCAAGTGCCCCATGGGGAACCGGGCGCAGTGCGATCAACATAGTTGCCAAATGCGAGTGTAGGGAACTGCTCTCCGGTTTCAAAATTTGCAGAAAAAGCGGTAGTCCATGCCGCACCACCATCAAAGCCAAAGCTGGTATTGGCAATAGCAAACGTGCAATCAGGCCCACCGCGCAATAGGCGGTTTTCACCAACGCGCAGCACCACAAGATCGATCCATTCATCGTTGTCGATGTTAATGGGGTAGGCCCCGGTGACACGTTTTAAACTGGTGCTGGCTTGTTCTTTTTTTCTAAACGCAAGCGGGGCGCCGGTGTTACTGTGATTGATGTAAAGGGCTGACTCGTTTTCACCACCTGCGATAAAAACATCTGGTAAGCGGTCAGAATTGCAGTCGAATGTGGCAACACCGCCACCTACAAAATATTCCCATGGCCCGCCATACTGATGGTCAATGCCAGCACTTAATGCTTCTTCTTTATAGACTGGTATATCGCCAGCAAATGGCAATTCAGACTCTTGGGCCCAGGCTGTGCTAGCAAAGCACAAGAAAAAGCCTACGCTGATGCGACGCAAAAACACAGCGCCGAAATCGTAATTGAATTGGCTGTGCCTCATGGTTCAATCACCAGTGTTTTTAAGAACGCGGTGATATCACTCTTTGCGGATTCGTCTAGTTTTACCCACGCATCTCTCGCATCACGCGCATCGCCACCATGTGCGGCTATGACTTCACTTAAAGTTGTCAAATCACCTCGGTGCCCATAGGGTGCAGTGGAGCCAATACCCCACAGTTCACTGGTCATAAACACATTCCGTTCTACAAAACGTTGCGATAACAGCTCGTTGCCGAGCGTATCAACTTGACTGTCAGCAATAACATGGCGTTTTAAATCGCCAAACAATGGAACGAGATAGCGGCCTTGCTCGTCCTTCTCCAGCGACTCCGCCCAGTCCAGCAAGGCTAGATTATAGGTCGCGTTCAGCTCGCTCCCAAGCTCATTATTTCGTAAAGTGCCAGCAGCATCTAAAGGGCCAGGGTCTGAGAAATGGAGGGATTCCAACGGTAAGCTGCGCTGATGACAGCTGTTGCAGCTCAGTTGATCAAACAGGGCCGATCCGCGCTCAGCAGCTTCAAGCCAGTTTTGCTGCAAATTTGTTTTAACACCCGGCGGTGCTAACGATGCCTGCCAAAGCACCAGTAACGATACATCCGCGCTACTGATTTCATTATTAACACCGTCTTCATCAAAGTCATTTGTACCGGTCCAGCGAGCACCGAAACGTTCATCGGCTTGCATGCCGTGATGATGATTCAATGCATTAACGGTAAATTGTCGCAGAGAGGTAATAACACCTTTTTGACTGAAAGGTTTGATGATGAGATCGGTGTCAATTCCGTCGAGGTTTCTGGTATCAACAACACCATTTGCTTGAACCTCGAGCTTGCCAAATTCAATACCTTTTGAACGGAGTTTGACAGTGACAGGCATTCCGGTGGAGCGTGCTTGTTTGAGTGCAGCGGCTCTAATTTGCGCAAGGTCCTGACTCATCTCTCTTGCCAGTAACTCGACAAGGCCTGCACCAAATAGGTGGTTGGTATTACGCTCATTGGAAAACTGAGGGTCGGTTGAATCGAAATCCGCTAGTTGAAACCCTTCTGAGACAAACACATTAGCGACAAAGTCGCCGGCACCACCCATTTCTGGCAAATTATGGCAGCTTGAGCAGGCGTTGGCATCCAAACCTGCAGTGCGTGAAAATTCAGTTTTAGGTGCGCGCCGTCTTTTAGTGGGAATGATGGCTTGCGTGGCCATGGGCCTACCAACACCGTCGACGCTCGTAAACGATGCACTGAATAAGCTTCTGCCTTGTGCGATCAACTTTTCCATGCGAGATTGACTGAGCTGGCCATTGAAATGCTCAATATCAGTCGGTGTTTTTAGGGCGCTTTCGTCCCACGGCTGGATCGCTGCTTTTGCATTGTGCGGTGCGGGTGATTTTGCTGTAGACGTATCAGCCACGGAGCGAGCGGAAGAGGCAATGGGAGCCTCAGGTTTATCAGCTGCCAACGCGCTACCAAATAAAACGCCGCTTGCGACCAGCATCAACTTTAAATTCGAGTATAAAAATTTCATGAAGGAAGTGATTCGTAAAGAGTATCGTCGGTATTTTCCGCAAATTGTCTATCAACAATGCTCATCGCTTCTTGAATTAAACCGTCGTGCATTAGCGGCGTGTCGTTGTGATAACTATGCATGAGTGTGGCGTAGTCGTTTTCACCACGGCCAACCATATTAAGTGCTTTTTCTATTTCCGGCCGCAGTAAATTCACGACGTCTGTTTTTTGCCCTACTAAAGCGACTGGCATTGGGTCCAGTAAGGTAAATACGGTTGCCAAGCCTGATCCGATCGCCTGGCCAGCAATCTTAAACGCGGTAATCGCTCTTTCCTGACCATCTATGGCTGCTTTGGTTAGTTGCTCAAACTCTGAACCGCTGATGGGACCCAAGGGGAATTCATTCGGTGGCAGGCCTGTCGCCGAACGTAAAATGCCATAGTCGGCAGCATAAGCTTCTATGCACCCGCGTTTGCCACAACGACACAGAGCGCCGTCTCTCTCAAATTGAACATGGCCAAGTTCCAAGGCGGATGATTGTGCCCCGGTAAATGGTTTCCCAGACAGGTAAATCCCGAGACCGATACCTTGTGAAAACATGACGGCGGCAAAGCTATCGCCCAATTTATTTTTTTCTTGCTGATAAAGCGCTTTTGCTATTAATCCACAGTCGTTGTGCACGTTTACCGGTACACCAAATTGTTTCTTTAGCAGTTTGCCTAGAGGCACTTTATCCATAGAGAGAATAGGCGACCACAATAATTCTGTTGAAGCGGTGTCTGTGACACCCTGAAAGCCGATGCTAATGGAGTACAAATTTTTAGTATGAGAATGCCGTAATTCGTTCTTGATTCCGTCAGAAATATGCTGGCAAAGCTGCTTTGTATCCAGCGAGCGTGTCTGCAGAGATTGATTGCTTCGCGAAATTAGTTCACCTGCATAATTAATTAAGCTGAAACTGAGTTGATCAATAGTCAGTGCGACCGTTACAGCAACACCTGCTTGAGGGTTTAGTGAGACAGTTGTCTTCGGTCGACCGCGGCCTTGTGCTTTTGTATTTTGATTTTCTGATGTAATGACTCCCTGCTCAGTCATGAGACCAAATAGGGTTGACAGGGCTGCCTGGCTTAAACCCGTGGCCTTGCCAATTTCGACGCGAGACATGGGCCCCATTTGCCGCAAAGACTGCAGAATTCGATGGCGATTCTCTACCCTTAGGTCATCACTGCGTATGATATTGAGCTTATTCATATCATCCAATTCATGGATCATCAATTAAAAATCAAAAATAACTTGACACATTTTACAGCTGGTGTCACTATTTTTTTCAGTCGTAAAATAAATCGGCTCGACCACAGCAAGTCTGAACCAATTCAGCTTGCACAAACATAATTTGGAGTGAGTATGAAGAAGACTTCTATTGCATTGGCAGCAACCGCTGCCGCAATTTTCTCAGGTAGCGTATTTGCTGAAGGTAAAACAGTCGGTGTTTCCTGGAAGGTGTTTCAGGAAGAGCGCTGGAAACGTGACGAAGCTGTTATCAAAGAAATTGTTGAAGCTAATGGCGACAAGTACATTTCTGCCGATGCACAAGGTTCTGCTGGTAAGCAGCTTACCGATGTGGAATCACTGATCGCTCAAGGTGCTGACGTTTTGATGATTGTGCCTTTTGATTCTGAAGCGATTTTACCAGCGGTCGAGCAGGCCTCTGCTGAAGGTATTCCAATGATTGCTTATGATGTTCAGATTGAGCATCCAGATTCCTTGTACATCACATTTGACAACGTTGGTGTTGGCCGATTGATGGCGCAGACCATGCTCGATAGTGGTCAGACAGAAGGCAACTTTGCTTTCATCAAGGGCGACCAGGGCGATCCAAACGCCACTTTCCTTTTCGAAGGCATCATGGAAGTGTTGCAACCAAACATCGATTCAGGTGCTATCAAGAATGTGTGCGAGACTTTCACAGACGGTTGGAAGCCTGAAAATGCTCAGAAAAACATGGAGCAGTGCCTTACCTCTCAAAACAACAACATCGATGCCGTTGTTTCCGAGAACGACGGTATGGCTGGTGGTGTTGTCGCGGCACTTGAAGCTCAAGGCATGACTGTACCGGTAACGGGTCAGGATGGTGATCTTGCGGCGATCAACCGAGTTGCTCGTGGTACTCAGCTGGTCTCTGTTTGGAAAGACTCACGTGCATTGGGTAAAGTGGCTGCAGAAGCGGCTCTTATGCTAGCCGACGGTAAGAGCATGACTGACGTACCAGGTACCGCTATGTTCTCTGGTGGTAAGCGTGGTGTTGAAGTTGTGTCTATTCTTCTTGAGCCAACGCCTATCACAACATCCAATGTCAGTGCCGTTATCGACGCAGGCTGGATCTCAAAAGAGAAAGCCTGTGAAGGTGCTATGGACGGTGTTGACGGCTGTTAATCAGCTAGTGTGACACAACCGGTATCGTGCTTATTGGTTCGATACCGGGTCAATTATTTTCTGTCAGATTCACAAAAGCGTGAATCTGACAGTTCAAAACCCGTATGCACAGACAAGATGTTCGTATCGTTTGCGCAAACACTACATTCGCTCTCGCGGATGACTTATTTACTTAAGCCTTATTCAAGTTAGCCATCTTTCACACGAGTGCTATGCGCGTGTGCTTTCAGCTATGGCATCTTGAGGAGAATGACCGTGTCGGAAGAACAAAACGAATACAAAGAAAGTGTGTTAGTTCGTTTTCTAAGAGCCACTGAAGTCGATACCAGGTTACTGGGGATGATTGGCGCTCTGCTGCTTATCTGGCTGGGGTTTCATTTTTACGGTCACTTTGTTAACGGTTATGGGGCTTTTCTGACACCCCGAAATCTTTGGAATTTATCTGTCCAAACTTCTTCTATTGCGGTGATGGCAACCGGCATGGTGCTGGTGATCGTTACCCGCCACATTGATCTTTCTGTTGGCTCATTGCTTGGGTTTACGGCGATGATTATGGGCGTGATGCAAGTGTGGGTGTTGCCACAATTTCTTGGACTTGGCCACCCGGCCATATGGGCTATTACTGTTGTTGTCGGTATCTTGTTTGGAACCATGGTTGGCATGTTTCAGGGCTTTCTTATTGCGTACTTAAATATCCCTGCGTTTATCGTCACACTCGGTGGGTTACTGATCTGGCGGGGTGCGTCGTATCTGGTTGCAAGAGGCGAAACAATTGCACCAGTGGATCAAACGTTTTCTTTAATTGGTGGGGGTCCCTATGGAACCATTGGGGCAACCGGATCCTGGATATTAGGGATTGTTGTGTGTATTGGTATTTTATTTATGCTTTTTAATGGACGCCGGCAGCGCTTACGCTTTGGCTTTCCAACTCGACCTATGTGGGCTGAATGCCTCATCGGTGGTGTTGGCATGTTTGTGGTTATCGCTTCGGTTCTGGTAATGAACGCGTATCCATGGCCCAAAGGAATCATTAAACGGTACGCAGCTGCAAACAATCTGGAAATTCCCGAAGGTGGTTTATTCATATCGCACGGGTTTGCGATACCCATACTGGTGGCCATGGCAGTGGGCGTTGCCATGACGTTTTTAGCCACACGCACCCGATTCGGTCGATATGTGTTTGCCATTGGCGGTAACCCTGAGGCGGCAGAGCTTGCCGGTATCAACACAAAAAAAATGACCATGATGATTTTTGCGCTCATGGGTGGGTTAACAGGTATAGCCGCTGTAATCGCCAGCGCCAGATTAAAATCTGCGACCCTTGCCTTAGGTCAGTTTGATGAGCTTTACGTTATTGCTGCAGCCGTTATTGGTGGTACCTCTTTCGCCGGTGGTATCGGAACAATCTATGGCGCTATTCTTGGCGCGCTAGTAATGCAGTCTTTGCAATCGGGCATGGTGTTGATTGGTTTTGATGCAGCGATCCAGCAAATGGTTGTCGGTGGTGTACTGGTATTGGCTGTATTTCTAGACAATCTGTACCGTCGAAATTCTGTATAAAAATTGGCTAAGAAAAGGACAAGACAGATGGAAAACACGGCAAGCGCTGAACACAATGCCATTAACCCGTCGCACAGCCCCTTAGTCGAGATGAAAGACATCTCGATCTCCTTTGGCGGTATTCATGCTGTTGATAAGGCATCGTGCGAACTCTACCCAGGCGAGGTTGTTGGGCTGCTCGGACACAATGGTGCAGGAAAATCAACGCTAATCAAAATTCTTTCCGGTGCTTATACGAGAGATAGCGGCACAATTTTCATCGACGGTAAAGAGGCGACGATTACCAATCCACGGCATGCCAAGGAGTTTGGAATTGAAACCATTTACCAAACACTGGCACTTGCAGACAACGTGGATGCGGCAGCGAATCTTTACCTGGGTCGAGAGCTGTTAACACGCTGGGGCACTCTGGACGATGCCGCGATGGAAGCTGAAACACGTAAAGTGATGAACCGCTTGAATCCGAACTTTACCCGTTTTAAAGACCCGGTCAAGCAACTCTCAGGAGGTCAAAGACAATCCGTTGCGATTGCCAGGGCGATTCATTTTAACGCTCGGATACTGATAATGGATGAACCAACAGCTGCCCTTGGCCCGCAGGAGACAGAGCAGGTTGGTCAGCTTATTCATCAGCTAAAGAACGATGGTATTGGCATCTTCCTCATCAGTCATGATATTCACGACGTCTTTGATCTGGCTGATCGTGTCGTTGTTATGAAGAACGGCGCTGTTGTGGGTGCTGCCAGTACTGAGGATGTCACCAAAGACGAAGTGTTGGGTATGATCATACTGGGTAAGTGTCCACCAGGTGCCATTAAGGGGCCTGGCGCGCTTGACGAGTAAACTTCGATCGCAAAACTCTGATTCACTTCGCCTAAATTTATAAAAAGGAACCGCCATGACCACTGGATACTTTGGTGATGTTACAACTATCCCGTTCGTCGGGCCTGAGTCTCGGGACCCTTTAGCATTTCGTTACTACAATCCAGACGAAGTGATCATGGGTAAACGAATGGAAGATCACTTACGTTTTGCGGTGTGCTACTGGCATAATTTCGTATGGCCAGGTAATGATCCGTTTGGTGGCCAGACGTTTGAGCGACCTTGGTTCGGCGATACCATGGACCAGGCAAAACTAAAAGCCGATGTGGCATTTGAAATGTTCACAGCCCTTGGCGTGCCGTACTTTTGTTTTCATGATGCTGATGTGCGGCCAGAAGGTGCAAACTTTGCCGAGAATACCGCTAACTTGCAAGAGATCACCGAATACTTTGGCCAAAAAATGGCAGACACCGGCATAAAGCTGTTGTGGGGTACGGCCAATTTGTTTTCTCACAGGCGTTATATGAGTGGTGGCGCGACTAATCCTGATCCGGATGTATTTGCGTTTGCTGCCGCAACGGTCAAAACCTGTATGGACGCGACCAAACAGCTCAATGGTGAAAATTATGTCTTGTGGGGTGGGCGCGAAGGTTATGAGACGCTGTTAAATACCAATCTGGCGCGTGAGCTGGATCAGTTAGGCCGGTTTTTAAATCTGGTTGTAGAATACAAACATAAAATCGGATTCAAAGGCTCCATTCTCATAGAGCCAAAGCCGCAAGAGCCAACCAAGCATCAGTACGACTATGATGTAGCGACCGTATACGGTTTTCTTAAACGCTATGGTCTGGAAAACGAAGTTAAGGTCAATATCGAACAAGGCCACGCCATTTTAGCGGGTCATTCCTTCGAACATGAACTTGCAACAGCATCGGCTCTGGGTATTTTCGGTTCGATAGATATGAACCGCAACGACTACCAGTCCGGTTGGGATACTGATCAATTTCCTAATAATGTGCCCGAGATGGCGCTTGCGTATTACATGGTTCTAAAAGCCGGTGGTTTTACCACAGGCGGCACCAATTTCGATGCGAAGTTGCGTCGACAATCGCTGGACCCGGATGATCTATTGGCGGCGCATATTGGTGGGATGGACTGCTGTGCACGGGGCTTGAAAGCGGCAGCCGCCATGTTGGAAGACAAAGCGCTTGAAGCGCCTTTGCAGGCACGCTACGCCGGTTGGGAAAGTGAACCAGCGCAAAAAATGATGGATGGCAGCCTGTCTCTGGACGATATTGCCGCACAGGTGGCCAAATCAGATATAAACCCTGAGCCGCGATCTGGTCAGCAGGAGAAGCTCGAGAATATCGTTAATCGCTACGTTTAATTACAAAATGTAAGCTCTGACAGCCCGAACCAGTTCATTAATATCCTGTCTGAATGTTTTGCCTAGTGGTGGCTTGCACTCAATACGGTGCACGCTGATAATCAAAAAATGTCCGGCTGCCGTAGAAATGGTAGCTTACCTTGTCAATCGATTGACCAAAAACTGATCATTTACACAGCTCACAGGTATTTGATTACCGCTAATAGTTAACAGCGTATGTTGGCAGGTCGGGCTGCAGGGGGCTATGCTAATTAGGTGACGTATTTTGGCGTATCTGGCATACAAGATGTTGCTATGTACACGGGACAACAGGAAGAGCTTGAAGAATTTGTCAACAGAAAGCGATAGTAAAACGGATTGCCGGTTTAGGCGCAGAAATTCAGTCGATCATCCTGATCGCCGGCCTTTATCCTGGTGTTTAGCGGGCTTGTGCCTGAGCTTGATGACTTGGCAAACGCCCGCACAAGCGGATCTTGCCATTTGCACGACACCTCAGCGCCCTCAATGCCCAGCCGCACTACCTGGTGTAAGCGACAGTGAGTTCACGTTTTCACGGCTCATTTTTTCGGACAATCAAGTTGCTATCAATAACCTTGGGGACAGAATAGGGTACCCACATTGGCAAGCGGACTGTTCGGAATCTGAACCGCATTTTATTGCGGCAATGCAACGCCTTACCCGTGTTGAGACAAACAACGACAGCCAGTCCATTTCACTGCTTGACGATCGCGTATTCGACTTCCCTTTGTTGTATATCGTAGAAGCTGGTTTTGCTTCATTCAATTCCACTGAAGCCAGTGTGATGCGAGAGTATCTATTACGCGGTGGTTTTTTGTTGGTTGATGATTTTCATGGAAGCTATCAATGGGAGCAGTTTGAAACATGGATGGGGCAAGTCTTTCCTGATAGAGACATCGTGGATATTCCACCCGATCATGATATTTTCAATGTCCATTTTCCAATTGAAGACTTTATTCAAATTCCAGGCTTACGCGCCTTGTGCCTAAACCCTGGCGAAACATGGGAGTTACCAATCTCCAAGAGCATGGCGGTAGTTGAAAGCAACGCATCCCGACAACAACCTCATTGGCGCGGTATTCTCGACGATGATGGCCGAGTTATGGCCGTTGTTAACTGGAATATGGATTTGGGTGATGCCTGGGAACACGCTGACATGGAGGAGTACAGCGCCCTGTATACCGCGACGGCATACCGGCTAGGTGTCAATTACGTTATATACGGAATGACACACTAACCGATAGCGGGCAGCAACTCACTAGTGCTACTTTTGTAAGTGTTACTCCACGGTGGGGATTTTTAATCCCACCATATGCTGCATTACTCGCAGTACCTGGGTGCTGTAACCAAATTCGTTGTCGTACCAGACATACAGTACACAGCGATTTCCGTCGGCCAGCGTGGCCACCGAATCAAAAATAGCAGGTTCTGGCGTGCCAACAAAGTCTGTGGATACGACCTCGGTTGAGTAGGAATAATTTATCTGCAAGCTTAATTCTGAATTAAACGCCATTTCCCGAACGTACGCATTTATTTCGTCCCTGTCTGCGCTTTTTCCCAAGTTTAAATTACAAACGGCCATTGAGACATTAGGTGTTGGTACGCGTATCGCGTTGCCGGTGAGTTTTCCAGCGAGTTCAGGCAGTGCTTTAGAAACCGCTTTTGCAGCACCGGTTGAGGTTAGCACCATATTAAGCGGTGCAGCTCGGCCACGACGCTCGGCTTTGTGGTAGTTGTCTATTAAGTTCTGATCGTTAGTAAAGGAGTGCACGGTTTCTACGTGACCGTTTTCAATTCCAAATTTGTCATTGATCACTTTAAGAATGGGTGTGATTGCATTGGTTGTACAACTGGCTGCACACACAATGGTGTCTGTGTCTTCTATCATTGCTTCGTTAACACCATAGACGATGTTTTTGATATCACCTCCCGCAGGTGCAGTGAGTAAGACTTTGTTAGCACCTTTGGGAACCAGGTGACGCGAGAGTCCAGCTTCGTCCTTAAAAATTCCGGTATTGTCTACGATCAATGCGTTGCTTATACCGTACTCTGTGTAGTCAATATCTTCAGGTTGATTGGCGTAAATCACCTTAATAAAGTTGCCGTTGGCAATGATGGCACTTTGCTCAACATCAACCGTTATATGCCCATTAAATGGGCCGTGTATTGAGTCACGTCTTAGCAAGCTGGCTCGTTTTTGTAAATCACCTTCTCGCCCACCGCGTACCACAATGGCTCGGAGTCGAACCGGATTGTTTGATGTCGTACGTTCGATAAGCAAGCGCGCCAGAATTCGACCTATACGACCAAATCCGTATAGAACAATGTCACGCGGCTCATCAAGCAGCGAGCTTTCATCTTGCAAATCGCTTGTCGCAGCAACTAGAAATTCGCGTAGCTTGTCGTTGTCTTCAGTGCTTAAGTGACCAGCTTGACGCGCTTTGTGCGCAAGCTTGCCAATATCGATTCGCGACGAGCCAGGATTGATTTGATCGAGCGTGTCCAATACACGTGATGTCTCGCTCACGGTTAGCGTTTCGCCAATAACTTGCAGCGACAACCGATGAGCTTTAATTATTTCGATGGTGGATGCGTTCATGAGCTTACGCCCAAATACGGTAATGATGACGCCTCGCTCCCGGTACAAGCGCCCAACAGGCGGGATCAGCTGCTCGGCTAAAGTCTGTTCTTCAATGTAGGCCCGAAGATAGGAATTCTCGGTGTTCACGTTCGCTGCTAGCCTCTGTGTATGGCGGAAAAGTTGACTTAGCGCTGCGAAACCCTTGCCAAGCGGACGCCTAAAACGCCCCATGCACGGTGTTTAGGGGTATTTAGGCGAGTGTTCGCGTTTTATGCGCTAAAGCATTAAATTAATCGCCAATGGTTTATCCTTCGTGACACAAAATTGGCGGGAATTCATCAATTTATATCGGCAAAGAACATGATTATATAAGCAATGTCTGGCAGACATTTTGAATAAAAATCAAGACTGTTAGCGCAACAGTAATAGCTTTGTAACAATTATGTAGCCGAGCGCACCACAGTCTGAATCTTGCTAACATATTGGGTAGCTTTCGGTACGATCTACCTTCACTGTTCAATGGAATCGACATACCCCCACAAAGCCCTTCAGCAAGGCGATATGCTGAATTGGTACCGAATTGAACACACGCTGGGGCGTGGCGGCTTTGGTGTTATTTATCTTGCCACCGACACCAATCTTGATCACAAAGTCGCGATAAAAGAGTACCTCCCTGGAGATGTCGCTACCCGCACTGGCGATAGCCAAGTATCCCCTCTAACTGATGAGCTTGAAGAGACTTACCGTTGGGGTATGGATCGTTTTATCGCAGAAGCGCGAAACCTTGTTCAGTTTAATCATCCGAATATTGTTCGGGTAATGTCTGTATTTCAGGCGAATAACACAGCCTACATGGTGATGGAATTTGAGGAAGGCGTGGATTTACGCACCTTCCTAAAACAGCCTGGCAATGTCAATGAAGCTACGTTAAAAAAATTAATTCAGCCGATCTCTGAAGGTTTGGCAGATGTCCATCAGCAGGGTTTTATACATCGAGATATCAAACCAACAAACATTCTGGTCAGATCAAAAAGTGCCACCCCAGTCCTATTGGATTTTGGTTCGGCACGGAACGCCAGCAGGTTCACACAGAATCTTACCGCGCTGGTGTCAGTTGGATATGCTCCACTTGAACAGTACAGTTCCGAAAGTGATGAACAGCAAGGCCCATGGACAGATATATACGCGCTCGGTGGTACGCTTTATTATGCCATTGCGGGTACTGATCCAGTTGAGAGCACACGACGAGCGACCGCGCTTTTTAACAGTGCAAAAGACCCACTCATACCAGCGCTGTTTTTAGGAGAGGGGAAATTTAGCCCTGAGTTTTTACGTGCTATTGACTGGGCAATGCAGTTTCGAATTGCCGATCGTCCACAAAACCTCACTGATTGGATGGCGGCCTTGCTGGGTAATGCAAGCGTGCCCACTGCTGCGATCGCTGCGCCGTCGGGTTTATCTATTCCGGTAAGCCTGGAGAGTGATGTTCAGCTCGATGCCAGTGCCGATAATAATGCAGACGTCAGTACGGATGTCCATAAGCTGCACAGCCAGCAAGATCCGGTTCGGCATACAGATGCTACCGTGCTATCGCATAAAACGACGGGCGAATCGGGTGCTGTCGACTTACACAAATTGCACAGACGCGAATCGTCAAAGCATGTTGTCGGTGAAAGCGCGAATTCACATGATCGCAATAGTAAGCGGCCTGGCACCTTCACCGCAGATGGAAGAAAAAACAACGCAAGCCTGCGGGGCTCTAAAGCGCTGACATTTAGCGCGCTGGTCTTAGGAGCCGTGGCTGTTGGTATCTGGATCATTGCCTTACAAGACAACGATGACACGCTGAGCGTTGCAGGTTCGTCCACAGATAATGTTGTTGCCAGCGAGCCTGTCCAAGAGAGTACTCAGACACCTAATGCCGAGTCGCTCGATACAACCGCGGCTGCGGCAAGCACTGAGGTAATAACAACTGTTGCAGCTGATAACACAGCATCAATTTCCACCGATGCAAGCTTAGTTACAGAGCAGGGAAGACCAGAGCCTGCTGACGCATCACGCCGTAATGAGCCAGCTGCCATTCAGGAAGCTAACGCGTCTACCGACCAGTTAATCGATAATGCGGAAACCGATAACGTTGCGCGCGCGCCAAATCCAGATGCGACTGTATCCCAGCGGGATAGAAACCTAGCCTCAGAGCCTGCGCAAGATGAGCAAGGAATATCAGATCAAGCTACACAATCGGTCAGCGATAAAGCAGAGCCTGCGGTGGAGCACTCGGATGAACTCTCGCTTGAAAAAAAAGCACAAGCGCTTGCTGACATCAGGGCCAGAGAGCTTGCTGAGCAAGAAGCGCAGAAACGACTGGCTGCAGCGCAGCGTAAATCACGCGAAGCCGCTATTCAGTTGGCAAGAGAACGTATAGAACGGCGCTTAAAACAGGCGATATCATCGGCACAAAATTCCCTGAGCGTGGGTGACTTGGATGCCGCACAACAACAACTGAATATTGCTGAGTCTATTGATGACCGAGATGCACGAGTTCAAACCTTAGGGTTTGCGGTAGAGGCTGCCAAAAAAGAATATGACAAACCGGTCAGTGATGCCGACTTTGATACTGTAACCCGAATGTTTGATGGCTTACGGCGTGCTATTGAAGCTAAAGATGCTATCAGCATGGACAGACTGGCAGGGAACTCAGAGCAATCGGCGTTGTTTAAAGCGCTAATGAAGCGATTCGAACGCTTTGATATTGAGATATCGGCCATTCGGGTCAGGAACGCGCGAAAAGCCATTACTGGCACGCTTAGAATTAACGCGATGATCCGTTCCAATGGAGACAGGGCGACGCCGTCGCCAGCGTACCGAAGCAGAGAGATTAAGAGTGTGCGAGTTAACGGTGGGTGGTCAAAGATCCAATGGTAAGCGACTTGTTGAGCATTTTTTTGCTGAGCCTATTAAAAATCATCGGCGTTTGTCTTTAGCAAGCCAGTATTCAGAAGCTCACTTTTGTCGGTCGTTCGAAGTACACGTAAATCTATTTGCAGGCGTTCGTAGAGCATGATCGCATTGATAGCATCGCATACTGGCGAATCGGAGCCATCACAATCGTCTGGATTATCCAGACCAAGATCTTCTGCCGATCGTTTTTGCTTGCGTAAATCTGCCAGAACATCAGGCGCATATTGTTTTAGTACATTCTGGGACATCAAAATATCGCAGGCGGCTTCTTCTGCTTCCTTTTGCAGATCGTAGCGTTTACTGCTGTTGCTTCCAATATTGCTCAGTCTTTCATCCACGCTATGGTGTCGATGCCAGTTACCATCCATATACATTGCATCGGCTACGGCCTGTGCCAGGCCGTATTTAAATTGACGCTTAAACTCACCACAATCGCATCCACGCGGGTTACAAAATGCCCGATCAGGTGCATGGGATGGTTTTTCAAACCAGCTTGCGTGAATACCAAAGGGTATTTTGCGTGATTGGCGGGCTTTATTAGTCGTCGTGGCCTTGGGGACGATCTGGCATGGGCTGTCCTGAAATACAGTGCTGCCATCAGCAAGTTTGCAGGCGTTAATACCCGCATGCAAAGCCTGTGGGTACAGCAATGCCAGCAGTAGCGATGCTGCATAAAAAAGGAGTGCGCTGGGCTTCCAAAAAACGTCACGGATTAGAAAAATTGCACGCATATCAGGGATATCGGCTCATAATGCGTTTCATGAAGGTTTGGCATAAATTGAGCATTGCAAGTAAAGCGTGACTAAGTGCACAATGTGCAAATTGACCAACGGCAGCGTCAAACGACGATGCGCTAATTGATTAATAGTAATCAAAACTACCAGTCGATCGCGGGTATGGTGTGCGATCTACAGCATTGACCAACGGACTACTCTCGATGAATAAACAAATACTTGCTATTGCCATGGCTACCGTACTGGCAACTTTAGCGGCTTGCTCAAGCGACAGCAATGACGCCGTTGAAGATGTGACTGAAACTCCCGTCAATAATGTGACTGGTGGCAATGATGAAAACGTTGTGCCACCCGTTACCACCGCGCCACCTGTTACCACCGCACCACCCGTTAATAACGAAGGTGCTGGCGAGAACACTGGCGAAGAGAACAACGTTGTACCACCGACTGGCAGTAACGGTGACAACACGAGCGGCGCCATAAATGGTGTCTGGTTTGGCAGTACAAGCTTTGGTGAAGTGAGCTCTGAGGATGTCATCGTCATTGATGACAGTGATCAGCTTTTTGCTTTGAGCCAAGATGGCCAGGGCAACTTTGAAACCGTTTTTGGCACAGCTAACCAGCAACTTGAGCGTTTTCTGCACCGTGAAAGTGATCAGCCAGCACAGGCTGATTCATTTACGATTGCGGGTGACCTGCCCAGCGGTAAAGATATGTCCTCCGACACCATCACGTTTAGTCTAAGCACAGCGGCCGACGGTCAGTCACTGGTTAATACGGGTGGTCGTGAATTTAACATGACGTTTGCAAGCGAAGGAGATGTCACACCGGTTGCTGTTGCAGATATTGCGGGTGATTGGATTGCCAGGACGTTTTTCTGTAGTGACGCTGTTGGTTGTGATTTAACGCTTAGCATGTCTATCGCAGCCGATGGCACAGTGACTGGCAACACAACCTCGGGTACTTTTGTGGTACCGCTCAATGGTAACGTTAACGCTGCCGGATCTTCAAACCAATTCCTTTCTATAGACTTCACATGGAACGGATTTAATCGCACTGGTGTGGTGTATAACGATCGTAGCTCAGACAAAATCGTGCTGAATTCGTTTGGTGAAGAAGGTGAAGCCAACCGCTCGTTCTCGGCAACATTAGTTCGCCAGTAAGATTAAGACGCAGAGTAAACGGGATGATCAATTGACCGATGCTTAACTGGGGCGATTGTTTCAGACAAAGAAAAGGGCCGCTTTATTAAGCGGCCCTTTTTAGTGCGTGGGTTTGCCATACGTATAACACGGCCCATTAGTGTGCTACTTTACCTAGTACAGAATTGCGTCCTTAGCCGTTTATACACTTTATACGTGACATCAACTTAAGCTATCCCTTCAGAGTAAATACATGATTAAAAAACGTCTTGCAATGGAATTTGGAATGGGTACCGACTTGCATGGTCAGGACTATACAAAAGCGGCTGTACGCGCTTTAAAAGATGCGCTTTGGCATAATTCGCTGAGTATTGCACCTGCTCTGGGCTATCCACGAGAGTCCATGATAGTTGAGGTTGAAATTGGTGTGGCAAAACCTGAGGCTGTGGATGCTGAAGCTGTGGCTGCCGTTTTGCCGTATGGATCGGCAACTGTGCGTGCCGTTAAGGGTGGTTTGGATGTTGTCAACGATGATGGCAGCAATACCACCGTGATCGCCAACGCCTGCGCTGTGGTTTACCTGCCCATGCAATCAAAATCTGGTGCATCCTCACAACAATCTGAACAGGGATGATTCCATGGCCGAATCGTTAAAACGCATCATTCTTGAAATGGGTACCGGCAACGACTTATACGGTGAGGACTACAGTAAAGCCTGTATTCGTGCAGTGCAGGATGCTTTGCATCATAGCTCGCTCACCTTGTTCCGTTCGCTGGACATTGACAGGGAAAGCATGCAGGTAGAGGTTACCGTAGCGGTGCAGCAGCCCGAGAAGGTCGACAAAAATCGTGTTGCCACACAAATTCCTTTTGGCGCGGTGTCAGTCAATGCCCTGCACGGTGGGCTTAACGTTGTAGATAGCGAGCACGGAACCGTTACGGTTATTGCCACCGCCGCCATCGCGGCACGTCTATCTTTGCCAGATGAACCCTGGCTTGTGTAGCCAGTTTGGCTATAGCACGCTTAATATCGCGTCGGCCAATTCCTCGATGTTGTTATCAGGCAAGCCTGCAACATTGATTCGGCCATCGCCGACAATATAGATTGCGTGTTGGTCGCGCAGGGTCTGTATTTGTTCTGGCGTCAAGGGCAGGCGGCTGAACATGCCTTTTTGATCCTTGATGTAGTCAAATTGGTCGGAATTGCTGCGCATGCGCATGGCATCTGCAAAATCAGCGCGCAGGCGAATCATGCGAGTACGCATACCGTTTAATTCTTCCAGCCAGGTCTTGGTTAATGCTGCATCTGACATCACAAGATGCGTGGCATTAGCACCATGATCAGGTGGCATAGAATAATTTGATCTGATCACAACGCTGAGTTGGCCAAGCGCGCGGTCAGCGTTTTCTTCGTTTTCAGCCAGCAACATGGCAGCGCCTGTTCGTTCTCTGTACAAACCCAGATTTTTAGAACAGCTTGCGGCCACCACCAATTCAGGCAGTTCGGCAGCGAAGTGGCGTATAGCCCAAGCATCTTCTTCCATCCCATCGCCAAAACCCTGATAGGCAAGATCAAAGAAAGGAAAAAGATCGTGGCTCTTGCACAGTTGCGCTAACTGACGCCATTGGTCATGATTTAAGTCAGCCCCGGTTGGATTATGGCAACAACCATGAAGTAAAACGATGTCGCCTTTTGCTGCCCCTTTGAGTGCTTCCATCATCGCGTCGAAATTGACAACGCTGTTCGCCGCATCATAGTACGGATAGTTTTTCATGGTGACACCAGCCGCCTTGAATACAGGGATATGGTTGGGCCAGGTAGGGTCTGATACCCAAATGCTGGCATCGCTGCGAACAACTTTGAGTAAGTCCGCCAGGATGCGCAAAGCGCCAGTTCCCCCAGTGGACTGGGCGCAGCGTATGCGGGCACTGTCGGCATTTTTTCCAAAAACCTGCGATACCATGGATTCGCTGAACGGTCGGCTCCCGATAGGACCCACGTACGCCTTGGTCGTTTGCGAATCCAGGAGTTTTCTTTCGGCCTGTTTTACCGCTTCCAGCACCGGCGTTTCGCCGTTGGAGTCTTTGTAAATGCCCACACCGAGGTCGATTTTATTGGGGCGAGAATCTTCTCTGAACTGTGTCATTAGTTTGAGAATGGCATCGGGGCTGGATTCGGGCAGTGATCGAAACATGGTTGCGTTTGTCTCTGGTTTTTCGTAGATCGGCACGGTACACGAATGCCGCAGGGTAAAAGTTCTCAGTTATCAAGCTGTGAAGTATACAACTGAGAAGCGAGTGAGGGGATAAAAAAGGCCGGGATAGGGCGTCCCGGCCTTACCGTACTAAGGGTACTTGAGAAGTTTCTTCCACAAGTGGTCAGAAGTCTTGTTCACTTCATGACATACCATTCTTGCTGATGGCTTGATTGAATTTAACGACGCATCGAATCAATACTGTACAAGCGCTTTTGGGTTTATGTGGTAGCCATCGAGATCAGCAGTAACAAATTGAGTGACAGCCCGAAATACACCCAGCTTTAGTGATTGGGTTCTCGCTATCGCGACACTAAAAATGTTTACTGTTCAGCAAACTGTTTTAGCCTTGTAATAGCGTGTTTTCGAGAGCTGGCGCTCACTCTGGATTGGTAAACAAAACCGCGATCTTGCAATTTATTTGCTGCCCAGGAATTGCCATATCGAAACGGAATATAAAAAAGACCGATTAGCCCTAAAACAGCAAAACCCAGAGTCCACAATTTGATCGCCGTGGAGGCGTCCTGGCCCATATCCAACCAGTGAAGCGCGCTTGCCACAAAGCCTGCAACAACCGCAATCCACATGCAGATATAGACGATAGCGGTGCCGATGAGTTGCTTGTAGAGCAGCCACGGTAAGGTGAACAGCATTGCTGGCCATGACACGCCCTGTTTGGTGGCTTTTGCAATCCCATCACGCGTGAACACCATAAATGACGGGCCAAACCCATCGTAAAGTGCGGCTTCTGCTCCGTTTGTTGGGTCGTCTAGTAGCAGTTCGCCATCGGAATAATCAGGCCTAACGCCCACTTCGGCTGGGTTTGAATCGATGCTATTTATTGCCAGGCCGTTGTTGGCGGTGTCATCTGCACTGATTATCTCTGTGCTTGACATATCGTTAACCTGTCTCTCAAGATCGTCAGCCAATGCACGGGTTTTAACTGTCTCAGGCGGCGGCGGTGATTGGGACGCTGCCTCGTCGCTCAGCAGTGTGTCAACTTCATTGTCCAGCACCATGCTACTACTGCTTTGTTTGTTTGCAGCATAGGGAGAAACTGCACCGGAACGGGTCGCGTTATCACGCGCTATTTCTTCCGGATCCAGTTCAAAGGATTCAGTACCAGAGGGTTTATCTCCTGAGCTTGAAACGCTTCCAACGAAGCCGCTGTCAGCGTTGGATAGGTCGATCATGTCATCCAGGGCCAGCGCGCTGATTTGCTTGCTACTGTCACTACCCGTTCTCACAGAGCTGATCATCTTGTCGGAGTCGTCATCGTCCCCTACGAGTGACAGTTCGTCAGAATTCATTGTCGGTTGTGAACTTAACGCAACCTTTGTGTCTGCCGAAGCCGCATCTTTTGCTGATGCATCAAGCGTGGATTTTGTATCTTGGGCGTTCTTGCTGTCACCCAGCACTGAGCGAGACCGCTCCTCAGCCATCTGTTCTACGCGCAGGTTTATGTATAGATACCGTGCCTCATCATGATCGTCGCTTGCCAGCGCGCAGGCGCGAGTCCAAATCGTTGCGTTCTTACGATCAGAGTTAAGTTCATCGGTGGCTTCGGTGTATAAATCTTCGTCGATCATGAGTTTTTTCTTTTCCGGCGTCGTTTGAATTTTAGGTCGACTGGTTCACAGCTTACAAGCACAATCTGTTAAATGCGCGTTACCAAGTAATCGCAAAACTCATTGCCTGTCCATTCGGCTAGGCTGAAACCTTGGTGGAGCGCGGTTTCAAGCCGTTTCAGCGTTTTTTAAACACCGACTTGGCGGTGGCCAGCTTGTCGGGATATCAAGTTAGAAGTAGAGTCCTTTCATTCCTTGAAATCTGGAGTTATTGGTGAAACGGCTTATTTTGATTGTATTGACCGGTGTCCTGGCTGGTTGTGGTTCAAACGCTAAGGTGAAGTCGGGAGACGACGCAAACACAGCAGCCAGTTTAACGGGCGACTTTGCCCGATCCAAAGTAATCGCCCAGGACTTTACCAACACAATGGTGCAAATCGATGAAATCGATCCTCGTACCACAGCCTTGTATACCGTTCGACCTGAATCACGATTTGCCCAGTTGTTGCTCGGGCAGCTGCAAACGGCCGGATTTGATTTGCGAGTCGGGGAGTCTGCTTCTGGCACCGATTTACGCTATAGCATCGATCGTGAGAGAAAAAGATCTAAAGTGGGTAATCCGGTGTTTACGTTTATAGTTTCTGCTGGACAGGTGAAACTAAAGCGAAGTTATGAGGTAGATTCCTTCGGGGTTCAACCAGCCTCGACCATGTTTGTATTAGGCACTGATCCTGATGCCATCGCAATTAATGACACACTGTTTGAACGTAGCCCCGTGCTCTCCAAACCGACATCGACACCGGACGCGCCTGCCACCCCAGCCGTGGTGCCAGAAGCTGTCCCGTTACCCACACCGGCTGCCAGAAGTCCACTTCTGGTCAACAGCGATGCTAATGCCGGTTTTTCTCAAAGCAGCCTCAATGGAAGCGATGGGGCACCTGCAAACAAACAACCTCAATACGCGAGCAGTGGTCTATTCAAAAGCTTGTCTTCCAACAACGATGGCTTTGAATCGGAGGCTTCTTTTACACCGGCAGCACCGGTGCAAAGTGAGGCCTTAGCACCCGCACCGCGTGTTGCGCAGGCTCCCGCGCAAATGGTGCAAAAACCGTTGGCGATTGCAAAGACTCCGTCGGCCGCAGCTGCCAGCCCGGATTCGCACAATATGTATGAAACCGGCCAATCGGTTTATCAAAGTCGATTGCTGGGTTATGGCGAGGTCCGTAAAGAGATTTTGGTCTTTGGTAATGACTCAATGTTGCTGGGTCGGGAAAACAAGTCCACCGTGCTCGATATCTTACAAACCTACAACCCCGATACCGACCTAATCTCACTTATTGGTTGTTCGCACGGTAAAACCAGTATTGAAGATGGCAATAAAAAACTTGCACAAGGACGAGCCAGACGCGTAAAAGAAGAATTTTTACTCGCTGGTCTTGACGGTAATCAAGTGCTTGATGAGGGCTGTTGGGCCAACGTGCACTTTGATGAAAAAATGCCCAGACGCGGTGTTGTGGTCATACATCAGCGTCGCGGTTAGTTCAACTTCTTGTAAGCGCTAAGGTGTCTGATCGGTGGGCTGAAATTGACAATGTCGCCACAGCCGCTAGTTGTGTTTGACCATGTTGTACCGATCAGTGCTTTAGCAAATTCGTTGGGGTGTACACCCCATTGTTTTCTACCGAAAAATGCTGTTTGATCGCAGGGTGACGCAGAGTGGGGTTTCCTTCTTCGATCAGCAAATTTTGTTCTGAAACATAAGCTTCGTACACCGTTTGTTCATTCTGAGCAAACAAGTGATAAAACGGCTGATCCTTATGCGGACGGATTTCAGCGGGAATCGATTCATACCACTGATCTGTATTGTCAAATACCGGGTCCACGTCAAAAATTATCCCTATAAATGGGTACACTCGGTGTCGCACGACTTGCCCGATATGAAATTTAGCCAGCCTTTCCATATGTTTTATTGTTGTTTTTTCATTGAAACCAATTAACTGCAACGCTTTGATGTTGTGGCAGGTGGTTTTGTCCTGACACTGTTAGTGTACCGCTAGCGCGTGTTTCGAACCAAGCTGCCAACTTCGCAGGCTGACAGAACACAGGGGCACTCTATGTGTCCTGTGTATTTATTGGCACTGGTGCTCAATTATTGAGCAGCGCCGATTCACTTGCTAAAATATCAATGATGTGCGATAACAATTAGTCCTAACTCAATAGGGTAGTCATATGAGAAAGCTAATCATTCTTGCGGCAGCAGCATTGCCACTCGTTTCGTTTAACGTTTCTGCCGCCGGTTGCCTCTATGGGCATAGCAGCCCTGTTTTCTCGGCTGACAACAACATGACAGAAGAAGAGAACGTCAATGCCAGCCAAGTCGATCCCAAATTGCTTGCACTGCTTAAGAAGAAAGCTGAAGAGCAAATTGAACTGAATGTCCCTCTAATTCATAACTGATTCCTTCATATGCAAGAAAAAAAGCGGCAACCAAAGCCGCTTTTTTGTTGACCGCTCAAAAGAAAACCAGGTTAAGCAACAATGAAAACCCGCAAGCTGGGGCCGTTTGAAGTATCAAGTATTGGTTTCGGTTGTATGAACATTACCGGTGGTTACACCGGCACCACGTCTGACAATCAAGCGGTAGAGGTGCTTCGATCGGCACTGGACCATGGCTATACGTTTTTTGATACCGCTGCCATGTATGGCTATGGGGAGAGTGAACGCCTTGTTGGCAAGGCCTTGTCCAAACGACGCAACGAAATTGTGCTGGCGACAAAAGCGGGCCTTTCCAGAGACGCCAACGGACAACGAGAACAAAATGGTCGGCCGGAGCGAATAAAGGCGCTCTGTGACCAAAGCTTGAAGCTGCTAAATACAGACGTTATCGATTTGTATTACCTGCACCGCGTTGATCCTAATGTGCCAATCGAAGACAGCGTTGGCGCAATGGCCGATCTAAAAGTGGCAGGAAAAATAAAAACGCTCGGTTTGTCTGAAGTCTGTGTTGATAACTTGCACAGAGCGCATGCTGAGCACCCAATCACAGCGGTGCAAAGTGAGTATTCCTTATGGTCTCGTACCCCTGAACGCGGCATTTTTGATGCCTGTGAAAAACTGAATATCGACTTTGTTCCGTTCTCTCCGCTTACCCGGGGTTTTCTAACTGGCAAGTATGTAGACAGATCACAGTTTGCCGAAACTGATTTGCGTTACTCCATGCCACGCTTCAGTGAAGAGAATTTGAGTAAAAATCTACTGTTACTTACCCCGTTCAATGAAATAGCGCAGCGAGAGGGCATATCTCCTGCGCAATTGGCATTAGCGTGGGTGCTTGGTGTCAGAGATAGAAAACTCATTCCCATCCCGGGTACGAAGCACCTGGAATACATGAAAGAAAATGCGCTTGCAGCCGAGATCACCCTCGATCAACACACTCTGGATGAGTTAGATGCGCTTATCAACGAATCAACCGTCCATGGAACACGCTACAGCGAGGCTCAAATGGCTGCAACCGACTCCGAAAAAGATTAAAACTGCCCTAGTTGAGTAGGGCCGGACGCGTTTTAGGGCTAAACTACACCCACATATAACGAGCGATCGACCATGCTTTGCAGGCGCTAAATTGTGATCGTTTACACAGCTGCACACGATTTCTAGTACCGTTACACATTCTCCGCGAGTGCAGGTGGCTGAAGCGAACAGACCGGCCGCTAGTCTTATTTATGTTTGCGGCTTGAAATACCCACTTTGCCTTCATCAAAGTTTTTCGATCAAATAGTTGATGCCTGTTTGGCCCGATTTTGTCACCCGTTAATCGTGTTGGCAGTGTGTGCGGCTTTGCTTGTGACATCCATCCCCCCAGCCGCTGCCAGAAATTTTGATGACAAACAGGTTATTGCGGTACAAACATTACTGGCGGTGTCCGGTATGCGTGAACAACTTGGACAGATTCCAATAAGCACAGCGACATCCTTCGATAACGTTATTGAAAACGGTTCTCTACCAGCATTATTGCGTGCACTACCGCAGGGCGATTTAAAAGCAGCGGTGGTGGAGGCGTTTAACAAGGATCGATTTGAGAAAAAGGTGACTCGCGCGGTGTTGACCTCGCTTAGCCTTGTCGAAACAACAGAAATGGTTGGCTGGTACACCAGTTCTTTAGGCAAACGTATTAGAGATGCAGAAGTGTCCAATTCATTGCTCACGTCACCCGCGGAGTTTGAAGCCTACCAGCAACAGCTGCAGGAACAGCCGCCGACACTGCCGCGTGCAAAGCTTGCGGCAGAGCTCGATCGTACGATGAAGACAACCGAGAGCGCGGTTGAGATGATGACCAATATTCAAATTGCGTTTAACATCAGCCTGGGCTCGGCTTTACCTGAAGATCAGCAGCTCGAAGCCGAAACCATAATCCAAATGGCCAATCAGAATAAAGAGCAGCTACGGCAATCCTATAGGCGTAATACGCGCGAACTACTTTTATTTACTTACGATGACTTCACCGACGCTGAACTTCGCGTACTGAACAAGACCTTGCGTTCGGCAGCGGGGCAATCTTTTATAGCGGCGATGAATAAAGGTATTAGCGCAGCGATGCTTGACGCCAGTCTGGCATTGGGTAGCCGCCTGTCCGAGCTATTGAGAGATCAACAGGCAGGGCCGGGTATATAAAACGCTAGCTTTTTTTACGTGGTGGAAGCCCTGTGTGCTGAGTCAGAATTTTGCCTTTAGCGGCTCGTTTATCACGAAACTCTGAACTGTTTTTTCTTCTGGCAGAATTGTAGCTGCCATCGGTTCGCGGTTGGTATTTAGGAATCAAGTGCTGTTTTCCGTTTCCAATCAGATCGCTACGCCCCATGCTGCGTAAAGTGTCTCGCAACAGTGGCCAGTTGTTAGGATCGTGATAGCGTAAAAACGCTTTGTGTAGTGCACGCTGTTTGCTGGTTTTTGCAACTTCAACCGACTCACTGTCGCGTTTAACACGCTTTAACGGGTTGCGGCCGGAATAATACATTGTGGTGGCCGTTGCCATTGGTGAAGGATAGAAATTTTGCACCTGATCGGCTCTGAATCCATTTTTCTTTAGCCACAGTGCAAGGTTCATCATATCTTCATCGCTGGTACCGGG
>CAYSZH010000028.1:0-39397 GCA_964435305.1 uncultured Granulosicoccaceae bacterium
CTCGCCTCCTATAATGTCACTGTTAAATTAAATTAGTCACACCAGCAAGCTGCCATGGCCGCACTCATAAAAAAGCACAAACACGATGCCGCTGACGGTCAGCATGCTCCAAGTTATTATGCTGCCTCCGCCAACCCAGGTAAAACAAGGCCTGCTCTAGAATACGATACACATACCGATGTTTGTATTGTGGGCGCAGGCTTCAGTGGTTTGTCGGCAGCCTTACATTTAGCAGAACAAGGTAAGTCGGTTACCGTAGTAGAAGGTGCACAAGTGGGTTGGGGCGCATCAGGGCGAAATGGCGGACAAATCGTAAACGGGCTTAACGCTAGCCTGGACAGCATACGTAAACGCTTCGGTGAATCGACAGAGCGTTTTATTGGTGGCCAATTGCAGGAGGGCGCACAAGTTATACGCGATTTTATCTCTCGCCACAACATACAATGCGATCTCAAAGATAACAATATTATCGTTGCGCTGAACAACAAACAGTTTCGTGAACTTGAGGCCAAACTTCACCTATGGCAAAAGCATGGCATGCATGACCAGGAACTACTTAATGCCAGTGAATTGAGCTCGCACGTTAATTCTGCACACTATGTTGGCGGCCTTCTCGATCGCAGCGGTGGACATTTGCACCCATTAAACCTTGCCTTGGGTGAAGCGGCCGCTTTTGAGCGTCTCGGTGGTACTATTCATGAGCATACTCGCGTGGTTAGCGTCGAAAATACAGACGGTAAGCCATCCGTACTCACTGAAAAAGCAAAACTCCGCTGCGAGAAACTTATATTGTGCGGCAATGCTTATTTAGGCAAGGCTGTGGCCCCTTTGGCATCGCGTGTTATGCCGGTTTCCACGCAAATCATAGCCACTGAACCACTTTCTAGTGAGCTTGCAGCCGAGCTGTTGCCAAGTGATGCCTGTATTGAAGATGCACGCTATATTCTTGACTACTACAGACTCTCTGCCGACAAGCGCTTACTATTTGGTGGCGGCAGTGTTTACGGCGGCACACACCCTGCAAATGTTGAAGCTAAATTGCGCCCGAATATGGAAAAAGTATTCCCGCAACTAAAGAACATTAAAGTCGATTATGCCTGGAGTGGAAACTTTGCGTTGTCATTCTCGCGCGTACCTCAGATGGGGCAAATAGGCCCTAATACGTACCACGCCATGGGCTACAGTGGGCACGGTGTCACAGGCTCACACTTATTTGGCAAAATTTTAGCCGAAGCTATCGGTGGTAACACAACACGTTTTGATCAGTTCGCTAAAATTCCTTGGCTGCCCTTTCCTGGAGGGCAACGCTTTCGCGCCCCCTATTCCACCGTTGGTGCTTGGTGGTACGGATTAAGAGACTTCACCGGCTTGTAAACCCGTGTTTAATCGACGCACCGGACAACACTATGAGTGATCAAAAAAATACACAAGCGGCGTGGTTCAAAGACCTGCCACCTGCATTGCATGAATGGTTAGCAGGCCGCAGAATTGAAGAAGTGGAATGTGTTGTGTCCGATCTTGCCGGTGTCTCACGTGGCAAGGCAATGCCAATGAAAAAGTTTGCACGCAGCGATGCACTCTTTTTACCCATTTCCATTTTCTTTCAAACCATCACCGGCGAATACACTGATATCGACGATATGCCGGATCAATGGACAGAATCAGATGTCGTACTCACACCCGACTTTGCTTCGGCAACCGCTGTGCCCTGGTCTGGTGATGTCACCATGCAGGTAATTCATGATGTGTCTTATCAAGACGGGTCGCCGGTCATGCTCTCGCCCCGTAATTTACTTAAGCATATCGTAGCTGAGTACGCCTCTCATGGCTGGACGCCGGTTGTTGCGCCAGAAATGGAATTCTATCTCACCAAACCCAATACCGATCCAACCTTACCAATAGAACCACCAATTGGGCGTACCGGAAGGCAAGGCATTTCCAGACAAGCATATAGTATGAGTGCAGTAGAAGAATATGGCACCGTGATCGATGATATCTACGACTTTGCTGAGGCGCAGGGGTTTGAGATCGATACCATTATTCAAGAAGCCGGTTCAGGTCAAATTGAAATAAATTTATCGCACGGCGATCCGGTGCATTTGGCAGATCAAGTGTTCATCTATAAACGCTCGATTCGTGAGGCGGCACTGAAGAATAATTGTTTTGCAACATTTATGGCCAAGCCGATGCAAAACGAACCCGGCAGTGCCATGCATATCCATCAAAGCGTGATTGATAGCAAAACAGGGGCTAATATCTTCAACAGTGCTGACGATGAAGCTACTGATTTGTTTTATCATTTCCTTGGTGGACAACAGACATACCTGCCGTCCGTTATTTGCATGTTGGCGCCTTATGTTAATTCGTATCGGCGGTTTGTACCCGACGATGCAGCACCCATAAACCTCGAATGGGATAAGGACAACCGCACCACAGGCTTACGAGTACCTGTCTCAGCCGGTAAAAATCGGCGAATCGAAAACCGAGTGGTCGGTATGGACTGCAATCCCTATCTTGCTATAGCCGCAAGCCTTGCAGCCGGATTGCTGGGCATGAGAAATAAGCTTAAGCCACGCGATGCGATCGGCAAGGATGCCTACAAATTACCCAGCACGCTTCCACGTAGCTTACTCGAAGCGCTCGATTTATTTCAGGAAGATAAACAAATACAACAGCTACTTGGCACACCGTTTTGCACGATGTACAGCGCCGTAAAGCAGCAGGAGGCTGAATCATTCCTGCAAGTGATCAGTGCATGGGAACGTGAACACCTTCTGCTGAACGTTTAATCGAGTCGAACACGTTTTATGCAATTGCTCTATGCCAACGGACCTGCCGGACAGCATCCTAAAAGCTGGTATGCCGATACAAGCACATCTGCCAGCTATCCCGCAATCAACAGTGATCAGCAATGCGATGTATGCGTTATCGGTGCAGGCTATACCGGTTTATCCGCTGCAATTCATCTTCAGCAACATGGGCTTAAGGTTGTGGTGCTGGAAGCGCATCGTATTGGCTGGGGTGCATCAGGTCGAAACGGTGGTCAACTCGGTAGTGGGTTCAATATGGAACAGCCGAAACTTGAAAAACAGTTTGGCCACGAGAAAGCACATGCATTATGGCAATACTGCGAGCAAGCGAAACACACGGTACTTGGTTTGTGCCAAACACACGATATCGATGTGGAGTATCGACCTGGCATAATCGCGGCAATGCATCGTAAGCGCTATGTAAAACCTGCTCACGACTACTGCACTCGTTTAGAGAATACCTATGGGTATGACAAACTGGAGCGCCTGTCAAAATCTGACATACGAGCACTTGTGGGTTCCGATCAATACCACGGCGGAGCAATAGATCACGGTGCTGGACATTTGCACCCACTTAAACTTGCACAGGGTTTAGCCAAAATTGCGGACACCGCTGGCGCTACGCTGTATGAAAACAGCGCGGCAATTCGTATCACCCACGAAAACGATAACTTGCACCATGTGCAGACTGACGCAGCAAGTGTGAGTTGTACACGCATTGTCGTCGCCTGCAACGGGTATTTGGATTCTCTGATCCCATCAGTACAAAAAAAAGTGATGCCAATCAATAATTTCATGGTTGCAACAGAGCCACTAGGAGACAGAGCAAATGAGATTCTAGCGCGTAATCACGCTGTGTTCGATTCACGTTTTGTCGTTAACTATTTCCGGTTAAGCTCGGATAAACGATTATTGTTTGGTGGTGGGGAAACCTACGGCTATCGATTCCCTAATAATATTGAAGCGCTGGTAAGAAAACCGATGTCGGCTGTTTTTCCACAGTTATCGGATGTTAAAATCGACTACGCCTGGGGCGGTACTCTGGCAATTAGCCTTTCACGGATGCCGTATATTCGGCAATGCCAGCCTAATGTGTATACCGCCTGTGGGTATTCAGGCCATGGAGTCGCGCTGGCTGTAGAAGCTGGTCGCACAATCGCTGATGCTATTCACGGTGATACTGAGCGGTTTGACTTAGTGGCCAGTATTCCAGCTAAAAATTTTCCTGGAGGTGGACGGTTTCAATCCACTTTATTGGCAGGGGCAATGACTATTAGCTCTTTAATGGATCGTTTCTGATCTGAGCGGTGTTCAGTTAAATCGAAGTTATAAATAATCGCGAAGCTTAAGACAATCGCACACTACCCACCCGCTAGTCGCTCTTTAAATTGGTAGTACCACATGCCCAATGCTAGCAAGCCATTTCCCATCCAATTAGCACCGGGTATTGCCTGATGCGAAAAACCTGCGAATACATCGTATTGCTCCATGCTGCCAGTCACCGCTTCGGCAAGCACTTCGGCGACCACATGCGAGGTAGCGATTCCATGCCCGGAGTAACCCTGCGCATAAAAGACATTATCGGATAGTTGCCCTACCAGAGGAATTCTATTCATCACAATTCCGGCAGTTCCAGTCCACTCATATTCAATTGTCGTGTTTGCCAGGGCAGGAAACGTCTGTCGCATCGCAGGGGTGAGCTCTTTTGCGACATTGGCGATTTCACGTCCACTGTAGTTGGTACCGCCACCAAACATCAGTCGTTTATCAGCGGTCAAGCGATAATAATCCAGCACCATACGATCGTCATAAACCGCTACGTTAAACGGGTTGATCTGTGAGGCAAGCGCATCTCCTAAGGGTTCAGTTGTCATATTGCCGAGCACGGCTTTGAACAGCAAGCCACCCAATTGCTTTTTCGCTAAGCTGTGGTACGCATTACCAGCGAGAATAATGGTATTGGCTTTGATACGGCCATTGTCTGTTTTGATGCACGGGCTGGTACCCGCTTGAATCTCTGTGACTTTAGTTTGTTCAAATATCTTCACCCCTAGTGATGTCGCTGCACGTGCTTCACCTAAACATAAATTTAAGGGGTGTAAATGCATATTACGCTGGTTAAGCACAGCACCATGATACAGCGGCGTGTCTAAATAGGATTTAACATCAGATTGCGAAAGCCTGCTCACCTCATCTTGCATACCCCGCGCTTGCGCATCTTCAACAAGCGTTTGCAAAGAGGCCACTGACGATTTTCGCCAGGCCGCAAATAGATGCCCATGACGAAGGTCGCACTCAATATTGTATCGCTTTACGCGTTCACGAATAATATCGTGCCCACGCCAGCGCAGCCCCCAAACAAAGGCTTCGGCATCACTGCCTGCAATTTGCTTGAGTTGCTTAAGCATGGCCTCGTCGCCAGAGACGCTGCCGGTAACCTGCCCGCCATTTCGACCAGATGCACCCCACCCGATGCGCATCGCCTCACATAGCGCAACAGAGTAGCCACGTTGTGCTAATTCAACGGCTGTGGCAATTCCGGTAAAACCACCACCAATGATAGCGATATCAGCCTCGATGTCTGACTGCAGTTCAGGATACCGAGTATCATCATTTACGGATGCGGTGTAATAGTTTGGAATACGCTCCATTAAAACCGGCTCAAATAGGCCTGCAACTCAACATCACTGACCTGTGCTGACAGGTAAGCGACCTCAGCGCGCTTAATGTCGGTATATATTTTTTGAAATTGCTCACCAAAGGTGTTTTTAATAAATGCAGAAGCTGCCATCGTGTCGATAGCGCCAAGCCAGTCGTGCGTTAATGCCTTGCCATTCATTGCTTGCCCCGGTAGCACTGGCTCAAAAGCAGGTTTTTGCTGTGCATCTAACCCATCGAGAATAGCGCTTAGCACCGCACTGAGTACTAAATAGGGGTTGGCATCTGCCCCTGGGCTTCGATATTCCAACCGAGCAGCTGGCCCACTAGTGGCAGGTAGCCGTACCGCCACACCACGATGATCGTGACTCCAGTTGGTATGGGTTGGTGCAAAATTATCAGGCTGTAAGCGTTTGTAGGAATTTGCCAGCGGCGCGCAAAATAACTGCATCGCGTGCATATTATTGAGTATGCCCGCAACAGCAAATTCTAAGGCTGGTGCAATGCTGTATTGGAATTCTGGTTTCGTACTCGAGCTGGCATCAGTAACGCCAGCGCTATTCTCAGCGATAGCCGCACTATCGACATTAAAAATGTTATCACCGGAATCGTTGAGTAGGCTGACATGCACATGCATGCCACTACCACTGTACTGCGTGTACGGTTTTGCCATAAACGTCGCACCAAATCCATGCTGCAATGCACCTTGTTCTACGCAGCGCTTTAGTAACACCGCTTCATCGGCCGCCTGTATCGCATTTGATCGATACTGCAAATTAATCTCTAATTGCCCTGGGCCAAATTCACCCAAGCTGGCTTCAATTGGTAGCCCGAGGGCGTGAGCGTATTCAGCAATAGTATCCAATACCGGCTGTAAGCGGTCACTGGTACGAATGTCATACAGGTTGAGCGGGCCGGCTTTACCCTCCTGGGCCATGACTTGCAAAGGAGGCTGTGCAATGTGTTGCTGATATTGAGCTAAGTCGAGCAGATAAAATTCAAGTTCTACCGCGACAACCGGAATTAACTGTAACGCTGAATAGCGATCCAATACAGATTGTAATTGCGCGCGTGAATCCGCAAAGGAAATTGTCCCATCCAGGTTATACAGTGAGGCGATCACCTGCTGTGACTCATTTGTCCAAGGCGTCGGATAGCTCTCCCCTGTGACTTTGCACACACCATCAGGATCACCAATGCTGATAGCCAGCCCGGTTAATTCATCATTGTCGTTTCCCCACACATCCTGAAACAAGGTTGACACGGGCAACCTGACATCGCCATTGAAGACTTTTGAGCTATGAGCCAGTGGTATGCGCTTACCACGCAAAGTGCCGTGTATGTCCACCACCATGACATCAATGCCAGGTTCGCTTTTAGGGTTGTTGCTCAAGCGTGAATTCTCACTGTTACACTTCACTATTCGCGTTTTTAGGAAGCAACAACATCTGATCCATCGGCCAAGTTGCCCAAACGGACGCTCCCCGCCCCTGCGAATGTAACTGCTGCGCATCAGTGTTAGACATGGTTGCCGTTAATGATGCACGCCCGGCAATCATGATTTCTACAATAGAATACTGTCCCTGAAATGCAATATCGCCGAGCTCTCCATGAAGGCCACAGTACTCTTCCGCTGGCTCCGAGCTTGAAACCCGAATATGTTCAGGCCTGATAGCCAAAACCATATCCCCAGTGGCAACTGAGTTGTTGTCGTTATGTGGAGATGCTTGCGCAGTGCCGCTGTTACGCATGGCATCGCCAGAAGATGCGGGTAGGACCACGTCCCCCAACTCAGGGCACACAACAGAAGTCTCCGAACCCGATTGTGCTATTGCCGCGACGTCAAACATATGGACAGTACCAACAAAGTCGGCAACAAACGCATCCACTGGTTGCTCATATAATTCAGCAGGGCTTGCGATCTGGCGTAACTGCCCATCACATAACACAGCAATGCGATCAGCCATTGCCATTGCCTCTGACTGATCGTGTGTCACAATAACAAAGGTAATCCCAACACTCTCCTGAAGCTTCACCAACTCCAAGCGCATAGCATCACGCAACTTCGCATCTAACGCAGATAAAGGTTCATCAAGCAGTAACAAGCGTGGCTTTTTAACCAGCACTCGGGCTAACGCAACGCGTTGTCGCTGACCACCAGAGAGTTGATGAGGTTTTCTTTTCGCGTATTCGGCAAGGTGAACCTGCTCAAGCGCCTCATCAACCAATATTTTAATTTCCTCTTTTCTTTTACCCTCCATTTTCAGCCCATAGGCCACATTGTCTTCCACATTCATGTGTGGAAATACGGCATACGATTGAAACACCATGTTGATCGGCCGCTTATTAGGTTTTAACGGCACAAGATCGTTTCCGTCTAATAGAATCGTCCCTTCACTAGGGGTTTCAAATCCAGACAATATGCGTAGTAGTGTGGACTTACCACATCCAGATGGACCCAATAACGCGAAAATCTCGCCCGCTTTTATATCCAGCGAAACATTATTCAGCGCTACAACCTGTCCAAAATACTTTGATACATTGTTAATTGAGACAATCGTGCTGCTTGTGTGCGAATCATTCATATTAGTGCGGCCCTATCAATGCGACGTATCTTTAGTCTGAAAACGCAGAGCGAAATAGGTTAGCACCAGCGTGAGTAAGATGAGCACAGTCGATGCAGCGTTAATTTCGGGTGTAACCGAAAACCGCACCATTGAGTATATTTTCACCGGCAAAGTAATTGTGTTCGGGCCAGATGTGAAGAACGTGACAATAAAATCATCGAGGGAGAGCGTAAACGATAACAAGGCACCAGCAATAATACCGGGCTTCAAATGAGGTAACACAATATCTTTAAACACTTGAAATTCATTCGCACCCAGATCTTATGCGGCTTCTTCCATCTCTCGATTAAAACTTTGCAACCGCGTGCGTATTACCATCGCCGCAAACGGAAAACAAAACGTAATATGCGCAATCATAATATTACTTAAATTCAGTGGCCAGATTTCACTGGTATTGCCAAGCCAACCCATAGCCGAGAAAAACATGGCAAGCGACACCCCCATGCATATCTCCGGTATCACAATGGGTAAGGACACCAGGCCTTCGAAAAATGGTTTGAATGGAAAGCGAAAACGCCAAAGCAGAATCGCCGTTAAGGTACCCAATATGACACTGACAAGGGTGGCTACTACTGCGATGGTTAATGTATTGGCAAACGCCAACAGCAAATCTTCGTTGCCAAATGCTTTGCCATAATATTTGGTGGTAAACCCTTTCCAAATTACGTTGCCACCTCGGCGCGAATTGTTAAACGAGAAAACAATCAGCACAATAATGGGAATATATAAAAACAGGCTGGCCGCAACAAACAACAAGCGAAGTACCCATTTACGCGAGTACTCAAAAGGGCCTGCACGCACTTTCAATTGTCGATTAGCGCTCATCAGCGTTCACCCTCTCGCCGAGACTTGGCGGCATCACCGAAGGCACGTAGTGCTAACAAGATAAAAGTAATGTACAACAGCATCAGTGACAAGGCCGATCCAAACGGCCAATCATTCGCACCCTTAAACTGGCGCTGAATAACATTGGACACCATATCCACCTGACCACGGCCTAGTAAATCAGGTGTCAGAAACTGCCCAAGCGCCGGAATAAACGTAATGATGGCGGCTGTTATCACACCCGGCATGGCAAGTGGCACCAGTATTCTGAAGAATGTCTGTAATTGCCCGGCACCTAAATCCATACTGGCTTCCAAATAAGAACGGTCCATGCGCTCTAATGCGGAATAGATCGGCAGTATCGTAAATGGAAGTGAAACATACACAATGCCCAGCAAGACGCCACCCGGTGTGCCAAGGAATTTCACCGGTACAAACTTATCGCCAATGAGCGACAGTTCCCCCAAACCAATAAATGCCAACAGTTGATCGGCCTTTAACCACAGCCAACCCAGAAATTCGTTTAATCGCCCGCGAGTGCCAAGAATATTCAGCAGGGAATATGTGCGTATAAGAAGGTTTGTCCAGAACGGCAACATGATTAACAGCAGCAACCACGGTTTGGCTCTAGATGACGCTGTGGCGATAACCAGGGCCACCGGAAATCCGATAATAAGACAGACAATAGTGGCTAACAGGGAAATCCATAACGTTCGCCAAAGCAAGGTCATGATTTCGGGCTGGAATATACGCTGGTAGTTTTCCAGGGTCCAGGTTGTTTTTACTTCAACAAGTGAGACGTTTTCGCCAAAGCTGTATAAAAATATGATGCCCAGCGGTAACAGGAAAAACACCAGCAGCCAGGCA
Organism: uncultured Granulosicoccaceae bacterium; assembly: GCA_964435305.1. Classification (GTDB taxonomy): domain Bacteria; phylum Pseudomonadota; class Gammaproteobacteria; order Granulosicoccales; family Granulosicoccaceae; genus Granulosicoccus. The sequence continues at coordinate 9,788 of CAYSZH010000028.1, forward strand.
ATGGTGGGCACACCAAAGGCCAGAAATGCGAGTGGCTTGTGTTTAAAAGAATCCAAAACGCGAGGCGTGAAAAATGGCCGGGTTCAAACCGGCCATTCTATTACATTAGACAAAGTTGTAGGTGGCGATTAGCCAGCTGCTTTGATACGTGTCCACGCTTCATCTGCCTTGCGCACCCACTCAGCGCCGGGGTAAACGGCAGCTTCGCTAATGGCAGTTGCCTCAGCAGATGGGAAAACGGCCGGGTTTTGCATGTACTCATCAGACATAAGCGCCTGGGACGCTTTGTTGGGCGTGGCATAGTAGACATAGTCTGCGATGTCGGCACCGACTTGTGCATCTAACAAATGATTGATCAGCGCGTGAGCATTGTCCGGGTTTTCGCCACCTTTCGGAATGCATAATGCATCTTCCCAAAGCAGGCCACCCTCATCGGGCACAACATAGCCAATGTCATCATCTTCTTCCATGATTTGTAGAATGTCGCCGTTCCATTCCATTGCCAGATCCACTTCTCCGGAGAGTAAAAGGTCCTGACCATTATCTTGTGCAAACGCGGTGATGTGTGGCTTTTGTTTAATTAGCAAGGCCTCTGCGGCAGCCAGATGTTCATCGGTCCAGTCATTGATCGAATGCCCCTGATACTTCATGGCCATTTGAAGTACGGTTCGTGATTCGTTCATTAATGCTATTCGACCTGAATATTTTTCTGAATCGAATAGGTCTGCCCATGATGATACGCCGCCATCGACGGCTGACTTGCGATAACCGATACCGATTGTGCCCCACATATACGGCAAGCTGTATTTTCGGCCAGGGTCAAAGCTGGGATTCATGAACGTCGGATCGATGTTGGACGCATTCGGGATCTTGGACATATCCAATGGATCAAGCATATTGGCCGCCAGCATTTGCTCGACATAATCATTGGAGGGCACAATCAAATCATAGCCAGGGTTACCCCCTTTTAGCTTGGCAAACAGCTCGTCATTATCAGCAAATAGATCGTACTGTACCTTGATGCCTGAACTCTTTTCGAATTCTTCTATGGTGTTCTCACCAATGTAAGTATCCCAGTTATAAAAGTTAACTTTACCGGCAGCGAAAGCACCTTTGGGTAATGTGATACTGATACCGACTGCGGCGGCTCCGCCCAGAAACTGGCGACGATTTAGTGATTGGTTCATGAATTTGGTCCTCAGCTAGATTACATGCCCCGGTCTGATGTTGTAGTAGCCGGGTGTTATCCGCTTTATATCACCATATTGGGTGGCAAGGCCAGCAAATTGCTGCCTGATCTGGGTTGAATTGACTAGGATCGGCAGCACAGTCAGCTCTGACAGCCTGCAGCAAAGTCCCACACATACCACGGTGGTGGCTTGATTTAGCGAAACAGGATTATTGAACAGGTAACTCTAGCGTCGCGGTTTGGTTCGCGGCTTGGCACGTGCCGTGGCCTTTGCGTTTACAGGGTCATCTGGCCAGGGGTGCTTTGGGTAACGCCCGGCCATATCCTTTTTAACAGCCGGGTAGCTATTGCTCCAAAAATTCGCCAAATCGGATGTGACTTGCACTGGTCTTCCCGCAGGCGACAGTAGCGCAACTTTTAGCGGCACTGAGCCCTTCGCCACAGATGGATTGCTGGTACATCCAAACATCTCTTGCAATTTAACCGACAGCACAACCTCAGCGTCAGCGTAACGAAGCGAAATGTTGGAACCGCTAGGCACTTTATAGTGTGTGGGCAACAAGGTCTGAAGTTCCTGCTGCATGGGGTAGTCCAGCATCGCATTTAATATGTCATACAAATGCAATTGTTGTATGGCTTTCATCGATGTTTTGCCTTGTAACCAGGCTGGCAACCACGCCTCCAGCTGATCGATCAACACTTCATCAGTCACACATGGCCACATAAAACGCGTGCAATGCGTGGGTAAATTGCGCATCAGTTCTACTCTCGCCTGCCATTGCCGACATTGGTCTGTCCAGGGTAAACAGTTGATACCGCGCTTACGAATCCCTTTTAGTAATGCTGCGCGTACAGCATCTTCTCCAAAGTCGGCAACGGTTGTTGATTCAACGACCAGTTTGCCGATAAGCGACTGCTGTTCTGCAACAACACGCCCAGCATTATCGTCCCAGTCGCAGTTTCTTTGCTGAGAGAACAGTTCAGGTGACCATCGGCGCAATTCATCAATGTCCAAAACCGCGGCTGTAAAAACACGTGCTTCTTTTGATGCACCACCCATACTGGCCACACTTAACCAGGGTTCATGGGCTAAGGTATCGTCATTGGCTAAAAACACACCGGCACCACAGGCAAGTGTAAAACGCGCGTCTTGGCCCGCCCTTCTTTTGGCAATCCAGTCGGGATAGGCTCGCGCTAACAGCACAGCTGTACCTGGCAATTCTTGCTTGTCTGTAGATGCGGTAACAAGCTGCACCAGCTGCGATGCACGTCGTTGTTGAGAGCGAGATAAGGAGCGCGATAGCGCTAATTCAATATCAGCATCATTTGAAGAAACTCGTTCATCCAGAAGCGCTGTGATTGCTGCCGCCTGATTTTGCGCGTTTTTGCTTGCTGCCCAAACCAACATAGTGCCAAGGCGCGGCTCGACTGGCAGCTTGGCGACAGCCTTACCAAGCGTTGTTAATTGTGCGTTTTCAATTAGCCCCAATCGGCTTAACAAATCCATCGCTTGGTTAACGCTTGCTGTTGGTGGTTGTTCCAGCCATGGCAGGCTGTAAATATCGTGAGTACCCCACTGAATGACTTCCAGTACCAACGAAGCTAAATCTGCACGCAGCACTTCCGCTTGCCAACTGGCAGGCCTTCGACCGTGCTCCGATTCTGGCCATAAGCGGTAACAGACACCGCTCGCAGTCCGTCCGGCTCGACCCATTCTCTGTGTTGCACTTGCCTGACTCGCTGTTACCGTTTCCAATCTCATTGCACCGGTACTACTATCGATAGTACCTCGTCGTTCCAGACCTGAATCGATTACCACTCTTACCCCATCGATAGTCAGTGATGTCTCTGCGATACTGGTGCTAAGAATAATTCTCCGCACCTGCGTTGTTACGGTCGCAGGCGCAATTCCGGTGAGCTTTGCCGACGTCGATACAGTTCCAGATGCCGCCGCCGTAGCCGCGCGTTGTGATGCGATATCGGCGTTGCCGTGTAAACGCAATATTTTAAGTTCTTCTGAACTGTCATCAGTTTGAAGTCGCGCTTGTAACAAGCGAGCCGTTTTGTCTATCTCAGCTATGCCAGGCAGAAACACAAGCACATCGCCTTTATTATCCCGAATTGCGGTATCAACTACTGACGCCACATGCTGTGGCAACCGCTCTCTAACGGAAAGCGCCGAGCTTCCACTAAGGCCACCAGACCACACAACGGAAACAGGGTGTTGGCGACCGGTAGCTTTAATGTGTGTTAGCGCGTGAAGTTCCGGACTTTGATGCAAATTGAGATGAGCTTCCAGATCGCTGGTATTAAGTGTTGCAGACATAAACAACAAACGTAAATCCACACGCAGGGAGGCTTGAACCTCCAAACACAGCGCTAACCCCAAATCGGCGTGCAAGCTACGTTCATGAAACTCGTCAAATATCACCAATTTGATACCGGCTAATTCAGGATCCGTCTGTAGCAAACGAGTAAGCACCCCTTCTGTGACAACTTCAACTACAGATTGCCGAGATACCTTGGTTTTCCCACGCATGCGAAGACCAATTCGTTGACCCAGCGGTTCGTTTAGCTGAGCCGCCAGACGCTCAGCGATGGAGCGAGCAGCCAGCCTTCGAGGCTCCAACATAATGATTCGTTGATTTGACGAAGCATGATCAATCAATGCTAACGGCAAGCCGGTACTCTTCCCAGCACCTGGTTCGGCCTGCAACAACACATTACCTTTTTGCAGCGCTCGCTGCACATCTTCAACGACATCTGCAATTGGTAGCGTTTGTAAAGCTTTTTGTAATGTTGTTGGCTTGAACACAGGTTACTTAGATGGGCAAATGCCGTGAGCTTTTTAAGCAGGTCATTTTAGCAATACAAACTGCCTTCGTATGCACCGAGACTTACCTATTCTCTGAACCTTACGATAAACCGATTTAATGGCTCCTCAAAAAGGCATTATAATCAATCAACAACCTGGATTCTCTAAACACATTGGAAATACTATGCACGATACCGATTCTGCCGGATCACACGAAGCCGAACCCGCAAAGGCACCACAGTTGTTGGAAATCGAGCTACGTATCATCGCTGCACTGATGGAAAAACAACTTACCACACCAGATGCGTATCCACTGACGCTTAACAGCCTGATTTCCGCATGTAATCAAAAATCCAGCAGAGAGCCAGTGAGCAACTATCAGCAAGGTGAAATTGCCAGAGCATTGCTGGAATTGGAAAATCGTAATTACTTACGCAAAGAACGTGGTTCTCGATCGGATAAATATGATCAACAATTTATGAATCGCCTGAGTCTTGGTAGAAAACAGCAGGCTTTGCTCTGCGTGATGATGTTGAGAGGCCCGCAAACAATGAGCGAACTGAGTACGCGCACGCAGCGTATGTGCGATTTCGTTGACAAGGAAGATCTAGAACTGAGTGTTGAGCGCTTATGCGAACGTGACATGCCATTGGCTATAAGACTGGGGCAGCAACCCGGGCAGCGGGGAGAACGAATCGGGCATCTGTTTAGCGGTACTCCCACCGTTTACTCAAACGCTGTTGAATCACAATCACAATCACAATCACAATCACAATCACAAAACACTATTGCATCTGAAAACGAAACGATACAGCTACTTGAAATGGAGGTGGCGCAGCTGTCTAACAAAGTACTCACACTCACAGCGGAAACCAGCAGTTTGAATGAAAAACTCGACAGGCTTTATCAACTCACAGGGCACGATGAGTAGGCCTTCAGCAATACACTACCCAAACAGGTTGCTATGCGGTAGTACAAATGTGCATTACAGATTATTCATTGTAATTTGGTAATCTTAAATCGCTGTACTTCCAACGTCATTCTGCCGTTACTCACAGTACCGATAATAAAACTGTGGAGTATGCACCATGAAAAATGTCGACACACTCAAACTTGCCGCGTTGGTCACGGTAAGCTCAATCATCAGCGCTTGTTCTACAACACCAAAACCAGTTGCTGAACCACCTGTTTTAGCTGCCGCCGTATCCCCGCCGGCTTTTGAAGTACCAGCCGCTCCTATAGTTGAAACACCGCGTGGGCCAAGCATAACGTTGAACGATATTCTGTTTGATTTTGATGATTCAACACTTCGACCAGAGGCTGCCAGCACAGTACGGCAAGCAGCTGAGTACTTGCAGTCGAACCCTGAGAGAACAGCATTAATCGAAGGTCATACTGATCACGTGGGAGATTCAGATTTTAATCAAAACCTCTCTGTAGCACGCTCCGAATCAATGAAAGAGGCACTACTATCTTTGGGTGTCAGTGAAACTCGAATTAAAACCACCGGCTTAGGTGAAACAAGCCCAATAGCGAACAACAATACTCAAGAAGGTCGGCAGGCAAATCGTCGAGTTGAAGTGGTATTTGTCGTGGGCGAGAATAGCAATTAGCCATTGATAAATACTTAGAGAACATGCCGCTAATACAAGCCATTCTCGGGTAGTTTGTATTAGCGGTATCTCATTTACACCCAAAGATATTAGGTAATTCGCCCCTTCTGAACCTACTCAACAACATTAATCTGAAACTTAACTACCCATTGCTACTATCAAAAACCAGAGCGTGTTCCAGCCCTCATTTCAGGTCATAAATACTTAACAACGAAGCATAAACTAACGTTGTTTTGTGCAGAATCACCGCTTTTTGCCGCTAGTTTTATTACTAAAGGGAGCGGTTTTGGTAATGAATTTTTTTGTGTACTGTAGAACAGCTATAAAGGGATTGTTAGTCTTGCTGATCACAGTGTCTAACAGCCAAGCCAATACTCCGCCTTCAAAACCAACAAACTTTACCGCAACTATTATCTCTTCAAGCAGCATCCAGTTAAATTGGGATGCTGCCAGTGATGATAAAGAAGTAAAACGGTACCGCATTTTCCTGAAACAAACCAAGATAGGTAAAACACGCGATACCACTCTCACATTAGAGCGGCTGGTGGAAAATACCGAGTATGAGTTTTTTGTTGAGGCCAGCGATGAGGCAGATGCACGTTCCCCCCTGGCGTCAGTAACAATCACCACCCCCGCCGCAGAAGAAATTCCGGCAGACACTCCTGAAACGAACGATCAACAAGACACTGGTTCAAACGACGAATCAAGCTCCAATACCGATACTGATAACATCAGTGGTGTCAGAGAGACTGGGTCTAGCCGAAATACACCGCCTAGCGCCCCCTCAAATTTAACCGCTACCGTATTATCGCCAACCAGCGTCGAGTTAAACTGGGATGCATCCATCGATGATAAAGAAGTCAAGCGCTATCGTATATTCCATGATCAGACAAAAGTGGGCAAGACTCGCGATACAAACCTGACGCTTGAAAAATTGGATGAAAATACGCTTTATCAATTTTACGTTGAAGCCAGCGATGAAGCAGACGCGCGCTCCGAACTCGCTTCAATAATTGTAAACACATCGGGCATAAACAACGCAGCTGCACCCGTTGAACAGGACGAAACCGGAGCCAGCAGTGAAAATGATCTCTGTACGGACAACGTCGAAGACAAACGCAACAACACTTGTATTGAAGTAAGAACAACACCAGATATAACCGACGCAGCTGATACGATCACGTTGAACGGCCCACCTGAGAACTGGCAAATTGTCTTTGAAGATCACTTTGACGGAAGTGGAGATATAGACACGCAAAGTGCTGCCAAGAAATGGCGTTTTGAAACCATGCAAGGCTCACTTCATCGGGCTGGCAATAGCGGGATGGATGAATTGGGCAATACCGATGTGCCTGACTGGAGAAGCCCCAGAGGCAAACGCTGGTCAGCCTGGTATGACAAATACAATGAAGACAATGCCTACCGAACCAACGGTATGCTGGCGCTGCAGGGTTTAATGTCAGACGAGCCGGATCCAACCCGGCCCAACGATTATATGCAAAATGGCGAGCTGGTTTCATTTGGAGACAGTAAGCTTTACACCACATGGCTTGATACCTGGGCACGCGTCTACGATCAAGACACTAACAGCCACATATCAGATCCGGACTCACCCAAGAGGATATTTAAATACGGCTACTTTGAAACTCGCATCAATTTCAGTGAAATGATAACGCCCGGTTTTCGCGTTTCTATGTGGTTAATGCCAGCTGCACAAGATGCTGAAGGCACTATTCTTGTTGAATCGCTCGCCTACGATGATAACGGTGACAATGGTGTTGAAATTGATATCTTTGAATATGAATGGATAAGCCCAGAAAACGAGAACAGAATTCAGTTGTCATTACTTGGTGGTGCAGCAGGAAAAAGCGGTACCAATGTGGATGTTTCCAAATACAATATCGCCCTTCATGAAGGGTTCCACACTATTGGACTGCTTTGGGAAGCCGATAAACTAGTGTGGTCGATTGATGGACAAGTCGTTAAAACCGTGACTGACACCGCGCTTATACCCGATGTGTATTCTTACTTAATTCTGTCTCGCGAAATGAACAGCGGTGTTAAAAGTGCTCTTACTGATAGTCCAAGTACTGACTCAGTACTGGAATCGTTTCCGCACAGACCACGCGACCCAGGTTTATATGCGAAAAATGTGTGGCTTTATCGAGATCGTTTAGCGCTTGACAGAGCATTAATCGATTACGTTCGTATTTGGCAGCCTTAGTGGTGTTGTATAGAAAAGTGCAGCGATACACCGCTGTACACTCCAACTTACACATTATCCCGGAGTTGGATTCACTACCCTTTCAGCGGTTTTCGCCTGATGGATTAGCAGCAGTACCGAAATCACCAGTGCACTCAGATGAATCCACTCGATTTTTACAACCAGCAATATCGCTAGCAACAACCTAAGCACAATCTCTGCGCTGGACAAACTCTTTTTATCAAATCGTGCCAGTGAACTAGACATAAGATAAAGCGCCACTAGCAGGCGTACTATCAAAAATATAAATGAAAATAGGTCGATATTGCCATCGTAGCCAGCCAGGTACACCGTTGCACCGGTGTTTGAATTGGGATCGATTACCGCCTGCTCAATGAGAAGCAGCTCTGGGTAAAGCGCAAACAAAAACGGGACTAAAAACATCACAATCCCAGACTTAACGGCTGAAAACCCAGTGGCCAAAGGTTCGGCTTTTGTAATGGTTGCAGCGGCAAATGCGGCTAATGCTACCGGCGGTGTTATCGCACTGGCAACGGCAAAGTAAAAGATAAAAAGGTGCGCGGTGAACACTGATATACCTAAGCCTGCCAGTACGGGCCCCATCAGAAGCGCTACATTGATATAAGCTGGCACGGCAGGCATTCCCATGCCAAGCAGCACGGCCACCAACATCGTCGCGACCAATGCCAGCATCTGAAACATAATAGAACCGTCCTGGCCCAGATTCAGCGTTTTAAGCCACGTGAGTACATCTAATGATATGAAAGTGGGCAAGCCCGTAAATTGCAGACAAAAGTCGATTATAGATACGGCTAAAAACATCAAGTACAGTGTTGATATCAACACGCCCGCATCAGAGAGTGAGTCCAGAATTTTTTTCGGTTTGGCCCGTACTGCTGGGTCAATAAATAATAATAGGATCAGTAACACAACCGCCCACCAGCCTGCACTGCCAGCATCTCCCGCTGCATTTTGTATCAACTGCTGAAACCAGGACAAGCTACTGACCGAACACTGACCATCAACAATGGTTCGCTCCGCCCCCATGATCGCACCCAATGGCCCGCAACCGACCGACTCTTTACTAATTAGCAACAACATCAGTATGAGTAGAATCGGCCCAAAAATCATAATCAGATTCAGGATATCTTGCCGACTCATGCGCATGTCGTCAGTGATTTCTCCAATGGCTTCTATCTTTTGCTTACGCGCTTCAAATATCACCGATAAAAACAGGCAATAGAAGTAAGCAACCGCTGGGATAATCGCAGCGATGATGACTTCAGAATACGGAACAACCGTTAATGCCGCTAACACAAATGCCGCAACTCCCATGACGGGCGGCATGATGGATCCACCAGAGGACGCTGCGGCCTCGACACCACCTGCAAACACTTTTGAAAAACCACGCCTAAGCATCATTGGAATGGTGAGCACACCGGTGGACAGGACATTAACTATCGGGCCACCTGAAATCGTGCCGAACATGGCGGAAGAGACCACCGCCGCATGGGCTGGACCACCACGCAATTTTCGTGTCCAGCGAAAGGCAATCTTTATTAAGGACTGCCCACCAGCCGAAGCGCCAAAGAGCGAGCCAAGCACAAGATAAGGAAATATGGTGTTCAGCATGATGTCCATAAACCGGCCGAGTAAACCGGACGCGTTGTTCACCAGTATGTCGTGCACTTTAGGCCTGCCATCGGATAACAACCTGGGTTCACCGGCAAGTTTTGTCATTAAGTACTTATTAATGTCCTCTGGGCCATGGAAATACCAGACCAGTACGGTCACGATTGTGTAGAGCGCAATCACCAAGGCGACAATGACCAGTGGAAGGCCCCACACCTTTATGTTGTAAGCAAGAAATATGAGTATGGTGATGCCCATAATTAACACCAGCATCCCGCCAGTATTACCAACACATTTTGGGTCTTCTACGGATGTCGGTGGCGGTAGCCCCATCGTCTCCGCAATACTGATTTCTGTTTCCAGTGCTTCTGCAATAAGACGCGCACGCTCACCCGTAATCTGATCGATTAAACAAATGGATTCGATTTCGATCAGGTAGGTCATCGACACCGCAAGTGCTGCCAATACCAATGCAACATCCATTAACAAGCCAAGTCGTCGTCTGCCGACAGATGCTGTTGCCCATTCGCGCCACATGGAGTGCTTTAAGGCAACGCACACCATCATCAGAAAAAACGCAATTGGATAGAACCACTCGGTGGGGTATTTTCGGATTGTTAGCCAATCAAGGCCGGATAACGATTTTACAGCGTTGTCGAGATTAGGGATGCCAGGGATGGCATTGAATAAGCCAATGAGGACAATGAAAATGGATAAGCAATACAGAAAGCGGCCAGAACGACTAGGTTGATTGCTATTGGTATCGTTCATTTACCGTCTCAACAATTAAAATAAGGGCTAGCACAGAAGCTAGCCCTCATATTCAATTTCTACAACAATTTCGACATACTAAAAGTAAGTATAGTAAATCAAAGAAGCTGCTTACGGTTTTGTGCAGTCAGGCAATGTGTACCCTGCCTCTTCCCAAGCCCGAACGGCACCTGGATGATACTTTGCCGGGATCGGTCCGCACATACCAGTGAACTCAGTTTCCGTTTCTCCCAACCAAATCGTTGGCATGAATGGCGCTTTGTTCTTATAGGTATCGATATTGTCGATAAACGCTTTGGTCAGTTTATAAGCGAGCTCTTCATCCATTGCAACGTTGACGATCTCTCCGCCTACCTCACCGATACCACGGAACTGCCCATCTTCAGACACCGCGACAATATTGGGTCCAAACAAATCTTTACTATTTTCTCTTACCACACCAACCGAGCCAGGTGCTTTGCGGTACTTTTGGGAAGCCTCACTTTCGTAAGCGTCTTTCGGCATTGAGAATATGGTGATCTCGCCTGAAGATGACGCCTGGCCCAAACGACCATCCGGAAAATTCATTGGCAGAATATGCGCATCGGCTGAACCATCAGTAATGGTCTTAACCGCCTGACCCCAGTTAACCTGCAAACCGGTATAGCCATCGCCATCATCCATGCCTGTGGTTAATTTGGCTAAAGCACGCGCACGTGTTAACGCGGCTCCTCGAGGTGGACCATTGTAGATCGTGGCACCTTCAACTGCATCCCAGCCACCAAAGTTTTTACTGCTAAACGCAGACAAGCCATAAGTTCCGAAACGGTAGGTGTATAAAACGGCAACCTTCGATGCAAGCTCAGCCGCTTTGTCTTTGTCTAGCGCCGCATAAGGTCCTGCACCTTTTGATAGTAAAAACGTTAACAGAAACGGTGCAGCGGCGATGTCTGTTTTACCTTCCGCTACATTCTGAACAGAATTGGTAAGCGTTTGACCGGTTGCAACTTGAATATCAGCTACGCCCGCCGCATTTGCAACTTCTGCAAGTGATACCATGGTTTGACCTGGAACAGAAACGGGGCCTGCTGTTTCTCCTGTCAGATTCGATTGAGCACTGGCAACAGATGCCAGCCCGTTAACGGCTAAAAAACCGATAGCCGCTAAAAATACGGCCGAGCGTTGAAATTTCATGTTTTTCTCCAAATGACTCTATTTAACGTGTTGTATGTGAAGGTAAGGTTAGCCCGTCCTCCACTAATTCTTCTGCATTACCATACCCTATTAATATACCGGGTGGCTCCCTGGCATCGGTCATGGTTTCTACTATTTCTGCCGAACGTGTGACACGGTTATGGTGCTGGCGGCTCCATTCAAAGTGGCAGTTTGCGAGCCTGTCCAATTGGGCCTTGTAGGCGTCATCATCACCCAGATTAATAAGCTCATCCGGGTCTGATTGTAGATCAAACAACATAGGCTGCATATGCTCGACGTGGATGTATTTCCAGCGGCCATCAAACACCATCACCAGCCGTGCATCATTTTGGTCAACGCCAATAGCTCGCCGTGCGTCACGTGTCGAATAGTCATATTCTGATACACAATAGGTACGCCAATGCCCACTGTGATTATTGCTGTGAACCCATGGCTCATTATGCAACCATGGCTGCAAAGAGCGCCCCTCTATAATATGCGATTTGGGCACACCTCCAAAATACTCTATAAAGGTTGGCGTCAAATCAATCCCTTCTACCAGAGCGTCAACAACGATGCCTCTTGTCGAATCAGCGGCCGTTCTTGGGTCATAAACTATTAACGGAACACGCGCGGAGCAATCGTAGAAAAGATCCTTTTCACCCATCCAGTGATCGCCCATATTGTCGCCATGATCGGAACAAAATACAATCATGGTGTCGTCAATGCGCTTGGTCTGTCTTAAATAGGACAACAACTTCCCGATTTGATCGTCCAATTCCTTAATCAAACCCATGTACACCGGACCCACCGTATCCCGAATGTGCTCGCGCGAAAAACTCTTCGATACACGCATGTCCATCCAGGCTTTCAGCAAAGGGTGCGCCCCCTGCTTTTCAGCATCGCTGCGATTAACTTTGGGTAAGTCGCTGGCAGAATACATATCGTTGTAAGGTGCAGGCGCAAGATAGGGCCAGTGCGGTTTGATATAACTTAAATGACACAACCAGGGCTGATCGCCCTGCTGCTCAATGTATTCGATACCACGTGTGGTAAGCCATGCTGTTTCGGAATGTTCTTTGGGTACACGTGCGGCCAGTGTGGCGTTCTCCAACAACCAACCAGAGCATTTTTCTCCATCGGGCCCAATTGCTGTGTTTGCCCATTCCTCCCACGGATTATCTCCGTCCATACCGTGTGAGCGCAAATAGGCATCGTAGTCTTCAGAGTTTCGACCAGGGTAGTCACTGTGATTGGTGCCATCATCTCTGACGGACACTTCAAACCCGCACTCGCTCACCAAAGCGCCGATGGTACTTTCCGGGCTGATACCCAGTCGCTCCATCCCTTCTTTGTCGGGCACCATATGCGTTTTCCCTACGAGCGAACAACGCACATCCAGCTCTCTTAAATGATCTCCTAAAGTTGTTTCACCTACTCGTAAGGGGAACCCGTTCCAGGTTGCGCCATGGCTTCGCACATAACGACCTGTATAGAAACTCATTCTGCTTGGACCACAAACAGGTGATTGAACATAGGCTTTATTAAAGCGCACCGAGCGCTCTGCCAACCAGTCTATATTGGGTGTTTCAATGTGTTTAGCCCCATAACAACTTAAGTAGTCCCAGCGAAGCTGATCGGCCATGATCCATAAAACATTCATATAATTACTCAGGCCTTATATACGAACCCTAATTCCGAGCTATGTTTGTTAGCCATGTTTGAAAACCAAGTTGGCGGGCCTTTAAAACGATACTCTGTCTCGTCCCTTCAAAGCTAAAATTTCGCGTGCTTCATCTGGTGTGGCAACCTCGCTGCCAAGATCTTCAACTATACGCCGAATTTTGGCGACCTGCTGAGCGTTAGATGTCGCAAGCTCTCCACGATTAATAAACAAACTGTCTTCTAACCCAACGCGAACGTTTCCGCCCATTTGACTGGCTGTTGTAGCTAAGGGCATCTGTGCGCCACCTGCACCCAATACAGACCATCGATAATCATCACCAAACAAACGATCGGCCGTGCGTTTCATGAATATTAAATTGTCCACCTCCGGCCCAATACCGCCGAGTATGCCAAAAATAAACTGTATGAAAACAGGCGCCTTAAACAAACCAATACCCATACAGAATTTTAGATTGTATAAATGACCAACATCGTAGCACTCGTGTTCAAATTTTATGTCATGCGGAGCGAGTGTCTCGGCTGCCTCTCTTATGTCTTTAAAGGTATTTCTAAAGATATTACCGTCAGAATTGGCAACGTAATCTTTCTCCCAATCGTATTTCCACTCATCATAACGATCGGCCAGGGGATGAAACGAAAAGTTCATGGACCCCATATTAAGCGAACACATTTCTGGGCTGAATGTTTTAGCCGGTTTTATTCTGTCTTGAATAGACAATGTTAGTGAACCTCCGGTGGAGAGATTCACAACCGCATCATTTGCCTGTTTAATGCGTTGTAAAAATGGTTTGAAATCTTCAGGGTCGACGGATGGAGAACCATCGTTGGGGTTTCTCGCATGCAAATGTAATATTGACGCACCGGCTTCAGCTGCATCGTTCGCTTGTTGGGTTATATCATCATAGCTAAACGGCAAAGCATCCGACATTGTAGGCGTGTGTATTGCACCAGTCACCGCACAGGTGATAATGGTTTTCTTCTGCTTGCGCATTTCATTGACCCCTTATTAATTATTATCTGTTGTCGTTTTGGTGTTGCTATTAGCCGATGCAGTGGTCTTCACAAGATAACTTAAAGGCAACAACTCAATATTGAATTTTTTACGAATATAACCCCATATGCCTTGCGGCGACTTCAGCATCACCACAATTGCAACAACTCCCAGCACCAATAAATACACAGTTCCATAGTCTGCCAAGGTTTCGCGCAGCAAAAAAAATAACAAGGTACCAATGATCGGGCCTTCCAGCGTACCAATACCCCCTATCACTACAATGAATATCACAAAGGCCGTCCAATCACTGACTGAAAAGGCGGCATCAGGTGAGATGCGCAATTTTTGTAAAAAAATAAGACCACCTACCAGTGCCGTGCAGGCCGAAGTGACAACATACACTTCCATTTTTGTACGCCAAATATTAATGCCTAAGCCAGCGGCAGCTACTTCGCTATCACGTATGGCCGTGAGTGCTAAACCGCGCCGGGATCTGAGAAACAAAAAAGCCACCATAAAAATAAGAATGGTAACCCCAAGCGCCAGCCAATAACTGGTTGCTTCTCTTCCGGATTTGCTTGCCGCTAGTGACTTGACAACGCTTACGGGTAAAGAGGTACCAGACCCACCGCCAAGCGCCTGCACTTGCGCAAAAGATAATCGGAACACTTCGCTAACAACCCAACTTCCAATCGCGAAATAAGCGCCATGCAATCTGAACAACAACCCGGCCACCGGTATGGATAGAAGCGCTGCAACAACACCAGCTATTAGAATAGCCACCACCGGATGCACGCCAGCAAACATGGTTAGCGCAAACAGCATATAGCCGCCCAAGCCTACATAAGCCTGCTGCCCTACGGAAACCAGGCCTGCGTAACCGGCCATAAAATTCCAAAGACACGCCAGGGATAAATACAAATACAGCTCGCCCAGCAAGCGAACATCAGCACGCCCTGCCCAATACGGCGCCGCCGCCAACACAAGTAAAGCGAGCACGGCAATAAGCATTGCAATGTGAGATGCGCGCGATGCACGTGTAACTCGAAATGCCTCTGTTATATCCGACATCAGTGTTCAACCCGTGGAAACAAACCAGTCGGTCTGATCGCTAACACAAGTAAAAAAACGATATGACCCGCCAGCAGCTGCCAACCAGGATCGATTTTGCCACCCACTGTTTGCGCAACACCCAGAATAATACCGCCAGCCAGGGTGCCCCATAGGCTTCCCAGACCACCAATAATGACCGCTTCAAAAGCAAATATAAGCCGCCCATCGCCGATGGAGGGATCAAAGCTGGTGCGCACGCCAAACAACACACCGGCAATAGCCGTGACGGCAAAAGCCAGTGCCATGGCTAAACCAAATACATGGCTTTTATTCAGGCCCATGAGTTGAGCGATATCCTGATTATCTGACACCGCACGAAACTGCCGACCAAGTGCTGTTCGATAAAACACCCACTGCAACAGGGCAATGACGCCGATCGCAATAAAAAAGGTGAGTATCGGAAACACACCTAAAGACATTGAACCAACACTGACACTGGCCGTTTCCAGTTCGCCGGCGTTTAACTTTTGTGGATCTGCTGTGAAAACTTCCAGAAGTGCATTTTGTATTATGACTGACAGACCAAACGTAACGAGTAATGGCGGCAAAATATCCTTACCCAGTGTTCGATTGAGTAGCGCCCGTTGTAATACATAACCAAAAATTGCCATGACGGGTATCACAATGGCCAATGATATAATTGGATGCAAACCCGTTGTCATAATCGTTGCCAGGCCCACATAGGCCGCCAACACGATCAAATCACCATGCGCTATATTAACCAGCCGCATCACACCAAACATCAGTGATAGACCTGCTGCGAACAACGCATACAGCCCACCAAGTAAAACGCCCTGCACAATGACCCCGGTCCACTCAATCATATTGACCACCTAAAACAAACTGACAAGTTGGACTACACAAAGAAAAAAACTTTAAGAGACAAGCAAATCTCATACTGCCACCCCAAAATAGGCTGCTGTGATTTCGTCACGCGAAACTTGCTGAGTTAAGCCTTCAAGTTTGATGCGGCCTTCCTGTAAACAATAAAAGCGCGAAGCCACCGCAAGTGCTCTCGAAATATCCTGTTCTACAATTATCGCTGTCATGCCTTGATTAATGATGCTTGGCAGTGCGGTATAGATATCGTTAATAATGACCGGCGCAAGACCCAGGCTTATTTCGTCAAACAAAATAAGTTTAGGGTTGGCCATTAACGCTCGGCCAATGGCCACCATTTGCTGCTGGCCACCAGAAAGAGAATTCGAGGGCATATGGCGTCGCTCGCTCAGAACAGGAAACAGCGCATACACGGTTTCCAGCGACCAATGTCCTTTCCGTTTTACCGATGCACCCAGTTTTAAATTCTCCTCAACCGAAAGTGATGGAAATAAATGTCGCCCTTCGGGGACCATGGCTATACCCAGTTTAGCAACCTGATCCGCACGCAAGGCACCAATCATGTGCTTACCGAATTGCACCTGACTTGCATCGTTTTTCAGCAGTCCGGAAATCGATCGCAGCAACGTTGTTTTACCTGCGCCGTTTGCGCCAATGATGGCGACGACTTCCTCCGGCTGCATAGTTAGGTCAACACCAAACAGTGCCTGAAAATCGCCGTAAAACGTATCCAGGGTGTTAACTTGCAAAAGATGATCAGACATTGTCTACGCCAAGATAAATTTCCTGCACTTGTGAAGAGGCCATAATAGTTTGGGGTTCACCTTCGGCTATTTTCTTTCCAAAGTTAAGTACCACCAGCTTCTCAGCAACAGCGAGCAAGGCATGCACAACATGTTCAATCCAGATGATGGTTGTGCCTCGCTCATGCACCTGTTTTATTGTGCTGATTAATTCGGTGCATTCAGCATCGGTTAGTCCACCTGCAATTTCATCCAATAGCAATAACGATGGTTTTGCAGACAATGCGCGCGCCAGTTCTAGGCGTTTTCGATCGAGCAGTGTAAGCTCTCCAGCGCGTACATTGGCTTTGTCTATTAAATGAGATTCTTCGAGAACTAACAAGGCATGCGTCTGGGCATCCCGACGCTTAAGACCGGCACCTTGTGTTGCACCAACAAGTGCGTTTTCGAAAACTGTCATTCCGCCAAAGGGCTGAGGCACCTGAAAAGAGCGTGACATACCTAACTTACATCGATCGGCCGCCGAAAGATTGCTAACCTCTTTTCCATTAAATTGGATGCGTCCGCTGTCAGCTTGCAAGGAGCCTGTTAGAAGATTAAACAATGATGTCTTACCAGCACCATTGGGACCCAGAATTCCAACCACCTGTCCTTTCTCCACATCAAAACTTGTGTCATCGGCGACCACAATGGCGCCGAATGACTTGGACAGGTTAGTAACTGATAAGAGCATCAAAGTAATGACTTTATTTATGACAACAGTTTTAGTGATCCGCCAACGGGGATCTCAGGCGCTTGTGCGTTATTTGTGATCACAAGTTCCATACTGTCACCCTGCTTTTGCCACTGACCTGCCACCAACGGTGTTTTGGTCACGTTTGGCACAGGCCCTTTGCTCCAGTCGACATTGCCCACAACAGTTGACATCGATGTAGATTTAATTGCATCGACAATGGCCGCAGGGTCATCAAGGTCACTTGCGCGCGACACAACATCACGCACCACTTCAAACAAGGCATGCTTAAATCCGACTGGCTGTGTCCACGGCCTTCCACTTTCAGCCGTGTAGCCTTCAGCTAAAGCCTTGGCGCTATCACCGGTTAACGATGAATTAAACGGATGAGAGGGTGACCACCATATTTCAGACGTTAAGCCGTCTCCGCGATCACCAAGCGATTCGATAACAGAGGGGAACAACAGCGCTTTACCAATGGTGACCACTTTCGGTTTGAATCCTTGCTGAGCAGCCTGTGACCAGAACGTGGCGAAGTCTGGCGGTATCATGTTGCCAGTAACAATTTCACAGCCCGCTTCTTTGAACGCACCAATGTAGTTACTGAAATCGTCATTCAATGGCTGATAACGCCCAGGGTCGGTCAAGCTAAAGCCATTGGCGGCTAATGGCTTTGGAAAACCCAGTTCTGGATCGCCCCAGGCGTTTCCATCAGCATCGTTTGGAAACAACCCTGCTACGGTTTTACTAGCACCTGAGCTGCCCCATAAGTCAAGGAAGTTGCCGATAACATCTTCAAGGCCCCAGAAAAAGTGGTATGTGTATTCAAACCCTTCAGCTGGATTTCCGTTTCGGCCAAAAAAGTATGGCTGCCATGGACAGTCGGTTGTAATACAGGGAATCTCGTTGACTTCCGCCTGATCGGCTACGGGGTTTGTTGTATCTGGGGTGGACGCAGCCACAATGATATCAACTTCATCACCCAGTATAAGATCAGCGGCTACTTCAGCCGCACGGTTGGGATTCGATTGACTGTCTTTTGAGATTATTTCAACAGCGTAAGTTTTGCCGTTATTTTCGACACCGCTACTCAGCGCAGCTTGAATACCTTTTAATACATAGTCATCTGCTTCAGCGAAGCCTGCCAATGGACCCGTACGAGGGCTCACGTGGCCTATCTTGATGACAGGATCGGCAGCGTACGCTCTAGTGTGTTTTAAAATTGCCGGAGCCGCTGTTATTGCGGTTAGACCAGTAATAAATTTACGACGCGTCGTTTTATATTGCATTTCCTTCTCCTCTGGTACTTGTTATCTAACTGTTATCTACCTTTTCTCTTAAGTGCTATCTACCAGTAATCTGCCAAACGTAACTTCAACCTATGTGTACCTCTACTACTTTGGCAGTATGGACTCCAAGTTGATTAAGTGGGCCGCAACGCGGGCCTTCGTCTTTTCTACATCGCCCTCGTTCCATTCTCGCAAACCGGCGCCTGCAGTCATGCCAGTACGACCTTGATCAAGTAATTGTTGTAAATGCGGGGACGGCTTAGCGCTGGTTTCTAGATCGAACAACACCTGGTGGTGAATGTCCTGGGTTAATTCAACCCCTACAAGATCAGCATTTTCCAAAGGGCCTAACACAGCCAGACGCCGACCAAAACTGGCTTTGACAACATCATCTACAGCCTCAGCAGTACAAATCCCGTTTTCAACCAGGGAAATGGCTTCGCGCCAAAGTGCATGTTGCAAACGATTACCAATAAACCCAGGTACATCTTTCTCTACCATGACCGGTTTTTTACCCACCGACTGCAATGCATCGAACATGGTTTGCGCGGCAGCATCTGTGGTCCACTGAGTTTTAACCACTTCTACCAGTGGAATTTGATGAGGTGGATTCCACCAATGCGTACCTAAGGCTCGGTGACGGCTGTTCAGCGACGTCATTATTTTGGAAATTTGTATCACCGATGTGTTCGATGCCAGCACGGCATCTTCACGCGCATGCGCTTCAATGTCTGCGAACAGGGACTGTTTCAGTTCGAGTTTCTCCGGTGCAGCTTCTATAACAATTGCAGCGTTAGCAACAGCATCAGCCAGCTGTTCTACAACCTTAATTCGTGACACACAATCGGATGCTTGCGAAGGCGCAACCCCGAGTAAAGAGAGGCTTTCGCTCACACGCGCATGTAAGGAAGCCAAGGCTTCGGCCATCGGGTCGAACACAGACACGCTGTGGCCGGCTTGCGCAAACGTAAGCGCAATGCCATGCCCCATGAGCCCAGCGCCAATTACCGCTATGTGGTCATTAGTTGACATTGAAACTCTCACACTATCCTGCTGTGTAACCGCCATCGGCGTAAAGGATGTGCCCTGTATAAAAATCCGAAGCCTTGGATGCTAGAAACAATAGCGGCCCAACAAGATCTTCTGGTTCACCAAGACGCCCCTTCGGTACGCGTGTCAGGAATCCTGCTCTTACTGCATTTGCCTTCTCATTATCTTCAAACATCCATGCGGTTAACGGTGACCGGAATACGGTAGGTGCTATCGCATTAACAGTGATGCCATCGACGCCAAGCTCACAACCCAATGCCTTGGTGATGCCATCTACTGCTGATTTAGATGCGCAATAAGCGGTATAACCAGCCGGGTGTCCGAGCAAACCGCGGGCCGAAGACATCAACACAATTTTCCCGCTCTTTTGTGATTTCATTTGAGGGGTTGCGGCTCGAGCAAGCATCCAGCTTTGTCGCACGTTGGCATCCATGATGCCGTCGAAAGCATCAACATCCATAGCATCAATCTTTGCCACCTGGTTCATCCCAGATGCAACCACCAGAATGTCGAGGCTCCCAAACTTATCAACAGTCTCTTGCACCATTTGTTCGCAGGCAGCTTCTGTGTCCGGCCTTTTGTGAATCTGATGTGACTCACCCTTGCACTGTTCAGCAACGGCAGCAACGGCTTTTGCATTCCCTGCAGCCAGAACCACTTTACAACCTGCCCCTGAAAGACATCGCGCGGCGACTTCACCAAATGCTCCGGAGGCGCCGGTTATCAAAGCAACCTTACCGGCTACATCAAACATGGCTAATGGATTGTCTACAGACATAGTTTAGTGCTCCCTATTTAGCGGGTGGATAAGGCATAACAACAAGCATCTTACAAATCGAATTGCTTCGATTCTCGATTTTGCGCACCTCATTCGCGGCAATGGTGCAACTGTCCATTGCCTTTAGCACCGTGTCAGTGCCATCGATGCTGACGGTCATCTCCCCTTCGATCACCACATACACTTTTTCAAAAGGCGTTGAATCGGGGCCAGCGCCACCGCCGGGTAAAAACTGCGAAAACCCCACCCATTGATTTTCCGGCCCGCCCGCTTCAAAGCCTTGTAAACGAAGCCCGCTCACATCCCAATGGTTTGGCGCCTCATACTTTTCGGCATCCGCAAAACGTTTAACTAACATCAGAACTTCTCGCCTTTTTCGATACGGTATTCCTGCCCCTTATCCATCATCGCAACCAGGCGAATAATGCAGCCATCGCCTCTATCCCAATTCCATGGGAAAAATGCAAACGTGCAACGCTTACCGGTAACCCTGTCAAGATCGCCGCCTACATTTTCGATACCTAATATGCCGTTTTTAAACAGAATGTTATGAACAGGTTCCCACTCAGGGAAATCATCCGCCCAATCGTTACCACCCGACCATTCTTTATATTCTTGTTCCAGGTGCGGCAGGATGGGCCCATTGCGTTGCGGACCGATCGCTGTTGCAAGTGGGTGATCGTTGGCTTGTGTATCATGACCTACCACTTTTATGCCTTTTTCAACCATCCAGTCTGCAGCCGAACTTACAAGCCCTGGGCAGTATGGAAAATAATCGCCATCGGCGTAATTTTTATGCCAACCCGTGTTGATGATTAACACATCGTTTTTACGAATTGCGTGACCACAAGCTGCTTCAAGATCATCACCAGTAATAGACTCCCATTTCTTTTTAGGAATATTGACAACCAGACCAGAACCGAAGAAGTGTGGTAATGGCACCTCGTCAATAAACGGCGTCCCTTCAACTACATGTGCAGGCGCATCGATATGCGTGGTGACGTGCATTGTTGTGGTAATGGTTTGAGACAAGACACCTGACTTTGCCATGTAATGCTTACGCTCGATGGCCACATCTTGAAAATAAGGCCAGTTGGGACATTGAAAACCATACCGGTGACTGAGGTTTACGAACTCCAAACCCATGTCATTGTTTTCGTTTTCCTGAAAATCGATTCCGCGAACCGTAATTGTCATATGCACTCTCCTCTACAAAACATTTAATCGACAATACATCTTCAATAAATTTTCTTCTGCCGCGATTAACAACCCGTTGTTTTTTTTGCATCAAGGACAAACCAAAAAAAGTGGTTCCGTTAACAACACGTTGGTTTCAATTTCGATAATCAGCAGTTTTTATCAAATATGATATATTGACCCACATTGTGGTACACCTGTACCGTATAATGAATAGCTTAACATCGACTTTGGCCTCAGCACAACATGAATGACATTTCAAAACGAAATCAAGGCTCACCAATACAAGTGATATCAAGGGCAGCCGATATTCTTCGTCTGTTGGGACGCGATACTCACGGCCTGAGCCTTGGGCAAATTGCCCAAGAGGTGGACCTGCCACGCTCTACAGTACAACGCATAGTTTCAGCATTAACGCTAGAAGGCTTTATCAGTCACCAGAACCGTGACGGCAGCATACGCCTTGGCCCGCAAATCCAGCAGCTAGCGCGAGCATCAGGTTTTGACATGAAAGAGCGAATGCAACCCGTGATGAAAAGTTTATCCGAGGCGACGGGTGAAACAGTTGATCTGGCTATACTGGAAAACGGCAAGATGCTTTTTATAGCCCAAGTAGAAGGGAGTCAGCGATTACGAACGGTTTCCAAAATTAATGATCGTTTCCCACTGACGAATACCGCGAATGGAAAAGCCGCACTTGCAAGCCTTTCGAATGACATGGCTATGCAACTGATAAATTCAGAAATCGAACCAATAAAAAGTAACAGCAAAACACGCCAAAAGCTCCTGAAAGAAATTGAAGATATCAAGGCGGGCGCGATTGCCATAGACGAAAACGAGCACAGTGATGGAATCTGTGCTTTTGGCGTTGCTGTTAAAGATGAAAACGGTGATGTGTTTGCGTTATCAATCCCTGTTCCGAGTACGCGCTTTGAACGTGAGAAGAGCACGTTAACTGCGGCAATAAAACAGCACTTAAGTGGCTTAAACTTCTCCACTTAAACTACAACTACAACTACAACTACAACTTCTCAACTTAAACGGTACTATTCACTCAGTGACAATAAAAAGCGTTCCAAGTCTTCTCGATCTTGTTCTGACCAGTCTTGCGGGTTCAGAACGGACTCTCCCTTCACATGAAGTCGACCGGTATCGATATCCGCATAGAAATCAATAACACCACGTAAGCTTGCTACACTGCCATCGTGCATATAGGGTGCGGTGAATTTTAAATTACGCAATGACGGAGTGCGCCATTGTCCAAAGTTGGCCTGACCCAGAGTAACGGTTTCAAGCTTTCTAGTATGTTCTTTTTTAACGTGAACACCAAATGGGCCTGCCAGATTATATTTATCCTTGCGCACACGCTTTATTCCAGCATAACGCCCTGGGTCTACCTGCCCTACGCCTGTAAAAAATGGGCGCCCTATGTCGTGAAACTCTGCGTTGGAAAAATTAGGCCCGAAGTGGCAGACATGGCAGTTGGCCTGGCCCATAAAAAGTTTCAAGCCACGTTTTTCTGACTCACCGTAACGACGTTGGCCAGCGGTGTCATCATTGAGGATTGCAGTAAGAAATTCATCAAAGGCGGTTACCCCTGACACAAGCGTTCTTTGATACGCGCCTAACATCTTGGCGAAGAGTACGATAAGCGATTCATCATCCAATTCGGACACCGATACGCCATTATCTTGTAATGACACGACAACAGCCGCCGTTTCCCGATAACGTTTCGCCACCACCTCAATGTCGGCGTTCATTTCTATTTCAGACAACAGAGGCCGTAAACTCGCCGCCCACAAACTGTCTGCGCCACCATCCCAGCCAAACCAGCGTTGCAAGCCTACGTTCAATAAACCTTGTGTGTTACGGACATGGGTTTTGTTGCCCTGGGCCAAGGGCCGATTATCAGAAAAACCATTTTCAGTTTGATGGCAGCTTGCACATGACATCGAACGATCAAGCGATAGGTTTGGGTCGTTGAACAAACGTTCCCCTAAGGCTTCTGCCCAGGCGAGCCCTGAAAATTCATTACCAGGATCGGCTGGCACATCATCTGACCAGGGACCAAACGCTGTTATCAACGCCAGTTCACTTTGAGTAAACTGTACAGTCGTTTCATTACTTGCAAACGCATTTGATTGCTCGATTGCCTGCGTTACTGATTGTGCGTTTACTAATGAACTCGCGCAGAAAATCAGCAAGGCAGAAAACAAATTGACTGAGAGAACTAAAGATGGCAGCTTATGTTGCAAGCTCAGTTTACTCAAGCGAACGAACATTAACGTACCGTGAATTTTTGCTCACTACTTGTGCGTTTGCCGTTAGCTTCCAATTCAACCGCCCATTGCCACTCACCCGGCATATGCAATACCAAGCCCTCAACATTCACAGAAATATGCGATTCTGATTGCTGCAGCACCGTATGCTCTGGTTTGTAATTCATTCCATGACCATGGGCTGGCATGGTGGCGTCCAGCAACACTTGCGTATCTTGTAAGGTATCTCCACACACTGAAACGGTCACGGAAAACGATTTACTCACTTCCAGGTCACTATTAGGTTTAACAACGATGGTGGGTGAATCATTAACTACGGTTCCACCAGCGGCTTCGCTTTTAACACAGGCGTCGCTCATATCAACCTCACTTGCCCCCGATACGTCCTGGCTTACTGAAGACTTGTCACGGTTGGCTTCCCATATTGGCATGATCAGATCATAACCATTTTTCCAAGCCACTTTTTCAGCCAGCTCTTCGGGCAGCGTGCTCAGCCAAGCACGAGACTCTTCTGCATGATCTGGCAGGTAGTACATACGCTCAGGTGTGTACGTATCAGACCCTAACATCATTCTATCTGGATGAGTTTCGAATAAGGTTCGCCATCTGTCACTTACGCTACCACCACTGCCAACATCTGATCGGAATGCAAGATCAGCCCACAAGCGATCATGTTTTGACAGCATAGCGGCAATTTCTTCCGGGCCTGCGAATCCAGAATGAGCCCAGATGACTTTCACATTCTGGTTTTGGGCCAATAGGCGCTCTACCGCATCTTCATCCGAATGCGCATGTAAAATTAAATTGTGTTCATCAGCAAGCTGCACAATACGGCGCGGAATTTCTAAATCGGCTGAATCGCCAAACAAGTGAAACTCACCAATACTGGCATAGCGGTAAGTTGCCAGCAATCGCTCCACATAGGCAAGCGCATCAGGATCGGTGAACCAGCTGTTAATTTCTCCACGCCGCCGATAAGGACGCAAACCGGGTACGATGATATCTGGCGCCAGATCGTATAGCACTTGTGTGCCTTCATCGTCTGAACTGGATACCAGGGCAAGTTTTAACCCCGCACCGCGCATAAGCTCAATAACTCGTGCAGGTGGCGTCAGTTCCACTGAATCATGACTGTAATGCACATGTACATCCGCTATGGGTAACTTATCAACAGACTCGTCTGCTGAAAAAACCAAAATTGGCATGATAAGCAGCACTACACTCACCGCCCACACGGTTTGGAAAATACCCACTACACGTTCTCCTATTCTAAACAGCCGTAATACAGCCAATAGTATAATAAAGTTGAGATCAATTTAAACTGGCATCGACAAGAATAAATGCGATGAGACAAGGTTCCGTACCACGATTGGACCAAGCATGATTCGTTCCCTGCTGCACAACGGTATCACCTTCTTTTAACAGGTATTCCTCCTCATCCATCATCATGTATATTTCACCGCTGAGTATGACTGTGTAGTCTAGGGAATCGGTTCTGTGCATAAACGGGTGCCTGGCGTTCTCAACGATATTACTGGACGCCCCCATTTCGGCAAATGCCGACTTGCCATCAAGTTTGGCTAACTCTTCCGGATTTTCCGGATCAAATTGAACAATGCGAAAAACTGAACCGTTGGCAGGTGGTTGCAGAACCAGAGGACCGGTTACCGGGTCTTCCTTACTTTCCATTTGCGCGGGTGTTCTATCGTTCATCCATAAATTGGTTAATGTCACGCCTGGTCGGTTTGGTCTTTGCAATATGCAGCTCGCTTCAGAATCTGAAACCACTGTTGCGACACCGTTTGCATCGTGACCGATAGCCCACTTGCGGCAGATATGCGCAGTGTTATCAATAAAATAAGTGATCGAGAAGTTAGAACTGCATTTGCAGGGGGGTCGCTTTCGACAGTAGCACAAATTCTTGAGCAATCAGATTGCTTGGCTGTATTGCCACACTATGTGGTAAAAAAACTTGAACAGCGTTATCAACTGACGTCATTAAATCTGAAACTCTCAACACCTACTCGATCAGTTACCATGATTACCAACGAAGAAGACGCAAAGTCTAACTTATTATCCGTGTTTCTCGAATTCATTGAGAGCGGATTTCAGCCATTGAAAAATCTATAGCGTTGCTGGCGACTCATTGTGACAACACTGCTCGGCTCACTCTCTATCCTATCAGACCCGCAAGGCCTTATTATCATCTTAGCGGGCTTGTTTTTAGGAGCTGTGTTAAAAGGGGCAACTGGTGCAGGTCTACCCATTATTGCCATTCCCACGATTGCCATTCCCACGATTGCCATTCCCACGATTGCCATTCCCACGATTGCCGCGTTCTACGATGTGCGAGTTGCAGTTGTGCGACTTGTTATACCAAATTTTATCACCAACGCCTGGCAAATAATTATGTACCGAGAACATGACTTAACCAACAACTTTGCCACACATTTTGCTTTAGCCGGAATAGTCGGTGCAGGTTTTGGAACTTTGCTATTGGCATCCCTGCCATTACTGTTACTCAATATCGTTATCGCGGTAGTTGTAATTATTTACATCATTATAAGGATTAGACAGCCGACGTTTAAATTACCCATGGCAGTGATGCATAAGTGGAAATGGATTGCGGGTCTTGGTGCCGGTGTTTTACAAGGTGCAGTTGGACTATCCTCGCCCATCACCATTACATTTCTGCACACAGGATCATTTCCAAGGCTTACGTTTATCTACGTCGCCTCTTTATTTTTTGCAGGCATGAGCATAATCCAAGTACCCATGCAATTAGCACTGGGTTTAATGACATCAGAATTGGCGATTTTGAGTATGCTCACCCTTATTCCAATTGCGCTAGGATTACCACTGGGTGCGCGCATCGGAAAAAAACTAAGCCCAAAGCTGTTCGATCAATTGATTTTGATACTGCTCGCAGCGGTCGCAATCAAGATGTTAATCGATGCATTTTTGCAGCTATAGCAAAAATGCGACAAATTTATATCACCGTATAATCGCTATTTGTTTGCCTTTATTGACTTTATAAAGCCTGTGCCGTAGCGTGCCGGTACGGAGGATAACTAAATGATAAAAATAGCTTTCACAATCGTTGCAGGCCTTTTACTTAGCACGATGACACATAACGCAGTTGCAGCGCCCTGTCTCAAAGTCACACTCACTGGTACACAAGGTGGCCCGCCTGTTTTTCAAGGCCAGGCTGGTGCTGGTACTCTGGTTCAATTTGGTGACGATGAAAACAACTGCAGTACAACGAGCCTGCAATTTGATACGGGTCGCGGTACCACCCAACGATTGTCACAGGCAAAAACACCCGTCGGCAAATTACAGGCAATCTTTCTTACACATATGCATTCAGACCACACTGAAGGTCTGGCAGATATGATGCAATTGCGATGGCATTTTGGATCGGCAGGCCCCAAAGTCGATCTGGTATGCAGTGTCGATATGCCCTCACCCGCAGGCCATGTACTAAGTTGTGCGCGGCTCGCACGACACATCGGTGATGCGTTTATCCAATCTGGTGAAATGGCACAGCGTTTGGCCGAAAACAAAAAACGCCTTCCAGGCGGGCCTGCCGATTTAATTAATATCAAAGCGTTTAAACCCAGCGAATCACCGGTTGAAGTGTGGAGTAAAGATGAAGTGACAGTACTGGCCATTGGTTCTCGGCATATTCCCGGCCATGTCTCATACCGAGTCGATACACCTGCAGGCTCTGTTGTTATTGGTGGCGATGCTGGTAACGACTCACCTAAGCCGCCAAGAGACACGTCAACATCCGCTCAAGTAGAGAAACTTGCCATGGGTGCAGACATCATTGTCCACTCGACCATTCATCCAGTTATGGGGCCAGATAAGGACAGCGGATTTCCACCACCAATCTATTTTCGTCAAAGTACGGCAACCGATCTTGGTGCAATGGCAAAGCGTACCGGAAGTGAGCATTTGATGCTAACTCACCTTATTCCACCTATGGGTGCTGCACGGCAAGGGCCATATCCGATTCCAGGCGGTGCGCTTGATGAGGCTGCTTATAAAAGCGCGGTAACGGATGGTGGCTATTCTGGCAATGTGATTGTGGGTACTGATTTGGTCAGTTTGCAACTGCCACAGTAAGCACTTGAATCGTTGTAGATGTAAAGTATCTTGGCGTGAACGAGGGTACATGCTCAACTGAATAAATCAGTTGAGCATGCCTTCGGTTTTTATAAAGTCAGTGATTGTTTTGACACCGTCATCATTCTTAACACAAGTAAAACAGAACGGACGTTCACCTCGCATCCTGCCTGCATCAGAATTCATCACATCGAGCGAAACATCAACATACGGTGCAAGATCAGTTTTATTGATCACCAGCATGTCTGAACGGGTAATCCCTGGCCCACCTTTACGAGGTATTTCTTCGCCTTGAGCCACATCAATAATATACAAGGTTAAATCTGCCAGCTCAGGGCTGAAAGTGGCCGCTAAATTGTCGCCACCGCTCTCAATAAAGACGACATCCAGATCAGGGAATTTTTCTTGTAGCTGATCAATAGCGGCAAGGTTCATCGACGCGTCTTCACGTATCGCCGTATGCGGACAGCCACCCGTTTCAACGCCAATAATGCGCTCCGACGGCAGTGTTTGAGATCGCACAAGAAAATCAGCATCCTCTCGCGTATATATATCTTTTGTTACCACCGCAACGCTAAAGTCATCACGTAAATGCCGGCATATCGCATTCAGTAAAGAGGTTTTACCACTGCCAACGGGGCCACCAAGGCCTACCCTTAATGGATTGCTTGTTTTCATATGTTTTCCTGACTGCTAAGCTTTACGTTAACCAGTTGCTTGTGTTATGAGCGATAAAGTCGCGTGTACTGCGTTTCATGCTGACAGCTGGCCATACACAAAGCCGGTAGAGACACCCCCAATGTTGTTTCACTAATGGCCATAGTGCCAGAGAGTGAATGCAACACACCGACCTTGATTGTGTCTTGTGCAAAAACTGTATTAACTGAGCCTAAGCTAAGCGCAACAAGTGACAATGCACCAATAAGTTTTGCGTTTGATTTTTTTAACACGCGTTTTCTCCAGAAAAAAATAATTTAAAAGCACTAGGGTTATGTCGGATTCCAAGCCAGCTTTTTTTAAATATACAAACCTATATTTTTCAAAAAGTTAATTAATTTAATAACAACGCGCGCAATCAATTGCCGCTCCAAATGGGAGCACAGCTCCAAAATAATGGAAGATAACGGTGCGTCGATTAGGTGCAAGGACTGCCTGAATTAGGTGCATCGAATGCGTTGCAACAGCTCATTCCATTTGAGCTTGAAGCTGAATACCGAACGCAAAATATTCAAATAAAACCGCCTTTGAAAGCAATTTGCACTTCGAAGCCGTCTTTGTACCTTTCAACATGGTGCCGAGCCCGATCACGCTCGAAAGGCATCTGTAGCGCTACGCAACCATCAATTATTGGTTGAAGAACATA
>CAYSZH010000029.1:0-37322 GCA_964435305.1 uncultured Granulosicoccaceae bacterium
CGGCTACTGAAAGCCAATTGCGTAGGGTCCTTTTCACGGTGATTTTCCTCGGGTTTCATCAAGTGATCTTGATCGTACCAACCTGCCAACTGGCTTTCAAGACGTCATGCCGAAGCCTTGGACCAAAAGCAGCCGAATTGACGCAAAGTGTCCGTTTGCGGACGGTATAGCGTTCATTTTCCCACTGCTTTTGCTTAGCTCAATAAAAACGCTACAACCATTAACTGCCTGCAGCCAGATCCAATATCTCCCGTACCTGTGCAGCTTCGGATATTGGACGAGGATTAACCGCCAACCACGGCACTGCTAATGAAGCCTGAGCGATTTTATCAAAATGTTCCGGCCCGATATTCACCTCTGCCAGAGTCGATGGCATGCCGAGGTTTTTGATTAGCGACTCCAGAGCATCAGCGGCATTTTCTCCCGGTCGACCCAAAGCCTCCGCTACTAATTGTTGCTGTGCCGCGTTAATTTCCTGATTCCAGCGCAAAACCGATGGCAGCATCACACAAGATGTGTGGCCGTGAGGTACATCATGTAACGCACCCAGAATGTAGCCAATGCCATGACTTGCGCCCATAGGTGCACCAGAGGTTAGCGGACTAACCGACATCCAGGTTCCCATTTGGCAGTCAAGCCGAGCATCAAGATCTGATGGATCAGCCTTTACACGTCTGAGCCCATCACTAAGCAGCTTGATGGCCTGAATACCATGTGAGTTTCCGAAGGGATTCGTTTTCGGGGCGCACACACCTTCGATACAGTGATCAAGCGCTCGAACACCGGTGGATAACCAGAGCCATTCGGGCGTGTGCACTGTTACCGCCGGGTCAAGAATGGTGGCCTGTGGAATAACAGTTGGAAGTTTGACAACCTGTTTGGTACTGCTCGCGAGATCGGTAATTCCCGCCATGCCATTGAATTCTCCGCCCGACAGTGTTGTCGGGATGCTCACTTGACGTACCGAAAGTGGATTCAGTTTCGGAGGAACAGGCTTACTTTCTTTTCCCACTGTTGGCAGCATTGCATCCATCGATTCAACCGTTTGAAAGTCGTTGGCCAGACAAATCTGCACACCTTTAGCCCCATCTGTAACCGAGCCACCGCCAAGCGTCATAATGAGATCGGGGTCTAAAACTCGCGCCTGGTTGGCTGCTTCTATTACCGCTGAGCGCGGTGTATGTTGGGGCATTTTATCGAATGTGCCGACATAACGATCACCCAGTGCCTGACGCAATTTGTCAATCTCGTCTGTGTCGCGATTCAGCGTTCCACTGACCATAAGAAACACCCGATTTGCGCCCATTCTTGATACGACATCCGCCGCAGCAGTTGCGGCTGGCTGACCAAACAGAACTTCGTCTTGTTTGCTGAAAATTACGTGACCCGAGTTAGGCATAGATGTCTCCGACTGGTGTGAGTGCTTTGCATACAATGCGGCGGCAGGACATTGCGCCACTTATTAAATTTTGTCCAAACATTAGTGCCATATGGTACTATATTTTCAGTACCATATGGAACCACTATTTGCGTGTTATTGAATTCCAGCTGCTTTGGCAGGCTAAAAACGAAACAAAATCATGACTGACACTATCCTGAAAAATCAGCGTGCGGCTGCCTGGTTCATTTTGAATCGTCCCGATGAGCTGAATAGTTTGACTGAGCAGATAGTCGATTCTCTGAATCAATTTCTTGATGTTTGTGAGAATGATGCGTCGGTTCGATGCATTGTCATTACTGGACACGGTAATGCTTTTTGCGCTGGTGCTGATCTGAAGGCGGCCGCCAACATCGACACCTTGCCGCCCGGCGAACCTGATTTTATCGACCGAGTCGGTATCGTGTTTGACAAGCTGCGCAATTTTCCCAAACCGGTCATAGCATCGCTGAATGGTTATACGGTGGCAGGTGGCTTGGAGCTGGCAATGTGCTGCGATTTGATTGTCGCCGCCGAGTCCGCAAAAATTGGCGATGCACACGCCAATTTTGGTGTGTTTCCTGGCGGAGGAGGAGCAGCGATTTTGCCACGTGTGGTATCTGCCTATGTTGCCAAGTATCTTTTATTTACTGGTAATCTTATGTCAGCTAGCGAACTGAAGTCTTACGGACTCGTCAATGAAGTCGTGGCCGATGACAAACTTGATGACGCCACGCAAGCGTTGGCAGATACAATTGCCAGTAAAAGCCCGCTAACATTAAAGCGCATGAAAGCGGTCGCTAATAGTACATTGGGCCAATCGGCAGAAGCGGCGCTGGCACAGGAGCAGGTACTGTTTCGGCAGCACATGCGTTCGGCAGATGCAGCCGAAGGCCTGAGTGCCTTTACACAAAAGCGAACACCCGAATTTTACGGGCGTTAAACATCGGCGGTTTCAAGCCATCGACTAAAGACCCGCGATCGCCTCGAAGTCGCTTGCATCATGGCGTTCGCGCAATCGTGTTGTGTTATCGCCGTAGTAGCCATTCACAATACGACCGCGCTTAACCGCATCACGAGCTGAGATATGGGCAGCCCAGCGAGTTACGTTTTTATAACTCGCAGTATCGAGAAATTCTGCGGCTTCATATGCATTGTCAAGAACCAATTGACCATACCAGGACCATATAGCGATATCGGCAATAGTATATTCATCCCCAACAAAAAACCTGTGCTCGGTTAAGTGTCTGTCCAAAACATCCAGTTGTCTTTTGACTTCCATGGTAAAGCGATCAATCGGGTATTTCATTTTAGATGGTGCATACTTGTAAAAATGGCCAAATCCGCCACCCAGATAAGGTGCGCTGCCCATCTGCCAAAACAACCACGACAACATTTCAGCTCGTTTGCTGGCATCTTTTGGCATGAACTGATCAAATTTTTCAGCAAGATAAAGCAAGATTGCGCCACTTTCAAAAATGCGCACAGGGCTCGATCCAGAGTTATCCAGTAGTGCAGGTATTTTTGAATTTGGGTTGATTTCCACAAAACCTGAAGAGAATTGGTCACCCTCAAAAATATCGATCAGCCATGCATCGTACTCAGCATCGGCAAGACCCAGTGCGAGCAGTTCTTCAAGCAGCACAGTTACCTTCACCCCATTGGGAGTGCCTTGCGAATAGAGTTGAAATGGGTGTTTGCCAACCGGTAGATCTTTGTCGAACGTTGGTCCGGCTATTGGTCGATTAACGTTGGCAAACTTGCCGCCGCTTTCTGATTCCCAGGTCCATTTATTGGGAGGTGTGTATTCAGTCGAATCATCGGTCACGGGTACAGCTCCTGTTATGCGTTGGCGCTGGGCCGCGATTTTATGGCATTAAACCAGGCGTGGGTCATTGAGTGGGAATCTGGTATTGGAATTTTTATCATCAACATAAACTCACAGACAATAAATCCTGTGATATCGGCCAGGGTGAATTGACTGCTTGCAAGATAGGGAGACGCCGTGAGCCGTTGTTCCAACTGATTGAAATACAAATCGACACGCTGCCGCCCGCGTTCGGCTAATTCAGGAATGCGCGCGAAGTCAACCGGACCGGTTATCGCGCGGTCAGGTTTGTAGTTTTCTGAATTTCTCAGGGTTTCCGCAGCAGCGGTGAACCCCTGGTGTTCACAAATTGCATTCCACATCATCACTGCCGCTTTTTCCTCCGCATCGTTGCCCATCATTGGCGGCTTAGGATACATCTCTTCGATATACGCTGCGATAGCGATGTTTTCTGTCAGAGGAGTACCGCCGTCGGTGATCAGTACCGGCAAGGTAGCGCGCGGATTAATGGCAAGAAATTCAGGTGTGAGATGTTCAGCCTGGCGCATATCGATCTGGCACTGTTCTATTGTTACACCTTTTTCGGCCAGCAGCATACGCGCGCGTCGTGGGCTGGGAGGACCTGCAGAATCATAAAGCAACATAATTTAATCCGTTTTGTTGTAAATGCTTGTTCTGGCGAAACGTCTCGTTTTATAGCGATTCAGATAGCACCGCTTTCCGTTAGCCTTGCAATATCACTGGCTGTGTAGCCAATCTCTGCCAGTACCAATTCGGCATCAGCACCCAGCGCGGGAACCTGGCCTGCGCTGGCAGGGGTTACACTGAATTTCGGTGCAGGAGCAGGCTGAACCAGCCCATCAATTTCAACAAATGCGCCGCGCGACACGTTATGAGGGTGTTCGGCAGCTTCGCTCAAATTCAATACCGGGCCAAAACATACGTCTGTGCCTTCTAGCAATTCGCACCACTCGGCGCGCGTTCGAGTTTTGAACAGCGCTGTGAATTTTTTTTTCCCGGCGGCCCAACGCGACTTATCCCACTGGTTTTGAAAATCTGCATCGTCTGCGAAACCGCATGCTTCAATTAGCAGTGTATAGAAACCAGGTTCAAGCGATCCTATGGATATGTAGTGTCCGTCCGATGTTTCATAACTGTTGTACCAGGGCGCACCGGCAGTTAAAAAGCTATTGCCACGAGGTCCATCAGGCAGTGATCCGGATGCGCGCAAAAATGCCAGCAACAGTGATTGATAGGCCGTTCCATCAGTGATGGCTGCATCTACAACCTGGCCAACTCCGCTGGTACGCGAATGCAGCAAAGCGCACACCACGCCCAGTGCAAGCGACATGGAGCCGGCACCAACGTCACCTACCACGGTAGATGGGGTAAAGGGTGGTTCGCCATGATTGCCACTATAGTACAAGGCACCACCAACCCCGACAAAATTTATATCGTGGCCGGCGGCCTGCGCCAGGGGTCCGGATTGACCCCAGCCAGTCATTCGGCCGAATACCAGCCTGGGGTTGTGGTCAAAACAAACATCGGGCCCCAAACCAAGACGTTCCATCACCCCGGGCCTGAATCCTTCGATCAGGACATCAGTATCGCGAACCAGTTTCAGCACCGCATCGATAGCATCTGGATGTTTAAGATCCATCTCCACCGAGCGTTTGCCTCGCTTGAAAAAAGCCTGCTTGCCATTGTCGGCTATGGATGCCGCATTGGGATTGGCACTCTTACGTTCGATCAGGATCACCTCTGCACCCAAATCGGCGAGTATTACACCGCACATGGGAGCGGGGCCGATGCCGGCAATCTCCAGTACTTTTACACCTCGCAAGGGGCCTGATTTATCCATTGCCATGCGCTACTTGGCAGGTAATCTTGTTGTTGCGTCGAGGCGAATATTTTCACCGTTCAGATAACCGTTTTCAATCATGTATGCACAGGTATGTGCAAATTCGCGAGTGTCTCCCGGTCGTTTTGGCGTTTCGACGTTGGATATAAGCGCGTCGATCACATGTTGGTCGAGTGAGCGGAACATAGGTGTATCGAATAAACCAGGAGAAATTGAGTTCACACGAATCCCATAGCGCCCCAATTCGCGTGATGCCGGAAAATTCAGTCCGAGAATGCCCGACTTGCTGGCAGAGTAGGCACACTGTCCGATTTGTCCTTCAAACGCCGCACCCGATGAGATGTTCACAAACACGCCACGCTCATTACCTTCATCCGGTGTGTTTTTTACCATTTGTTCTGCGCACTGCCTCATAACATTAAATAGTCCAATCAGGTTGACGTTAATCACCGATCGGAAAGAATCCAGGGGGGTCGCAACACCATCGCGATCCAGAATCTTGTTCGGTAGGGGAATACCGGCAGCGTTGATCACAGCATGAATGGTGTCAAATTTTGCCACGGCCAGCTGAATACCGTTTTTCACGGAGTCCTCGTCGGTAACATCAACCTGTGCGAACAACGCCACTGCCTCACCGAGCCTGGCCGCAAGCTTTTCTCCTACATCTGAATTCAGATCGAACAACACGACTTTAG
Organism: uncultured Granulosicoccaceae bacterium; assembly: GCA_964435305.1. Taxonomy (GTDB): domain Bacteria; phylum Pseudomonadota; class Gammaproteobacteria; order Granulosicoccales; family Granulosicoccaceae; genus Granulosicoccus. The sequence goes on from CAYSZH010000029.1 coordinate 5,802, forward strand.
CGCCTTTAAATTCCACCATATATTCAGCGGTGGCGGCGCCAAGACCCGATGCACCACCGGTGATCACAATCACTTTATCATCTATATTCATGTCTGTTCTCTTGAGAATCTGCTGTGTCTGCGTGAACCCTATCGCAGGGCGCTGACACCGGTAAGTGCACGGGCGATTATCAGCTTCTGAATCTCGGTTGTACCGTCAGGGATGGGTACAATGATCGCCTCACGGGCCAGCTTCTCCACAATGTAAGCGGTGGTCAGGCCATTGCCGCCATGAATCTGAACTGCATCGCGGGTGGCTCTAACAGCCAGCTCCGTACTAAACCATTTGGCCATGGAGGCTTCCTTGTCACAACGAATACCGGCTTCAATCATGGCCGCTGCGCGCATTGTTAGCAGACGTGCAGCGTCAATTTCTGTAGCCATGTTGGCAATCTTTTCCGCGATCAGTTGGTGACCCGCCAACGGCTTGCCATGTTGAACTCGCTCCTGACTATACTGGATGGATTCTTCCATTGCGCGTCGCGAGAGACCATAACCCCAGGCGGCCATGTGCAATCGTGCACGTTCGAACACCACCATGGTATTTCTTAGCCCCATGCCTTCTTCGCCTATCATATTTTCGGGTGCAACTTTCACATCCTGAAAAAAGACCTGTGCAGTTGATTGGCTGTTAAGCGCAATCTTCGGAATACCCCGTACCTCAATACCCGCCGTATTTGCGTCAACCAGAAAATGCGACAAACCTTTTTTAGGATCATCGCTGGTACGGCAGGTCACCAGGATGAGGTCGGCATACTCACCATTGGAAACCCATGTTTTTTCACCGTTGATCACATAGCCATTACCGTCTTTTTTAGCGCGAGTTTTCGCGCCCGCAACATCCGAGCCCACATCGGGTTCGGAGATAGCAGTACAAATAAACAGATCGCCATTGAGTAGTCCAGGCAAGTATTTTTCTTTTATCGCCTCGGGTGCGCTGTTAAGCAAAAGGTCAATAGCGACGGTGTTAATCACGATTGGCACTGCCAAATCGGAAGAGGTGGCAACGACTTCTTCAAACAACAAGAGATGCGTTGTCCAATCCAGATCGAGACCGCCGTATTGCTCGGGGTGGGGCGCATTGGTCAGGCCGAAATTCATAAGCTGTTTCTGAATGTCTTTCATGACATCGGTCGGAATGAATTTATCTCGGTATTCAAGCACGATCGGCTGGATTTCCTTATCCAGAAATTTACGCAGCTCATCAACAGCGAGTTGCTGCTCAGGTGTTTTTAAAAAACTCATGATTATTTTTTTGTTACACCGCACAATTATTTTGCAAAGATACTGACGGTGACCGCGGCCTCTTCGATACCTATCTGACCACCACTGTTTTCATGCAGTGCATGTCGCGCACCCTCAACCTGACGAGGACCGGCTTCGCCGCGCAACTGTGTTACCAGCTCATGGATCTGTCCTAAGCCTGTGGCACCGATCGGGTGACCCTTGGATTCCAGACCACCAGACGGGTTAACGGGTATGCGTCCGCCAATGCTGAATTCTCCCCGCTCTGCCGCTGGTCCGGCTTCACCATAGGGTACGAGGCCAAGATTCTCCGAGTGCAGGATTTCTCCCATTGCGGTGGCATCGTGTAGTTCCACCACGTCCATATCCTCCGGACCAAGTCCGGCTTGTTCATAGGTTTTTTTTGCTGCAATGACTTCGCAGTGCAGTTCGGGTTTGTCCACTGGACGGGCAGTGGCGCTGCGAACGGTGCTGGCCAACACGCGAATGGCACGCTTGCGATCAGAGCCAATGCGTTTTAATCCGTCGTTGTTACACAGTATGATTGCAGCTGCCCCGTCACTGATCGGACCACACATGGGCAGGGTTAAAGGATAGGTGATGGGAGGCGCTGCAAGAACTTCGTCCACGCTAAAGGGTTTCTGGAATTGCGCCAGAGGGTTGTGTACCGAGTGAGCATGATTCTTTGCCGATACGGCCGCGATCTGACGCTGTGTCGTGCCATAATTTTGCATGTGTTGCCGACATAACGCAGCGTATACGGACATAAACACACTGTAGGGTTTTTCCGACTCGTGCCCGTCTGGTACCACGAAGCCTTCGCTTGGCGCTAGTAGGATATCCAGATTCTCTTCCCAGCTGCTCACATCCCAGCCTGTGTCAAAAATGCCAAACATCCGTTCTCTGTCGGGAATATTCATCTTTTCAGCACCCAGTGCTAATGCGATATCGCAACTTCCTGCCTTGATAGATTGCATCGCAAGGTGGAATGCCGATGTGCCCGACGCGCAGGCGTTTTCAATATTAAAAACAGGGATTCCTTCAACTCCGATTTTGCTGAAAACCACTTGCCCGGGTATCAGTTCTTGCCCTTGCAGGTATCCGTTGGTTGAGCCGGAGTAAAAGGCGGTCTCTAGATCGTCGCGGCTGCAGCCTGCGTCCTTGAGCGCCTTGTCCAGTGCTTCTCCAGAGAGATCGTGAAGTGAACGCTCAAGGTGGCGAGCGAATTTGGTCATACCGATACCAACGACGAAAACTTCGTTCATAGCAGACTCAGTAGTTTTTAGTTGACGGCCCGGGACTCGCCAACCCAAAAGGTATCGCGAACCTGGCGTTTGAGTAGTTTTCCGACCGGGCTCAAAGGCAGTTCGTCCCAGAAATCAACCGATTTGGGTGTTTTAACCGAGCCGAGTTTGTCTTTGCAAAGTTCGATCAGTTCCGATGGACTGACGGCTTCGCCTACCTTTAGTTGTACTACAGCCTTGACCGCTTCACCCCACTTGGGATCAGGAACTCCGACAACGGCACAGCTGTGCACTGCAGGGTGGGTCCCAATCACGTTTTCGATCTCAACCGGAAATATATTGAAGCCCCCCGAGATAATCATGTCCTTCTTGCGATCAACGATGGTGATGTATCCATTCTTATCTCTTATTCCCACATCGGTTGTGTGGTGCCAACCGAAGGTTGATACTTCAGCCGTGGCCTCCGGGTTTTTGTAGTAACCTTTCATTACTCCATTATTGCGAACAACAATCTCGCCTTTTTCACCTGCAGGCAGAATGTTGCCATCGTCGTCCATTATCTCTATCCAACAGGTGTGGTTAGCTCGACCGGTGGAGCGGACGACCTCATCAATAAAATTGCCGTTATCATCCAGATAATCTTCGGCGGACTTTATAAGTAGCGGGAAACAGGCTTCGGACTGACCATATAGCTCTTCCAGACAGGGGCCAAAAACCTCAACGGCTTGCTTGAACCGAGAGGGTGAAATAGGTGAGGAACCGACGTAGAGTTTTTTCAGGCTGCTGAAATCATATTTGTTTAGATCCGGATAATCGAGCAATGCATAAACCGCGGATGGCGGTAAATACATGTGGGTGATTTTTTCCCGTTCGATTGTTTTGAGCACATTCTCCTGTTCGAAGCCTGGCAGGATTACCGTGGTAGCACCGCGTGTATAGAAGATCGGAATAAAATATCCGGCCGCGTGGGTAATCGGTGCGACTGCGAGATAGCGCGGGTGCTCTGGAATATCCAGCAACATCTGATTGATGAGCATTGCTTCAGCACCACGGTGCGTTTGCAGCGCACCTTTTGATGGGCCCGAGGTACCTCCCGTGGCCATAATGATCGCGTCAGCATCAGGATCTTCCGGCTCATTGAAGTGGGATGCACTGGCAGATTCCATCAATGCGGGCAGCGAATGAGCGTGCGCCGACTGGGCATCGATACAAACGGCGGTAGTGATTGTTGGAACGTTTTTGAGAATATTCGCAATGTGGTCTTCAAAATCGCTGTGATACAGCAGGCACTGCGCATCGAAAAAATCGAGTAACTCTATATTAGTGTCAATCGAGTTGCGGAAGTTGATAGGCAGCCAGACCATATCGGCGCGATTGACTCCCAGCACCGATAGATATCCGAGAACCGAGTTAGGGCTATACACGCCTATTTTACTGCCGGCTGGAAGACCTAGATCCGAGCTAAGCACGTTAGCGATTTTATGCATCATATCGCGAGCAGTACCGTAATCGATTTGCAAAGCGTTATCGATGAACGCGGTGATTTCGGGGTAAAGCCCGGCTGCCCGATCCAGATACTCAGAGAATCTCATTGCCCACCTCGCGATCAATCCCGTGTTGGATTGGTTTATTCGAGAGCCGTGTTAACGTCTTCAGTTGCTCGCGCTTGACACAGCATTGATAATGGATGATAGTACCATTTGGTACTAAAATCAAGTTCCAAATAGAACTAATATACGCTCAGGCCTGCCAACGGCAAGCCTGAAAAATACACAGGCAGGCAAATTTAGTGAACGTATTGGAAGCAATCAACAGCCGGTTTTCGGTCCGCTCTTTTCAGGATACGCCGGTCTCCAGAGAAACCGTGGCGGAAATTTTACGTGTCGCAAGCCAGTCACCCTCTGGTGCTAATATGCAACCATGGCAAGTTTATGTTGTCAGTGGAGAGCCTCAGGCTGCACTGATTGATGCCGCACTGGAGTCTGCCAGTAGTGGTATCGAAGAGGAGCCCGAATACCCTGTTTATCCTATCCCGTTACCAGACCCGTACAACACCCGTCGATTCGAAACGGGTATGGGCTTATACAAAGCCTTGGGTATCGAGCGAAAAGACAAACCGGCTCGGGCAATTCAAATGCTCGAAAATTTTCGATTCTTTGGTGCACCTGTCGGATTGATTTTTACCGTCGAGAAAATATTTGTGCCAGGACAGTTGGGCGACCTTGGTATGTTTATACAAAGCGTTATGCTGGCCGCTCGCGAGTACGGACTCTCCACCTGTCCACAAGGGGCATGGCAATTGGTTAACAAAACCGTGCATCGGGTGTTAGATATACCCACTGAACAAATTATCTTCTGTGGACTGGCTTTGGGTCATGCCAATACCAGCCATCCTGCGAATAAATTTCAACCTGATCGAATCCCGGTTGAGAGTTTCGCGCGCTTTGCCGGATTTCCAGACTGAGAATAGCAACAAATGGAAAATCAGCTGTGAGCGAATTCTTTAACGTTCTGATGACTAACAGCCTGAATTGATAACAATATGCTTAATCAACACTCTGAAAAATCACGCGATCTTCTCAACCGACTTAGCGTTTTTATGGATGAGTACATCTATCCGAACGAGGCCAACTATTCGGCTCAGCTACACCAGGCAGAAAACCGCTTCGCGCCATTGCCGCTAATGGATGAACTTAAAGAGAAAGCCAAACAAGCTGGGCTTTGGAATCTGTTTGTTCCCGAAAACCATGCGCACTTTTGCAATCATGGTGGTCTGAGCAATTTTGACTACGCGCCTCTGGCGGAAATGATGGGGCATGTGCTTTGGTCGCCAGAGGTGTTTAACTGCAATGCGCCAGACACGGGCAACATGGAAGTATTTATGAACTATGCAACCAGGGAACAGCAGGAAGAGTGGCTTACCCCGCTGCTCAACGGTGAGATTCGCTCATGTTACGCGATGACAGAACCTCAGGTGGCATCCAGCGATGCCACAAATGTGGAAACGAGTATTGTTCGCGATGGCAATGAATGGATGTTGAACGGACGAAAGTGGTTTATTACCGGAGCCATGTACCAGCGCAGTAAAATAATAATCGTGATGGGTAAGTCCGATCCGCACAATACCGATCGTCATAAGCAGCAAACTCAGGTGCTGGTGCCCAAAGATACCCCTGGTGTGGAAATTATTCGGCCCCTGAGCACATTGGGATATGATGATGCACCAATTGGGCATGCTGAAATCAGATTCAATAATGTAAGGGTGCCAATGGAGAACGTTCTTCTGGGCGAAGGGCGCGGTTTCGAAATTGCCCAGGGTCGGCTAGGCCCAGGTCGCATGCATCACTGCATGCGATTAGTCGGTATTGCCCAACGCTCACTTGAGCAAGCCTGCAAACGGGTCGAACAAAGAATCACGTTTGGTCGAAAACTGAGTCAGCATCAGTCTGTACGCGAGGACATTGCCAAGTGTTTTTCAGAGATCGAAATGGCCCGTTTACTGGTTTTGAAAACCAGCGCGCGAATGGATGAAGTCGGTGCACAGGCTGCGCGTGACATGATCGCCGCCACTAAAATCAGCGTCCCAGTAATGGTTCAATCGATTATTGACCGGTGTATGCAAATGCATGGAGCAGGCGGGCTGAGCGAAGATTATTTTATGGCAGAAGCGTTTAACTATGCGCGCTGGTGTCGTCAGGCTGATGGGCCTGATCAAGTGCACCAGATGGCCTTGGGTAAACAAATAATTCAACGCTACGCGCAGCCGGAGTAGTGCATATGGATTTGCCAGACCTTGATGTTCTGAGTCGTTACCTGGAATCGAAAATTGACGGATTTAAAGGGCTAATTGAGGCAAGTAAATTTTCAGATGGCCAATCCAACCCAACGTTTCTATTAATTGCGAATTCTGGAAAGTATGTGCTGCGACGGCAGCCTTCAGGTGAGTTGCTGAAATCGGCCCATGCTGTTGATCGTGAATTTCGTGTGATCAAGGCATTGGGTAATACTGAAGTACCAGTCGCGCGTGCTTATCATTTGTGTGAAGAGCGTAGCGTTATTGGCAGCATGTTTTATGTCATGAGTTATGAGCCTGGTCGTATTTTCTGGGACCCGGCACTTCCCGAACTGAACCCACAGCAACGTACAGCTCTGTATGCTGAAATGAATCGGGTACTGGCCGCTTTGCACGATGTCAACATTGAAGCGCTCGGTCTCAGTGACTTCGGACGGCCTGGAAATTACTTTCAACGACAAATCAGTCGCTGGAGTAAGCAGTATCAGGCGTCTGTGACGACACCAATTGGTTCGATGGATAAACTATTGGAATGGTTGCCTGAGAACACACCTCCCGATGATGGAAAGGTGAGCCTGATTCATGGTGATTACCGCCTGGACAATATTATTTTCCATAACGATAACTCAAGTGCTGTTGCCTTACTCGATTGGGAGCTGTCCACCCTGGGACATCCATACGCAGATCTGGCCTACCAATGTATGCAAATGCGAGTTGATAGCGATGACGCAATACCTGGCCTTGGAAATGTGAATCGGGAAGCACTCGGTATTCCGAATGAGGACGATTATGTTTCGCAATATTGCGAAACACGAGGGATAGAGCAAATTGCCCATTGGAATTTTTATCTTGCATTCAGTTTTTTTCGCCTTGCCGCCATTTTACAAGGAGTGATGAAGCGGGCAATTGATGGAAACGCTTCGAGTGAAAAAGCATTTGAATATGGCAGATTCGCTCCAAAACTGGCTGACATGGCAGTTGAATTAATTGAGGAAGCCGGATAGTGGATCAACACAAAGAGCAATTGGGCAATCAGATCAACCCGATATTCAATGTTGACGGCAGAATCGCGCTTGTGACCGGGGCTTCCGGAGGATTCGGTGCACATTTCGCTAAACTACTGGCGCTGCATGGAGCCAGGGTGGTACTGGCGGCACGCAGACAAGACAAGCTTGATTCTCTGGTTAAAGAGATTGTTGCAAATGGAGGTGAGGCAGTTGGTATTGCGCTTGATGTGACTGATAAGGACAGTATAAAAAGCGTTTTCGACGCTGCCGAATCGGTTTATGGTGTCGTGGATATCGTGTCCAACAATGCAGGTGTGGCGGAATCAAAAATGGCTCTGAATACAGAAAAGACCAGTTGGGATAATGTGATCAATACCAATTTAAATGGGGTCTGGATGATTGCGTTGGAAGCCGCAACGCGACTGGTTGCAGCTAACAAGTCCGGTAGTATTGTCAATACGGCGTCCATATTAGGCGTAAGAGTAGCGCTGTCACAAAGCAGCTACGCAACATCTAAAGCGGGTGTCATTCAACTCACAAAAAGTCTTGCGCTGGAATGGTCTCGAAAAAACATTCGCGTTAATGCACTGTGCCCCGGTTACTTTGTCACTGACATGAATCGCGACTATATGAACAGCGAAAAAGGCCAGGCTTACATGGCCAATACGCCGGCACAAAGAACGGGCAGGCTGGAAGAGTTGAACGCACCTTTTCTTTTGCTGGCCAGCGACGCAGGCTCGTTTGTCAACGGTACAACGCTTACGGTTGATGGAGCCCATAGCATAGCCAACATGTAGCCCGTACCGTTAACTCAATAAAGAGGTCATACCCAATGAGTAGTTCGAAACTAAAAGCGGGCCAACGGTTTCCGCCGATCATCGTAAAACAGCTGGGTGGTGGGGAAATGAATCTGGCCGCACCGGCTGAACCGGACGCACCTTTCAACTGGCGACTGGTCATTGTTTATCGTGGCAAACACTGCATTTTTTGCACGGCCTACCTTAAGGAGCTTAAAACGTTTACCAAAAAATTCAGGGCAGCAGGAATCGAGGTGGTTGCTGTGTCTGCCGATACAGAGGAGCGAGCAATGATGCAGATACCTGATATTGACCCTGACTACGACGTGGGATACGACCTGAGTGTTGAAGACATGAAAGCCCTTGGCCTGTATATATCGAGTCCGCGCTCGGAACTTGAATCTGATCGACCCTTCGCTGAGCCAGCAGCATTTGTCGTCAACCACGAAGGCAATGCACAGATTATCGATATTTCGAACATCGCATTTGCGCGACCGGAAATTAAAACACTACTGCACGGGCTAGAGTATATTCGCGAGCCTGGAAAAAACTACCCAACGCGTGGAACGCTCGAATAGTTTCGCTGCGTGAGCGCTCACATTTTTATTCTATCCGTAGCAAAGATACGGACAGTACTAAAGGTATGCAATGTCTGAATATACTGCGCCTGCATGCGTTATTGTAACTGGTGCTGCCAATGGGATTGGCAAGGCCTGCACCCAATATTTATTGGATAAAGGCTATCACGTGCTCGCAATGGATTTAAGTACGGAAGCCATTCATGCAGCTCACTCGAAAGCTCATCCTAATTTACGGGTTTGTGCAGCAGATGTATCCATGCCTGAAGATTGCAGCCGTGTGGTTGCGCAAGCGGTAGAGCAGTTCGGCAAACTGGATGCGCTGATTCATTGGGCGGGTGTGCATTCAACCAATACCTGGGACTCACTGACAAAAGAAGAGCTGGATCGTGTGTTAGGCGTGAATGTATCTGGTGCATTTCTTATAGCGCAGGCAGCCGCGAAAGTCATGATGCAATCTGGCGGTGGCTCGATTGTACTGACTGGTTCAACTTCAGTAATTCATGGTGCTACGGGCGAGATTGACGGTACTGGCGGTCCGGCCTATGTTGCATCCAAGGCTGCAATGACTGGCCTGATCAGATCATTGGCCAACGCATTGGGACGCTATAACATACGTGTTAACAGCGTAATGCCTGGCGCTACGCTTACCCCAATGACGCAAAATTACACGGCGAAAACACGCGAACTCTTGGCGAAGATGTCGCCGCTTGGACATATTGCCGAAGCCGAAGAGATTGCTGAAGTCGGGTGTTTCTTGATCACCAGTGAGTCACGGTATATTTCGGGGGAGTCAATCATAGTTAACGGGGCAAGCAGCTTTGGCTGATACGCTCGAATTTCTTTCTTTGGTTTACTCAGACGGAAAGTTATATTCACAATCACATTTAATAAAAATCGGCCATGTTCAGTTACCTGGCCGATTGAGTTTTATTGCACGGCAATTATCTCGGGTACAACGCGCGAGATGCGCTAATCAGCCAACCTGATTTAATTGCTCGTTTTTCTTCCAGGCGAATTTTTCAAATGGGGAATCCAGCGGAATGTTACCCAGGCTATTAGTGTAATTCGACATGACTTTCATGGCTACGCCCAAAACAACTTCGAGCAGGTGACGCTGGTTGAAACCGGCATCCATCACGGCCTTAACATCTGCATCACTAACAGCGCCGTTTTTCCTTACGACCTTTAAAGTAAATTCGTGCAATGCCTGCAGACGGGCGTTAGGCATTGCTGTTTGGTTGCGCAGTGCATCTGTAATTGAATCGTCCACCTTTAATCCTTTGGCAATGACCGTATGTGCCGGAACACAATATTCGCAGTTGTTCTCGACATTAACGGTCTGCCAGACAACCGTCTGTTCATCGTTATCAAGGCTCGATGCTTTAAACAAATCACTGGCTGTGCGATAGGTGCGAAGCAGGGCAGGGGCGCCAGCCATGACGCCGTGAAGATTGGCAATCATGCCCACTTGCTGAAGTGATGCCTCTAATAACTCACGACTGTCTTCGGGAGCGGTTTTCTCATTGAAAATGGTAAATTCGGTCATTCGACGATCCTTATATTGGAGTTACTGTAAAAAAAATCTACGCTTATTCAGGCTCTTACTGGGTCGGCTCAGACGAGGCCAGTAAGAAAGGAATTAGTTAAATCGAAAAGTTGCTGCGCGTTTCGCTCAGCAATTAAAAAGTGGCTGCCATTGGCAACCTCACTATATTGACGATGTTCTGCAGCAAGAAGATCAAAAAGCTGAAAGGCATCCGAGCGCGTCGAGGTCAGATCGTGTGAACCGCGCGCGAGTAATACTGGCACCTTAATCCGGCTTGGATCATATAATGGCGTTCCTGTAAAACAGTCCCACAAATCGACAAACGTACCATTAGGCGCACGAAACGCAGGTGGAACCAGTTGGCCACTTTCAATGTCATCGGCCATGATTGAGGAGATCATGGCATCGCTCACCGCTGCATCGCGCCAGTCGCAACCCCTGGGTATATCGGCATCCCAACGCGCCAGAACCTGCTCGGCGGTGGTTCGACGATACGCACCCAATTTAGGATTCAATACAGTTTTGTCAGCAGGGTCTGCCAGGAGCTCTATCCAGCTCGAATTATGTTCTGCGTATATCGGTGCGATTAAACTCAGACTGATCAGGCTATGTGCACCAATGGTAGATGCATACATGGCTGTGGTCACCGAGCCCCACGACACTCCGACCAATGATGGTTTTAGACCGTTGTGACGGTTTGTAATCCATGCAACTGCGTCGTCGATGTCTTTGATAGCATCAGTTGCACGGGCATAAGGTTTTGTTGCCGTGCTCATGACTTCAGACACTGATTTTCCATAGCCGCGTATATCCAGCGCATACGCAGAAAAACCAGCAGTAACAGTGGATTCCATCCAGCTTGCTCCGACGTGCTGAATATCGAAGGTGCTGCTCGCAAGGCCGGCACCGTGTACAAAAAGTACAGGCGGACCTGAATTGCCTTTTGTGCGCAGGTGCAGCTTCAATTTAGGTTCATCAGATGACTGAATAAACTGTGAAGCGGTAGTGTCGTTTTTTTGCCATTCCATACGTTAATACAATGCATTGGGTATGGCAGTGACAATCCATGGAAAGGCCCACAGAACGAACATACCAAGTAGAAACACACCGACAATGGGCCAGGCCGCTCTGAAGATTGCGCTTGTTGTCTGATCTGTTGCGCCTTTCATGGCAAACAAGGTGTAGCCGAATGGCGGCGTCAGACTACCGACCGTCAAATTGATCAGAAAAATTGTCCAGAACCAGATTGGGTCGTATTCCATGGCTTTAATGATTGGTTGATAGATCGGAATCGCGAGTAGCATAAAGGCGATCTGATCGATGAACATGCAAAGGATAAACGGAATTAGCATCAACACCAGAAACATCACATCCGGTCCGATAGCGAGATCGGTAGAGAAGGCGACAAGTCCACGGGTTGCACCGGACAACGAAAGCAGTTGCGCGAAGAGCTTCGCTGAGCAAACAATAATTAACAATACGGCGCTGACTTTCACCGATGATGAAATCGCGTCTCGCAACATGGGCCATTTTAGTTTTTTGAAAAGCGCGGACACGATCAAGGCACCGACGACCCCGGTGGCAGCACTCTCGGAGGGTGTTGCGATTCCGATCATGATCATACCCATAACTGAAAACACCACCAGTAAAAACGGAGCCATTCCGGCGAACGCATGCCAAACGGAACCGGTATGGTTCACTTGTGCTTCAGGTAGGTTTTTAGCGCTTACGAGTACATAGCCAAGTGTTAGGCTCGCAAACAGGAAACCCGGTAAGATACCGGCGACCAGCAGCCCAGCAATGGATACATCTGCTAATGAGCCAACAATAATAGCCAATAATGATGGCGGAATAATTGGCGCAAGCGATGCGCCGGCGAGAATGGTACCGGTCGACAACCTGGCGTCATAACCGCGTTCGCGCATCATTGGCAATAAGGCTCCGCCAAGCATTGCCGCAACGGCTACCGCCGAGCCGGAGAGTGCACCAAAAATCGTAGCAAGCAGCATGACAACGATGTACAACCTGCCACGTACAGCGCCGACCAGCCGGTCAACACTGTCAAACAACATATCTACCGACCCGGAGCGAAACAGGATTTCACCCATTAACACAAATAGCGCTACAGTGATCAGCGTCGACGAAGTCGCGGTTTCGTAAATACTGTTTGTAAAAATGCCAAAGCCGCGCGGACCAATAAGCACCATTAATCCGATGATATTGAGCGTCAGGAATGCGACAAAAACACGGGTGCCCAGCAGGAACAGCAACAGCAGAAAAACAACAGCCAGCGGTAGCAGTATGTACCAGCTCATTTTTCTGGGTGATTCGCTGAGTGTTCTGCAAAGATCTGCCGTGCAAAATGGCTGGCAGCGCCGATCAGTCCCAGGGCAATCAATGCGGTAAATCCCCATCGCGGGATTGGGTGTGCAGCATTGGTCATTAATCCGCGATCGAATTGCTTGAGAGCCTGGCCGGCAACAATCCAGCCAGCTATGCCACAAGCAGCGGTGGCGATTAGCGCGTTAACACGCGCGAGTATTTGCGCATAGCGGGTAGGCAGGTACTCCGGCAAAATATCAACCGAGATATGCGCATTCTGTCGCGTGAGTTCAGGTAGCGCGGCAAAAATCAGAACGGCAAGACAGTAACTGACAGCTTCACCGGACCAGGTTGACGGGGCATTGAAGAAATAGCGCATAACGACACCGTAAACGAACAAGCTTCCGGCCATAGCCAGAGCCAGCCACGCGAGCGCAAACAACGCTCGTGTGGCCTGATCATGAAAGAAAAATATTTTTTGTCTGTTCATGATGCTGATCTGATGATCAGTCGGACAATCCGGCACTGCGCGCAAGCTCTCGCAATCCGGCGGTGGCCTCTGGAGCACCTTTCATACCGAGCTCCCAAACACCTGCTGCCCAGGTGGCATCCAGTTGTGCCGCTTCACCATCTGATATCCGTGTGGGTTTCATGCCAAGTTCGATCAGTTTTACTTTTTCTTCTTCGGCAAGTATATCCATGCGGGCGATGGCATTGTTTTCCATCTTCTTGGCTGCACTGGTAATAGCCGCCTGTGCGTTCTTAGACAAGGAGTCCCACTTGTCAGCATTTACAAGATAGTACAAAGATGCGCTACCGTATGGCTGCTCGACGAAATAGTCGAGCACTTCGTTCAACTTAAGGTCAAGTGCAGCGGGTGCTGCGTTGGCAACTCCGTCAACAACCCCTTGTTGAACTGCCGAGTAGGTTTCACCGTTACTGATAACCACGCCAGTACCGCCAAGTAGTTCGATTACTGGATGATAGGTCACTGTGCCGCGAATTTTGAGACCTTCAAAAGCGGGTTCTCCACTAATGGGCTCCTTGGTATAAAAGCGGAATGGTTTTGTCCCCATCGGTGGCAAACCAACCACGCGCATGCCCAGTTTCTGATACTGCTTATCGATGAAATCAAATACACCGCTTTCTCGGCGCTTGATCGGATCGGCCACAGTTCCATCAACGGCCAGTCCAAATGTGCTGATGCCTGCATGGTATGCTGGGTGCGTAAACAATACGTCGAACACACCTGATTGAGTCGGCTCGAACTGTTCGAGAGGGGGCACGGCGTCAGGGTAGCTAATAGAGACGCTCAGCTCTCCACCACTTTCCTCTTCTATCATTTTTGCGAATGGAATACCAATTTCTTGCGTAAAGATCAAACTCTCCGGGAAAGAAATAAGCATGCGCAACTCTTCAGCAAAAACAGGCTTCACTGTTGCTGATAATAAGAGGGCACTAAAAATCATTGTAGTAAGCTTGTTCATTTTTTTCTCCTCCTTACGGCTGATCTGCCGTATCGAGGGGCTATTATGGTCCCATTTGGAACTATAATCAAGTTCCAAATTGTACTAATTTAGGCTAAGCAGCCAAAAAACTGATCAGGAAAAGTCAAAAATGAAGTGGAAAGAAGACCAGATGAACGAGCGATTCGGCCCTGCAATTATCGATTTGCTGGAGACGAGCCCGGTGCGTCAAATCTGGAATTTGAGCTTTTTGGTTAATTTTTTTCTCGGCCCACTCTACATGCACATTGCAAAGCAATTTGACGTATCACGGGCTGAGGTTCAGATCTTGTACAGCCTCACACAGCGTGATGTTCTGGTGGCTCAAGATATTGCACTGGTTACTGGCCAGCCAAAAAACACGATAAGCCGGGCAATATCGTTGCTGCTGGATAAAGGGTATTTGTATCGGACAACCAGCGAGGATGACAAGCGAGCCAAGTCTCTTGAACTGTCAGATTCGGGGCGTACATTGATTCAGGAAATCATCCCCGTGATTCAAGTGCGTCAGGAATTGATGCGCGAAGTTCTCACAGAAGATGAAAAGAAAACCTTCGATGCGCTATTGAGCAAAATAGTGTATTCCTTGCCTGAGTGGGTTGATCCGGACGAAAATTCCTGACGTGTGTGATGCAAATACAGAGCTATTACGAATGTACAATATTGAGCTTTGCCTTTACACGCTTCAACGCATTTTCTAAATGGCGCTCCAAAGAAAGCGACAAAGCTAAATCAGAAATCCGAGAGTCAATTGCGCTGTATTGTCTCTAGCGACCCATCACGTTTGGTAACGCGATGCTACAATCGGTAATAGCAGTGGCGCTATTGCCCAGTAAACTGAAATTGAATACTCCAGCCGTAGACAACCGTGGTCGTGAATATACCGTTGGCACAGTGCTGGTGCTCACCACGGTCATAATTTGGGGTATACAGTTTCCCATAGCCAAACACACCTTCGAAACGGTTGATGCATTTCATTCGTCCGTTTTCCGTTTTACATTGCCCGCGCTGATTCTGATAATTCCTTTGGTATTGCGAGAAGGATGGGCAGCGTTGCGAACCGGTCCGGATACGATAAGAATTTTCGGAATTGGCGTAATGGGCATGTGCGCGGCTCCCTCGTTTATCTTTGGTGGGCTTATGTTCACACGCCCAGAAATAGCCGCCATTATTGTCGCGACTCAGCCTTTAATTACAGTGTTAGTTCAAAGGGCTATCGGCGGAGAAAAACCAGGCATCGTGTCTCTGCTTTGTGTTTTCGTGGCTTTTTTTGGTGTTGTGACGGTCGTTACCCGTTGGAATGCAACATTGGATATCAGTTCGAGCGAAATCGTTGCAAACTTCATGGTGTTATCGGGCGCGTTGTGCTTTGTTATCTACACCATCTCCTGTGTGCGCTATCGGCACTGGACGAGCTTGCGACTAACAACGCTGTGCATGATCGCGGGTGCGCTTGCCAATTCGCTGCTTGTGGTTGCTTTGCTTTCACTGGGCTTGTTGACTCAACCTGCTTTAGACGATTGGTTTCAGGTGCGATGGGGATTGCTGTTTCTGGCAATTGTTGGCGTTCTGGGAGCCATGTTTACATGGATTTTGGGTGCCAGACGGGTTGGCCCACTGAATGCAATGCTGTTTATCAATCTGATTCCTATCGTGACGTTCGCCGTTCGTTACTGGCAAGGCTATCGGTTTGAGACGATCGAGCTCGTTGGTGCAGCGATGGTAATTGTCGCACTATCGACGCAAAATCTGCTAATGCGGCGGGGTTCATAGACTCACCCTCCTTTTTTCCATTGCTTAACAGGTGCTCCGGTTATTTCGCTCCATAAGTTACCCTCGCATATACCCGGGCAGACTTCTCTCAACTCATCCAAGTAGATCACTGGGAATTTCTCATCCACCAAACCATCAACGAGTCGATATTCAAGTCGGTTTGTCCGTGGCGAACAATGTGTAAACGCGAGGAGGTGGATACCTGTTAGTTGGTGGATGTGACTTTGTTTCTTAGAGCTCACAATCGGTTCTGCGATATTTAAGTGTCGATGATGTGGACATCGCGCGGGAATTGGGTGAGGCAGATCGCATCGCATTCGCGTACGTGAATCGTTTCGCTTAGTTCCATTCCCCAGCCTTCCATCCACATGCCAAGAATGATGTGTACAACTGCATTCTCCGGTAACGGCGTTTCATCGCCCGGTCGAAAGCTGATCGTGTGCTCGCCCCAGTCTGGCGCATAGCCAACACCAATGGAGTAACCGATGCGGCTTTTCTTCTCAAGACCATAGCTATCAAGCACCGCTTGCCAGGCGACATGCACATCGCAACACAGTACGCCCGATTTCATTGCATCGAGTACGGCTTCCATACCTTCACTCACCGCTTTTGCAGTCGTTATCAATGTTTCGCCCGGCTTGCCCAGATGTACTGTGCGGGCAAGTCCTGCGTTATAGCGTTTGCGGCAGCCGCCGAGTTCAAAGGCGACTGTCTGGTTGTTTTCGAACGGCGCGTCCGTCCACATTGGGTGCGCGGTTGAAGCCGCAACACCAGCCAAAACCAAGGGGTGCAGTGCGGTTAGGTCGCCACCAAATTCCGGTGTGCCGCGGATCATCGCAGCGGTGGCTTCCGCCATTACGTCGCATTGGCGGACACCGGGCCTGATGCTGTCATAGGCAGTCTGCATCACGCATCCAGCAATAGCTGCTGCCTGGCTCAACATTGTGATTTCTGCACGACTTTTGGTCAGGCGTTGCCAGTTCACAAGTTTTCCACAGTCTTCCCATGTTGCATTCGGGGTTCTCGATTTCAAGTGCTCGACACTGGCCGGAGTGAGAAAGTAAACATCAGACTCGAAGCCGATGCGTTTAGCATCACACCCTTTTGATGCCATCCAGTCGCCCATAAATTGTGCTGGATGTACGCCACGTTGCTGCACAAGCTTTTCCGGATAGGGCACAAGCTGCTCATCCGCGAGATACGTTGTGAAAGCTGCAGCACCGGCATCCATCTCACGGCCAAGCCATGTCGGTTCAATTTCCAGCCCGACAACCATGATCTGTGGTGTGTAAAACGACCACGCATCGTAACCGGTAAGCCAGTTGACATTGCCCGGGTCACCGATGACGAGTACATCGAATCCGTGTTGTTGCATTGCGGTGCGAACGCGCTTGAGCCGATCGGCATATTCAGTTTGTGAGAAGGGAGGGGCCATTGCTTAGCTCTCTACATGATGTTTGAATAAAGTGTCACTGTTGCGCGCTTTGTTCGCCGTAGAATACGACATCCGATGATATTGATAAACTGCTCGCTGCTTTTAAGCGGCAACTACAGAAAAGAAGAATGATGCATGATGTGCTGGAAAACGCTGTTGAGATTCTCGAGCGGCTGGTGAGTTTCGAAAGTGTCTCGGGTCGGCCAACACACGGCATCGTGGGATATGTTCAGGAATATTTAGCCAGCCACGCAATTGAGTCGACATTGAGCTACGACCATGCCCGTGAGCGGGCCAACATCTTCGCGACCATCGGACCACATGTTGACGGCGGTGTTGTGCTCAGTGGCCATACTGATGTTGTACCTGTTGAAGGTCAACAGTGGCGTAGTGATCCGTATACATTAACGCGTAAAGGTGGTCGTCTGTTTGGACGTGGATCGGTTGATATGAAAGGCTTTCTTGCCTGTGTTCTCGCCTCTGTGCCCAAATTTAAAGCCGCCAACCTAAACAGACCAATCCATATTGCATTTTCTTATGATGAAGAAATCGGCGGATACGGAATGCCTGTTTTACTTAAACGCATGGCGAAGAACGCTTATCGGCCAGAGATTGTTATCGTCGGTGAGCCAACGCAAATGCAAATCGTAACTGGCCACAAAGGCGGTTACGAAATGCGTACTGAAATCACCGGGTTCGCGACCCATTCCTGCGATCCCACCAAAGGTGTTAACGCCATTTCTGCAGCTGTAAAGTTGATAGCAAAAATGGAAGAAATAGCTGTGCAGCGCGCTGCTAATCCTGTGTCGAATTCGCCCTATACGCCGCCTTATCCCACGTTAAATGTTGGCACTATCGAAGGCGGTGCCGCGCGCAATGCGACCGCCGGCTGGTGTTATTTCAACTGGGAATATCGCCAGATGCCAGGAGAAAATGGCGCGGAAACCATTGCCGAAATTGAGGGCTATGCGAACAATGAATTATTACCCGCAATGAAAGTTGTCCACTCTGGCGCGGACATTCAGATTATCACCGAAGTCGCGGTACCGGCGCTGGATGATCGCAACGCCGAGCAAGCGGCGGCATTCGTCAGTGCGGTCACCGGTCTCAACAGCCGCGGCGTTGTCTCCTTTGGCACAGACGGTGGCTATTTCAGTGACGCTGATTATTCGACCGTGGTTTTCGGCCCCGGCGACATCGCTCGTGCGCACAAAGCGGACGAATATATAGAAATGGATGAACTGGCTCAAGGGGTAGATTTTCTGAGTAAAGTGGCCACACGCTTGTCGCGATAGTCGAACGCAACCAGTTTGAGGGAACGGGTAGTCACATCAATACATTGCACAAAGATTTAACCATCTCGCTTGATTTGGCTATGCACTTGGGTGTACCAATGCATATGGCCTCTTCAGCCATGCAGCTATTTCATGCTGGCAAGACAAAATACCCAAATGGTGATAATTGGGTGGTGACGAAAGTGCTTGAAGAAATAATAGGTGCGCAATTGCGCCGTTAATCAGAACTAGAGAGCTCTACTATGAAACTAGGTGTTATTTGTGATGGCATAAGCCGTGATCTAGCTCATGCGGTCGATGTGATGGATGAATTTGAAATTGAATACGCAGAGCTCCAATTTGTTGGTGAGAAAGAAGTAGGGGATCACAGCATCGAGGAGATTCGAGAGATAAAAGCCTTACTTAATGATCGAGGCAAACCAGTGTCTTGTTTATCTCGTCACATATTTGCCGGTATGACAACAGCCAACAAGCCTGGTGACGAATTGCATACGAAACACATGGATGCTTTGAAGCGGGTTATTGAAATGGCCCATGAGCTCGGTTCGCCATTGGTTCGCATAATGACAAGCAAAAAAGAACAAATTCTTTGGGGGTTAAACGGCGCTGAAAAATGGAATGTCGCTCACGGCGCCTGGGATTCGTTGCCACCTCTCATTGCGCCTGCCTGCGAGCTTGCGCGTGCTGAAGGAGTTACTTTGGTGGTTGAAACAGGCAATGGCACCATGGTTAATTCCAATTACACGGCGCGTAAACTAATAGACGATCTGGATGCGAAAGATGTACTTAACGTGTTATGGGATCCGGCCAACAATTGTTGGTGTCACGAACGTGCTTATCCCGACGGGTACGAGGAGATTAAGGATGGCTACCTTGGGCATATTCACATTAAGGATGTACAGGTTGATACACCCCGAGCTTTGCTGGAAGTGCGTCAATTAGGGCATGGGCAACTCAGAGACCAATTTTCACCCATGGCAGATGCGCTTAGAGCTGACAACTATTCGGGTGTCATCTCGTTTGAAAGTGTCTACCACAGCGGAGATGGGGATTTCGAAAACGGATTTAGACAAAGTATTCAGTTATTCAAAGAAATCTATGCGTAAGCGTGGGCTTTGGCTCAAATGACTTCATTAAACGCTCGCTTTTTGCACTTGGTCAGTTCCATCAGTTGATGGGACCCGTGCGATTAGCGCACCATGCTTAATCGCCTGGGTGCCAACACGTTTACAGCAAAGTGTATCTCAATTCCGTCGTCGCTATGGATAAGATTGCTTCCCAGATAGCCAGCATTATTCACAAGCACGTCAATGCATTTGAAGGTGCTTGAGATTGGTGTGATCGCCTCTGATCTGGCGACCAGTGAAAGAACTTTATCAAGGCGAATAGTAGATGAAACGGGCATGACTTGGCGTAGTCTGCTGCGACGTATTCGAATTATTCATGCGCGTGAGAAACTCACCACTACTGAGATACCTATTACGCGTGTTGCTGCCGAAGTTGGCTACAATAGCCAGAGCGCTTTTAACAGAGCCTTTAAAGAAGAAAAACAACTAACGCCAAGTGAATTTATATCCAGGTATAAGAGCGATTTACCTGCACTTCATGCTAACTAGCGCGGAATATACAAACGGAATTTAATATGGATATCGACAGACTACTCACAAATGTTTGTTCTCACGATTTAGAGCAATCTAAACATTTCTACATGTCTTTGTTCAATTTCAATATTGGCTTTGAAAGTGACTGGTTTATACATCTGGTCTCTAAAGGTAAAAATATTGAAATTGGGATTATTTCTGAAACCAATGAGGTTGTACCGGAACAAGTAAGAGGGCTGAAAGCAGGCGTATACCTAACATTCGTTGTGGGTGATATAGATAAATACTATGCGAAAGCAAAAGACCTGGACATTACTATTCTACAGCCACCTATGCAAACCAGCTATGGTCAAAAAAGAATGCTCGTGGTAGCGCCTGAAGGCACTGTTTGTGATGTGTCATCACCCAATTAGATTTCTAAATAGGCGTGCTGGCAATGTTAGAAACACTTGGCGTGCTTAGCTTAGTCAAACTTGTACGTACAAGTTTGACTAAGGGACGGTGGCTATTGGGTTTACGGTTGAATTACCTGTCTCAATTTTGCAGTTATCAAGTGAGTTTGTCGACGGCATCCTCGCTAGGAACAAAGTTGTACCCCAGTGCGTCAGCAACCTGTGGGTCAGTGATTTCTCCAGCGCTAACGTTTAAGCCATTACGCAGATGTGGTATGGCCATCATGGCTTGCTTAGGGCCTTTATCAGCCAGGGCCAATATGAATGGAGCTGTGGCGTTGTTTAAGGCATAAGTCGACGTTCTGGGCACAGCCCCAGGCATGTTTGCAACGGCATAGTGCACCACATCGTCAACCATGTACACGGGATCTTGGTGGGTGGTGGCATGTGATGTTTCGAACGCACCGCCCTGGTCAATGGCGACATCCACAAGCACTGAACCCGCGCGCATGGCTATTACCATATCCGCCGTCACCAGCCTGGGCGCAGTATCTCCCTTGACCAGTACAGCACCAATAACAACGTCGGCATCGATGACCAAATCTTCAAGCGCTGCTGCTGTTGAGTACGTTGTGGTAACCGATGCACCCCAACGCGCTTCGCAGTAATCGAGCACATCATTGTTGCGATCGAGAATCGTGACGTTGCCGCCAAGGCCTATCGCCATCTCGGCAGCGTGTTGCCCAACAACACCGCCGCCAATGATCACAACTTTTGCAGGCGGTACGCCAGGGACACCACCGATGAGCAGGCCAGCGCCACCATTAGGTTGCTGCAAAAAGTTGGCAGCGGCTTGAATGGACATGCGGCCTGCAACCTTTGACATTGGCGCTAAAAGCGGGAGACCACCAGCGTCGTCTGTCACGGTTTCATACGCAATACAAGTGGCTCCGCTGGCCACCAAGTCGGCCGTTTGCTCAGCGTCAGGTGCCAGGTGCAAGTACGTAAAAAGCGTATGGTCTTCGCGCAGCATAGCTCGCTCAACCGCCTGTGGTTCTTTGACCTTCACAATCATTTCGCTGGCGTCAAACACAGACTTTGCATCGGCAGCAATCTCCGCACCCGCTGCTTTATAGTCCGCATCGCTTGCGCCAATACCAACACCCGCGTTTGTTTCTACGAGCACAGAGTGTTGACGTCGGGTGAGTTCGGAGACAATGTTCGGTGTTAGGCCAACGCGCTGCTCGTGATTCTTTATTTCTTTTGGCAGTCCAACTTTCATACGCTTTTTCTACTCGATCAAATTTATCGACCGCAACTTCACGGTCTAATTAATGGTGACAACGATACGCCGAATACGGCGATGGATGTATGCAAAATATGTGAAAAAATGCTTATATACGCCTAATAATGTGCAATTTTGTCCAATTTTGTCGTAGAATCTTCGAATGATGGAGCTTGACAAAATAGATCATTCGATCCTGAAAGAACTTCAAATGGATGGTCGAATCACCAATGCCGAACTCGCCGATAAGGTTGGGCTCAGTGCATCTGCATGCCATCGACGGGTACGCCGCCTCGAAAGCGATGGTGTCATCGATCGTTACGTGGCGTTGGTTAATCGTAAGCTGGTCGGGCGAGGGTTGTCGGTGTTCGTCGAACTGTCGCTAGAGAGCCAGCGCGAAGAGTTACTGAACGAGTTCGAGGCTGCGGTTAATGATGTTCCTCATGTGCGCAGCTGCCACCTGATGGCGGGCAACTCAGATTATCTCTTACACGTCACCTGCGCCGATATGGCTGGCTACGAGAGAATCCACCGGGAGTACATAGCCTTGCTGCCAGGTGTAAGCAAGGTGCGCAGCAGTTTTTCTATTCGAACGGTGTCGGACACAATCGCTCTCGATTTATCCCGCTGAGAGTCTCTGTGTTTGCGTTGTAAGTCAGGCGCTCATGTGAGGTAGCTTCCGGTTTTAATAATAGGTTTTATTGTGCTTCGGTTCCTATCCACGAGCCCGCCCTCGGTGCCTGGTGGGACGGGTTTATTTGACCAAGACCTTTACATTGCATAGCGTATGTAATGTAAATAAAAATGCAAATGTTTTCATAGTCACGTACATTGACTGCATGGTGAAGCGAGTTCGGTCCAGAAAGGGTGCGCCTGGCATTGTCGAGGTGGCGCAAAAAGCAGGTGTGTCACCTGCGACTGTTTCGCGCTATTTCAATTCGCCTGACGTGGTTAAACCCCACACACGTGAGCGAATCCGCGTTGCGGCTGAAGAGATGGGATATATCCGTAATCGGATGGCAGGCACAATGCACAACCGCTCCTCCGGCACCATTGGCCTTATTGTGCCAACGATTAACAA
Organism: uncultured Granulosicoccaceae bacterium; assembly: GCA_964435305.1. GTDB lineage: Bacteria > Pseudomonadota > Gammaproteobacteria > Granulosicoccales > Granulosicoccaceae > Granulosicoccus. Next base: position 28,743 of record CAYSZH010000029.1, read on the forward strand.
CGCGATTTTCAGCGAGCTAATCGATGCTTTTTCAAATCAGTTACGCGTGCATGACAGAACCATGCTGATTGCCAGCCATAACTATGATCTTGATCAGGAAGAATCGCTTATTCGATCTTTGCTGGAACGTCGAATCGATGGCATCGCTTTAGTGGGACAAGATCATAATAAAAATGCACTGTCGATATTGCGCGCACATAATGTACCGACGCTTGCTGTGTGGGGTTACCAACCAAACGCACAATTGCCATTTATCGGTGCGGACAATACTGAAGCTGGAATGAAAGTGACGCAGCACTTGATTGACTTGGGGCATCAGGATATTGCGTTTTTATTTCCTGACACTGTTAATAATGACCGAGCGCGTGATCGAAAAGAAGGTGCTTTGCGATGCATGCTGATCAATCATTTGCATGTGCCTGATCAACGAAAAGTTCGATGTTCGTACAATCTTGCTGAGGCTAAAGGTATCGCATTGCAACTGTTATCAACCAATCCGCCCACGGCTATTGTGTGTGGAAACGATATTATTGCGCATGGGGTCATTTATGCAGCGCAGCAACAGGGTCTCTCAATACCCGAGGAGCTTTCTGTTGTGGGTATCGGTGACTTTCCTGGGTCTGCTGAAATTTCGCCCGCACTAACAACCGTGCGCATTCCCGCAAAGCGTATTGGCCAGCTTGCAGCTGCAAGCCTTGTGGAACTCAGTGTAAGTGATCGTCATGAGCACAGTTTGAACCGGGTGATTGAGACGGCCTTACTGGTGCGTCAGTCGACTTGTACACCAACCAATGTGGTTTGTTCTGCTTAGTCTGGGGTGTTTCCAAGATTTAAAAAGCGAGGTACTCCAGAATTGAGTACCTCGACTAAACAATCACTTTGCTGTCTAAAACTTGGTATTAATGAACGCGTGTGATTTCAACTTTTGCAACTGGTCCATCCCAAGTGTATCCGGCTGCTGGTATGTCTCCGACACCATGAATACCGTTGGCAATGTGAACAAAGCCTTCGTCGTCACCGGCTGGTGCTGATACACCCTCACCCATTACACCATTATTTGAATCAAGGCAGAATATTGGGCCTGGAATATCTGCGCACACTTCGTTATTAACTTCGCTACCCGCATCGTAGGCCTTTGCATGATAGGTTACAGTCCTTTTACGTGAGCGTGGTAATCTCACTCCATTAAGCGCTACAAAGCTATCGTTGGTTGGCAAAATCATACCCGCCATGCTGAAAAATCGAAGCCAGGCATAGGCTTTGACGTTAAAGGTCACGGTATCGCCAGCTAAAAGAAGGCCACCGTTTGTGCCGGTTGCTGCAACACCTGGATTAGCCTCAAGTGCGGCGGTAAGTGGAGCAATATTTCCAGACTCTGCCATGTCAGCAATTTCAGCAGACGCTGCTTCACCTAATTCGAATAATGCGACCGCGCTGCTGTGAGTAACACCGAGCAGAGGTGTGAATGCGTCCTTCTTTGTAATATTAGTTACGGTGACACTGTATTCGCGTTTGAGTGACTGTGCGTTTGCGGTAGTTGAAAAGCTTGCGCACAGGGCGAGTGCGGTTACCAGCCAAATTGACTGCATAGTTTTATACAACTTCATGGTATCTTTTTCCTTTGTCTTATTATGTATATGGTTTGTGCGAAAAACAAAGCCGAAACTAACGAAAGAGTGCTGCGTTAGTAGGGATTAGTTGCACACCGAGCACGGTGGTCACGGTCTTATACACACATAGTTTAGTAACTAGTTTAAAAATAAATTAAACTTCAACGGAACTTCTAAGGCGGCTCACAATACTCGTAGTGTTTAATGATTGCACTTACGCAAGCATGAGTTACATGAACGAACTTAACTTGCTTTTACCTTGTCGGATGGGACCGAATTGTTCTGCAGCAGTTCCAAATAAATTCAAATAAATAGTTTGAATTTATACTTGTGCTGAGCTTAAAATAGTGACGCAGGCTTTTCGGATTATACGAGCTTGGGAAATTAATAATGCGATCTCACTCACAGGATCGATTCTTTAGTTAACGAAATTATTCGTAATTGTTCTGATTTGGCTGTTGATCTATTAGCCGTCTAATCGATATGAATGTTCATAGTCGATGTAAATTCGTCTATGCATACAAACGATACCCAAGACATAGGTAGTGTTGAAGAAATAGAGATCGCATCGTAGTAAGACGCGAATTAAATTGAAAGTTGTGACCACCAGGTAAATTCAAGTGAGTGCAGCATCATAGTAAAGATTGTTTCCAGCATCTCGAAACGTAGACAGAAGTCGAAAGCCCGTTTTATCTAAAACTTCAACATATCTTTTTTGCCCAAGTGAGCGTGACTCGCAGCCCGTGCTCACATCCTTCCAATGAGCCGTTTGAGAAGGTGCAGAAAATAAAAACCGACCACCGGATTTTAGCGCTTTTGATACATCGTTTATGAAAGCGCGCTGTTCTTTCTCGGTTAATAAAAAAATCAACCCTACTGCCATCGCAGCATCAAATTTTTGATTAAAGAAATGAGATTTCTGTACCGGTTCGCATTGAATTGGTATGTGTGGAAACCGGGTTTGAAATAGTTTGATTAAGGTGGGCGAACTGTCTAGTGCCCAAACTTGAAAATCGAAATCATTCAAAACCTTTGTCAGTGGATAACCTGAACCACAACCTAAATCAATAACAGTCGCCTTTTTTGGAAGCATGCTTGCCCATTGCTTAATTTCAGGTACGCCTATTGTGGATCTATCCCGCGAACCTGCAAAATCCATCGCATGGGTTTCATAGGCGTTAGCTGCGCTTTCCAAGTTGTTCAATTTTTATTCACCTGTTCGCATCGACAGAATTTGGCCTAGAATCAGGACAGACGATAGCATTTAGTCCAGGCTGCTGGTCGCAATATGCGTTGTCTTCGCCAGGCAATCATTTGAGGAGATAAGTTTGTCCATAGATAAAGTCACCGTACTGGGAGCGGGTTCCTGGGGAACAGCACTAGCACTACAGATGGCCAGATGCGGTACCCAAATCAAGTTGTGGGGAAGGGACAGTGCTTTAATGGAACAAATGAAGGCAGATCGAGAAAACAAGCGTTATCTCCCAGGTGCTTCATTTCCGCAATCGTTGCAGGTAGAACCGGATTGGAATGCTGCTTTAGATGGCGCAACAACGGTATTGGTGTCGGTGCCTAGCCATTCATTCAGAGAAATTCTGACACGCCTTGGTTCTAACACGCTGGATATTGCCTGGGCTACCAAAGGTCTAGAGCTATCAACAGGTTTACTTCCACATCAGGTTGTCAAAGAGGTTCTGCCAGACTGTTCCCGATACGCTGTTTTATCAGGGCCGACATTTGCCAAAGAGGTTGGGCTGGATTTACCGACTGCGATCACAGTGGCAGCGTCTGATGCGGCTTTTGCTGATTACATGGTGAGCACAATGTCCACGCCAACCTTTAGGGCTTACACCTCTCAAGATATTGTCGGTGTAGAGGTAGGAGGGGCTATAAAAAACGTTCTTGCTATTGGTGCAGGCTTATCTGATGGCTTGGGTTTTGGTGCCAACGCGCGTATTGCTTTGATTAATCGTGGCTTGATTGAAATGCAACGCTTTGGTGTGGCGATGGGTGCTAAGCCCGAAACCTTTATGGGGCTTGCCGGCATGGGAGACTTGGTTTTAACCTGTACCGACAATCAGTCGCGTAATAGAAGAATGGGGCTGGCACTGGCTGCGGGTAAATCGATAGCGGAAGCCGAAGACGAAATTCAGCAAGTAGTTGAAGGTGTTCAGGCGGCGCGCGCGGTATTTGAACAGAGCAAAAAGCTTGGCATTGATCTACCCATTATTGAACAGGTGTATCGAGTTGTAATAGAGGGTGTTGATCCAAAACTGGCTGTGCAGGAGTTGCTGGCTAGAGCGACTGGATCTGAAATTTAAGTAAGCCTGTCGTCTTATTTGCACCAGCTTACGTGTGTCTGGTTCAGTGAAACTGCCACAATTAAGTTGCGGCTGTTTTTAATTCATTCGCTTTTTGGCTGTATCCGTCTTTTTTTAACCAGGTTCGTTTACAGCGCCGTTGTTGTTTCCCGATGGGCGGCCTGATGTTGCTCACGAATAAACACATAGACGCCACTTGCAACAATTATCACAATTCCCACCCAGGTAAGCTGATCTGGCCAGTCTCCAAAAATTAGCCAGCCGAGTGTGGTTGCGGCAATTATTTCGGCATACCCGAATGGTGCTAGCACGGAGGCGGGCGCTCGATTCATACCCATAATGACCAATAGATGCCCCACGGCTGCTACTAGGCCAATCAAGGCCAGCCACAACCATTGCATGCCGGATGGTGCCGTTGGTGAAAGCGTGTTATCGGGTAATAAGCTTGCGATAAAAAGCGCAAGGCTTAACACCAGCATAGCGCAAGTGCCAGATACGAATTGCATGGTAGCTGGATGATCAATATTGGCAACGGAACGCGTCAGAACAAGGTAACTTGAAAAGAAACACGCTGCGGCGAAGGGTAAAAGTGCTGCAACTGTGAATGTTTCGCTGCCAGGTTTGATAATAAACAAGGCGCCGATAAAGCCTGCGAGTACAGCCAGGCGACGGTGCCAACCAACTTGTTCACCCAAAAATAACCATGACATCAGCGTCAGTATCATTGGCTGTACAAAGAAGATGGCGATAGCGTCGGCCAATGGTAAATAGCGTAGTGACAAAAAAAAGCAGAAAGTGGCTATAGCCATTATCAAGCCGCGCAAGGCGTGAATAAATCCGCGCTTGGGCATCAGTGCTTTTGGTCCACTGTGTATCAACATGGCGCTACCCATGATTAAGGCCTGAAAAAAGAAGCGCCCCCAGGTGATTTGTAAAGGCGACATGCTGTCACCGAGATATTTGGCAACGGCATCCATTACCGGGATGACAGATGTACCCAGCAGCATAAATAGCATGCCTTGTTTAAGCTGTGTATGTTGGTTCGTTGACACGCGAGTTACCAGGGTTGTGTAACACCCAGTTCGCTTGCAAGCATGCTTAGAAAAGCGCGCATGTCTTGTGTGCGTTTGGCGGCCAGTGCTTTTCCAGAATCTGTTTGCATGGTATCGCCTAATCCCAGAAGTTTGACCTTGAAATGATCGACAGCAAAATTAAGATCGTCTAACGCTCTATCGCTAGCGAACGGATCCTCGCCGTTGAATAACGAAGAGTCCAGTTTGCCCGCGATATAAAAGGTTCTGGCAATGCCCAATGCGCCCAATGATTCAAGCCGATCAGCGTCTTGTAATATCTTTGCCTCAATGGTTTCGGGTTTGATATTGGCGCTGAAGCTATGCGCTAAAATACAATGTTGCACAGCTGATGTACGAGCGGTATCAAATCCAAGATTGGTTAATATGGGTGCTGCAGCGTCAGCTGATAAGAGCGATGCATTAGCCCGATCTGGATGATTTTTAGGTAGATTAATTAGATCGTGTAAGTACGCTGCTGCGACCAGCGTCGGCTCATCACCCTTACGCTCCATAGACGCAATGGTGTGCGCGTTTATCTTCACTCGCCGTGCATGGTGCACGTCATGGCTGCCATCATGTTCGCTTTGATGCTTAAGCAGTGTGGCTTCGAGAGATCGTGATAAAGATTCGGTTTCAAACGGATTCATGGAACAATGCTGAACTAATACCCTGGAACGCACGGCCGATACGGCCGTCTACCATTTTATCGCAGTGTCTCACAAAACCTTCGAGGTAATTCGATTTAGCGTGAATCTGGTGCCAGAAAGGTATTGGATATGGCATCTCAACATGCCGATACTAGCGATGCTTAGCGTCTCATACTGCTTGCATATCTATGTCAGATGTACGATCATAGATTCGTCGCAAGTACTTATGCAGGTTGAATTTAGCTTGACCTTTACGCATATTGATCTTCATGCGTAGCATAAATGAGTAAGGCAGGTAGTGGGAGAGTCTGGCCATAGGGCCAGCGCCGAAGGAGCAACGCCCAGGAAACTCTCAGGCACAAGGACCACTGCAGGCAGAGACATCTGGAGAGCGGCAAGTTATTGAACCACTTGCCCACCGAAGGGGTAACACACGAGCCACTACAGCTGGTGTCCAAACTCTCAGGTTCCAAAGACAGATGGGATAGCAATGTTTGCAGATTGGCTGCAAACAAGGCATTGAAATGCACCGAATATTTACGGTTGTGTTTAATGCCAATTTTTCATTTGCGATAGCAGCTATTGCTGATCGTGAATAGGAGCTATCTCATGAAGCATATTGCCGTAATTGGTGCCGGCGTCACCGGTATCACCACAGCCTACGCGCTTGCACAGCGCGGTTACTCTGTCACTGTATTCGATAAGCATCGTTATGCCGCCATGCAAACATCCTTTGCTAATGGTGGTCAGTTATCAGCATCCAATGCAGAAGTGTGGACGCAGTTATCCACCGTATTAAAAGGCATCAAATGGATGCTAAAAAAAGATGCACCTTTGCTGGTTAATCCGAGCCCCGGCTGGCACAAGTACTCCTGGATGTTCGAATTTATGAGCAATATTCCCAAGTACGAAGAGAACACCATCGAAACCGTACGCCTGGCCATCGCTGCCAGAAAACACTTATTCTCATGGGCTAATAAAGAAGCCATTGATTTTGATCTTGAGACACGTGGCATTTTGCATGTCTACTCAGATAAAAAAGGCTTTGAGCATGCGACTAAAGTGAACGAACTGCTTAAGCAAGGTGGCTTGGCAAGAGAGGCGGTTAGCAATGAAGAGATGAAGCAGATAGAACCTGCTTTAGTCACTGATTTTTACGCCGGCTATTACACCCCAAGTGACTCGACAGGAGATATTCATAAATTCACCCGAGGTCTTGCACGTGCTTGTAAAAAGTACGGTGTTGATATCCAGTATGACTCACCTGTCCAAGTACTCGAACATGCTGGAAATGGTATTCAGGTTCAGGTGCAAAATGGGGATGAAGGTCAAAGCACCACTGAACACTTTGATGGTGTTGTGGTATGTGCGGGTATCGAAAGCCGCTCGTTTGCTGCCATGCTCGGCGATCGCGTCAATATTTACCCTGTTAAAGGGTATTCGATTACGGTTGAATTAAACGACGAGGCCAGTCAGCAAGCCGCTCCATGGGTTAGCTTGCTTGATGATGATGCCAAAATAGTCACTTCTCGTTTGGGTGATGATCGTTTTCGTATTGCAGGTACAGCCGAATTTAATGGTGTTAACTACGATATTCGTAACGATAGAATTCAACCTTTAACGCAGTGGTGTCGAGATTTATTTCCGCATACCAATACCGATCGGGTTATTCCCTGGGCTGGGCTACGTCCGATGATGCCCAATATGTTGCCTCGCGTAGGCGCTGGAAACAAAGCAGGTGTGTTCTACAACACAGGGCATGGTCATCTTGGCTGGACTTTATCGGCCGCCACTGCCGATATGGTTGCGCAGACTTTGGAGGCATCCATGCCGGTCAGTAAAAGCAGACAAGACATCGCTGCATAGTTAGCTAGGGCGTGCAGGAGGAGGGCAGCGTCGATAGCGTTGCCCTTCTATTGTAAGCACAACCAATCCATGCCTCTCGTAGACAGTATCCGCTTTCCTATTCCAGCGATTTTGGTTGGGGTTGTGACGTAGTAACGGGGCTTGGGTTTGCGGCTGTTAAGTGCATGCAATAGCTTTTCGGTGACCGCTGAGGGTGGCAATTCGAATTTGTCAGGCCGCCCCTTTGGTGCGTATAAACGAGGTATCAATACTTCTTCGTATTTCTTTTTATTAGCCGAATTTTCCACATCAATCCATTTTTCAAATGGTGCTTGCGATTTGCGACGAATTTCAGTCGTGATAGGGCCCGGTTCGATCAGAATTATTTGAATACCCGTGTCTCTAAGTTCTAGCCGTAAGGTGTCTGTTAACCCTTCCATGGCAAATTTCGTTGCGTTGTAAGCGCCACGAAATGGCATGGCCGCAAAACCTAATACTGAAGAGCAATTGATTATGGTCCCTGCATCTCGTTCGCGCATCTTTGGCAACACAAGATTGATTAATTCAAATTGCCCAAACAGATTGGTTTCGAACAGCTCGCGTAAACCGTCTCGAGGAATGTCATCAACGCAACCTGGTATTGCATAAGCACCATTGTTAAATAAGGCATCGAGTTTACCGTTTGATAATGACAGAGCATGCTGTGCAGCTTCAGAAACCGAAGCGGAGCTGGCATAGTCGAGAACGAAGCTTTCCAAACCTTCCGATTGAAGTTTCGTGCAGTCTTCCTGGCTTCTGCACGTGGCAAACACACGCCAGCCTGTTTTGTGCAGTGTATGGGCAGCATCATAACCAATGCCTGAAGAACAACCGGTAATGAGGATCGAGCGCGATGTCATTGGATTTAGACTGTTAGGGCATGGCCTCCGATAGTAGACTATTTGGGCGGCGCTGTACGTTTTAAAACTGCCCCAGTTGAGTGGGGTTGGACATCATGTTAGTTACTTTTCTACCCACCCATTTGCCCCGCGCCTTTGCAGTGTTTGCGAAGATACAAACAACAGCTTTAATCGATCTGAAAAAA
>CAYSZH010000030.1:0-37059 GCA_964435305.1 uncultured Granulosicoccaceae bacterium
TCGAGCAATATAATTTACAAGATAATGTTAAGAAGATTGCCCGTCATGCCAATCATGTGGTTTTTCCAGCCGATATTGTTCGTAATGGTTTTGTAAAGATCGCCCAACAGGTTAAAGCTCAACAGCAAATTAGACCTCAAGGCAGTTATTTCTCCGTTGAAAAAAGCGCCGAAAAACGTAACACGATCAGGCGAGCATTAGGCATCGGTGATACCGATCAGGTTGTACTGGGTGTGGGCTATGCTGATTTACGAAAAGGCTTTGATCTATTCATGCAGCAAGCGCGAGATATTACATGTTTGAATCATACGGTGCACTTTATCTGGGCTGGTGCTATCGATGCGACGCTGGATTCATGGATGACAAGGCTCACAGAAGCCGAAGCGCAAAACATTCACCTACCTGGGTTTTGTACTGACGTTGCCGACTATTATTCAGCGGCGGATTGTCTGTATTTGCCGTCTCGCGAAGATCCGTACCCCACTGTGGTGCTCGAAGCGATGGGAATTGGCTTGCCTGTTGTGTTGTATCGGGGAACCACAGGTTTTGATGAACTTATTACAGAGCATGGTTATCTGGCGGATATTGGTGATAGTTCAAGCACCCAGCGCTTACTATTACAAGCCCTGAGTGAGTCTAACGAGTTGGTTCAGCAGCGTCGAATTTCACACGTAAAAGAAAACAGTCGATTTGACGACTATTGCTTTGACATGCTTAAGCTGGCGCGGCCTGAATTGAAAAAGCATTCTGTTGTTGTTGTTGAGGCAGGTGTTAACAATGAGCATGTCATGCAGCAGATGGCAAGCGTTTTTGTCCAAACTGACCCGGTATTCGAAATTGTGCTGCTGGTTGAACAAGATGAAGAACAACGGTGGCTTGAGTGCCAACAATTGGCAATGCAGTCGGGTAGAAAAATTGAAATCCGATGTCAGTCTGAAAACAATGCCGACTTAGAGCTGGCGGCTAAAGCCGTTTCGCGTGGCGATCAGCTAACTGTCATCGCACTGAGTAGCAACAATAGCCTCGATGACGACGAGCCTATTACGCGGGTAGCCTAAATGCGCTAACCGCCAGACTGTGTTTTAAATTTGGTGGAATACCTGGCCGATGTCAATAAGCTAAACGCAACTCGCATTTTGTGCAATACGCCTTTTCTGAAAAAACCCATGCGTAGCATTTTTATTAGCATGGTGAACTTACCGCGCTCTGCGCGCAAATATTCGTCGAATAGTGTGACGGTCGCTCTTTGTTCAGAATTCAATGCCGGTAGCTGCCCGTTATTGCTTAGCAGGAATGTTGTAACGACTTGACGAGTATCTTCCTTAAACGGTAATTTAAAATCGCGCTTCAAAAATCCATTAATGGATTTACCATCTAACAACCGAGCAAGACCAAACTTTGTGCTGCCGCTGGAGTTACTACTATTTCGTTCGTGGATCCGGTAAGCCACTAAGGGGTTCGCTAAAAAAAGACGTTTACCGAATAGCTCTGCAACAACAGCCAGCCAGTAGTCGTGTACATGTAAATTTGTTGGGAAAGGCAAAGCCATTTCAGCAAGTGCTCTGTTCATTAAAATCGTATTTCCCATAACACCATTTTGCCCAAGTATCACCGCTTCATTCCTGGATTCATCTATAGCGTATTTACGATAATTCAAAAACGAAAAGCGCAGAGGGCGGCTCAGTGAATCGATCATGCATAAATCAGAATGGACCAGGATGGCTTGCTTTGCAGCGTTTGCGCTATGCTGATCATCACTATGCTCCTGTAATTGCTGCTCCTGAAGCAGTAAGGCCTCCATGCCTGCTTGAACTCGGTTCTCTTCCCATATATCGTCTTGGTCGCTGAGTGCGATGTAGTCAAATTCCTCTTCAAGTACCTGCCGAATTCCGAACTCAAAGTTTTTTACAAAGCCGCGATTAGTCTCATTTTTAAACAGCTGAATATCAAACTGCCTGGCCAGATCGCTCACGATATCCAGTGTACGATCGCTTGAACCATCATCAAATACACGGATGGAGACAGGATATGATTGCGAAACCAGCGATTGCACTTGCGTTTCGAGGTACTCAGCACCGTTAAATGTACACAGTACAACCGCAACTTTCGGCTGCGCGTTTGTCGATTGGAGCTGGGCCATGTTGGGAGTGTAGTGGTTACTGCCTGTGCTGATAAGCTTGAATAGGTAGAACGTAGCCTGATCGTGTTTATGTTGATTTCAAGCTTTCGCTGGACTGGGACAAATCCTACCACTAACAAGCGGATTATTGTATAAATGACCAAGGCTGTTAAGAGCTATTCGCTTGGGCATAGTTGTAATATAGTTAGATCTGGCTATTGCCAGTTATATAATTTATTGAATCGAACCACATTGAAGAGAACATAATGGAAGTCAAAGGAAAAAAAGCACTCGTATTCGGCGGTACTTCTGGCATCGGGCTGGCTTGCGTTAAACAGTTAGCCGAATTAGGTGCCGAAGTCATCGCTATCAGTAGAGACCCTTCCAAGGCTGGTACGCTGCCAGAGGGCGTCAACACGGAAGCCTGTGATGTTGTTGATCGTGATGCAATGCAGGCATTGTTTGCCAAACATGCTCCATTCGATATCCTGGTGAGTGCCGCCACAGGTGGCAGCCGTGCAATTGGCCCTTTTACTGAGATGGACATGGATGGTTATCAGGCATCATTCAATAAATTATGGGGCTATGCCAATGTTGTGCGTTTTGGCACTGAGCATTTAACAGAGCGAGGCGCCATCGTATTGGTTAGTGGTGCACCTGCACGGCGTTGTGGCCCTGGGCAGGTGGCATTATCATCGGTTGGTGCATCGGTTGAAGCGCTGTCCAGAGCGGTGGCGAAAGAAATTGCACCCAAGCGCATTAATGTGATGTCGCCAGGGTTTATCGATACACCCATGGTGGCCTTGGAAGGTAAGGATCGCGAGAAACACTACGAAAATCTGACTTGCAATATTCCTAGTGCACGCGCAGGTGCTGCAGAAGAGGCCGCGCTGGGTATTTTGTTTCTGATTCAAAATGACTACACAACCGGAACCACTGTCGATGTTGATGGCGGTTTGTTACTGTCGTAAATTGATGGTGATGCAGGCATAGTAAACGGGGCTTTCTATACTTTATTCTTTACGTCGAGTACTAAAGGAAAAAACGAGTTAAGCCCCGTATTAAAGCCACTGCATAGAATGGCCTCAATCTCAATGCCCCCACTCGGGGGACAAGCGGTATTATTCCCAATTTTTAAGCTTTGAGTTTAACTTCATAGATATCAAAAACCTACTGCGTTATGAGCATCTGTCCTAACCATACAAATTAAGCCTTATAGATAATGTCTGTTCTTCACTCTGACACTTAACCTTCTACGCACGCTTTTTAATTAATTAAGAAGCCCGCAAGTTTCTGCGGTGCGAACAGGAGTGATGAAATGAAAAACCTTGCGATAACGGCTACCGTTTCGATCGCGCTGGCCGGATGTGGTGGCGGCAGTGGTGGTTCAGGTGGTGGAGGAGGCGGAACAGTTGCGCCAAATGCGTTTGATGGGGCTTCAAATGCCATCGGGCTATTGACAGTGACTGACGATCAAGATGGTACGAATTCAAGCTTTGGTGGCACTTTCTTTCGCTATTCTCAAGCGGTGTCTGTGGGTCGGGCTGTCGACTCAACGGATGGGCGTGCTTTCTTGCAAAGTACCACCGGACAAGACACCGGTTGTGTTGTCACTGTGCTGGACGATTTATTTAGTGAGTCCAGCGAAGCCGCCAATGCCTTAGAAACGTTAGGCAGTGACTCAACTTCGTTAGCTGCAGGCAATTCGATAACGTTGACATCAGGTGGAGGCGTGGTTGGTACTGCGCCGATTTTTGATTTAAGTGCATTTGGCGGCGGGCTTGCTATACCTGGTTTTGATGAGTTCAATATCATCACGTACACAGGTGAGCTGGACGGCATTACCATACCGGCCGAGAGCTTTCTTAATGTACCAGGGTCTGCAGAATTTCCGGCCATCAGCGCCATACCTGTGCCGGTAGTTGAGCCACTGATTGTCAGTAGCCCAACGACCGGTGGCATTGCCAACGATCGCACGTTTATGTGGGAGCCTGAGTCCACTGCACGAGGTGCGCGAATAGAATTTAGCGCAACAGACGAAGGATTTAATAATCAACTGCTGTGCTATTTCAATGACAGCGCGGGATCAGCGACATTGACAGGTTTGGGTGACTTTACAGCCGCAGGTGGGCTTTTGTCTAGAATACGATCCACTGCTGTTGGGGCGGCTAATGGTGCTGTTGTAGTCAAGAGTCAGAGGCAACGCACCATCGGTGACATTAGCTTCGGCTTTGGTGGCTAGATGGTATAGCGAAGACGTATTTATCTCTTCAACACACCACCGGGTTTACCTATTCTTAATTAAGCGGTGGTGTGTTGCCTGTTCATGGGTCAGGCTTATAACTATTCTGTGCTATCGTGCTTTTTCACCGTTCTTCTAAGCAGGCGATAAGCAGACAATGGCATACAACCAACCACTCGGTGGCAACGACATGCCCAGGTTCTCAGGCCCGGGCACCATGATGCGATTACCTTCGCAAGACACAGCGAAAGGTCTTCATGCCTGCTTCGTCGGCATTGGTTTGGATATTGGTACATCTCATCGTCCCGGCACCCGTTTTGGACCCAGGCAGATCCGCCAGGAATCCACAATGATTCGCCCGTACAATATGAAAATGGCACTATCGCCGTTTGATCATATACAAGTCGCCGATATTGGCGATGTGCCTGTTAACCCGTTTGATTTAAAAAACAGCGTTGAAATCATTGAAGCGTTTTACGATGAAATTAATCGGCACGAAGTAGCGCCTTTTACACTGGGTGGAGATCATACGCTGGTTTTACCTATTATTCGCGCGATGAAGAAACGCTACGGCCCTGTCGGTATTATTCATGTGGATGCGCATGCTGATATTAACGAGCACATGTTTGGTGAGAAAATTGCGCATGGCACGCCGTTTCGGCGCATGGTAGAAGAGGGTTTGGTTGAGCCTTCAAAAGTGATTCAGATTGGGCTTCGTGCCACAGGCTACGCAGTGGATGATTTCGAATGGTCTCGTCAGCAGGGTTTTCGAGTGGTGCAGGCTGAAGATATCTGGTATCAATCCTTAGCACCCTTGATGCAAGAGGTGCGCGAACAAATGCAAGACCACCCTGTGTATATCTCATTCGATATCGATTCTTTCGACCCGGCTTATGCACCGGGTACGGGTACGGCAGAGCCGGGCGGCTTAACCTCACACCAAGGCCTGGAAATAGTTCGTGGTACGTATGGTTTAAATATTATTGGTGCTGATTTGGTGGAGGTATCACCTGCGTACGATACATCCGGTAATACAGCTGTGTTAGGTGCGAATATTCTGTATGAGATGTTGTGCGCCTATGCCAGTCGATATAAAAGCAGCTAAACCTAGCCACGCAATTCAACTTAGAAACGCGTCAATGCGGCAACCGAATTAATCTGGCAACAGAATCGAATAAGCGTCGCGAATACGATCATCGCTTGCTTTGTCTATGTACTCTGGCTGTTCTTGCTTAAGTAAGTCTTTTACTTTTTGATTGGCTCGCTGCCACATATCAGTGGCACCTTGTTCTTCCCAAACGGCGGGTTGTTGCCGATCACTGAGCGGGCTTGGCCAAAAGTAATCGCGTTGCATGGATTCCATGGTGTGCTGGGCTCCAAGAAAATGTCCATCTCCGTACACAGCAGACTTAATCGCTTCAAAACCTAGTGTTTCTTCGTTCACTTCGATGCCGCGCAGTACACGATAAGCCTGAGATAACATTTCATCATCGATTAACATGGCCTCAAATGAGGCGCCAAGCAAACTTGCCATCATGCCGGAGGATTCGTAAACCATATTACAGCCGGCTAAACCCACACCTAATGAAGACATCGCCTTTTCGATACCCATTTGCGCATCCACAGCCTTAGCATCGGACATGCTCGATGCCGCACCTGAAGGTAAACCCAACCAATTGGACAATTGTGCAGAGGCTGCGTTGAGTAAAATAATTTCTCCGCCACTACCACTAAATGACCCGGTGCGCAGATCAATCACAAATGGCCAGTTCGAAAAAATCATGGGATAGCCCGGTTTGAACACATTAACCATGATTAATGCTGCCAGTGTTTCGGCCAATGTAGAGGCCAGCATGCCCGCAATGGTTGCAGGTGCTGTTGCACCTGATTGCGCCGCAATGATGTTATTGATTGGTACACCGCGATTAATACACGCCATGGTGACATCGAACGCATCTTCGCCGTATCTAAGAGGGGATATCACCGGGCTAATATGCGCTTTGCAAAAGGGTTTGTCTGCGAAGCTGGCACCGTCTGTCAGACTCATTTCGAACATATCGATTATTGGATCGACAGAACTGCCTAGAGTAAAACTCGTACCAACCGGTTTTTGCGTGCCTTTAAGTAAGCAATAGGCAGTGTTGATATCAAGATCCAGAATGCTCTCGACATCTGTTGCCACACAGCAGCGAGTAAACCAGCTGACGTTCGCCAACATATCTGCAAGGCGCGTAAAGTCATATAAGTCTTGCAGGGTTGCCGCTCTGTAGCGCTGAGATTCAAGGTCGAGTGTTTGCACCGCTGCGCCACCTGTGCCATAGAACACACGATCGCCGCCCACTTCGATGCTGTGTTTTTCACTTCTGCCGTGGAGCGTAAATCGCCGACAGGCACCTGCGATGATGTCTTCTACAAATGAGGTTGGGAAACACAGCCTGCCAGCGTCATTTAGAGTTGCGCCCGCTTTTAGCGCTTGCGACACGAGTTGTTCAGGCGCTTCTCCCATACCAATGTCGGACAGAATAAGTAGCGCACTGTCGTATATTTTTTTTAAATCTGAATCGCTTAACGGTTTGTATTGTCCTCCGGCGGGGCCAGGTGGGCAGGGGTCAATCTCCGGTGCTTTTGCCCGTTTGGCATGCATCGCCTCTCTTGCAGATAATTTACTTCGACGACGCTTAGCCATGTGCTTTAACTTCGTACCAATGTGTTGTCGGCATCATACAAACACGCCTCAGTGACTTCGGCCGCATAAGGCTTACCTAGAATGTTCACGGTGAGCTTTGTACCAGGCTTTGCAAAGTCGGGGTCTATGAAGGCGTAAGCGATATTCTTTTTAACCCTGTGACCAAAGCCACCTGAGGTGATCGTACCGATCGCGGCAGCTTGGTTTTGATTATCGCTTTTGTCCGATGTGGCTGCATTTACGCTTGCTGACGCTTCCACAGCATAAATCGAATCTCCTGCATGCGCTGGTGCAAGCTCGCAGTCAATGATCATGGTAATGAAGTCTTTCTCAGCTGTTTTGGAAAGCGCACTTTGCAAGGCTTCTTTGCCGATAAAGTTCGGCTTGTCCAGGTTTACAAAACGCTCAAGCCTGGATTCGATTGGGTTGCGCTCGTAGATAAGGTCGGCTTTCCAATGACGATAGCCTTTTTCAAGGCGCATGGATTCTGTTGCATACAAACCAAAAGGTTTTAGTTCGAATGCTTTTCCAGCTTCATTAAGGAGCGTCCAAACCAGCAGCAGTTGTTCGTTGGCGATATGCAGTTCATAACTCAGCTCACCCGAAAAGCTGATGCTCATTGCTACCACTTCCGCATGGCCCAAGGTCATCTTGCGCACACTCATCCATGGCAGCGTCTTAACTGACCAGTCGCATCTAGGCGAGAGGCTTTGCAGTAAATCACGTGACTGCGGCCCGGAAACAACCAAGGTGGTATGGCTGCTAGTTAAAGCGGTAATGGTGACCGTATCTGGCTTGTATTGATTCAACCAATCAAGATCGTGCCATTCTGAGGCCGCAGCAGAGCCATACCAGTAGTGATTTTCAGATAGGCGCGCAATAGTGGCTTCGCACAAGACATGCCCGTGCGGGTTTAGTAAATAGCACAGTGATACTTTGCCATCTTTGCTGGGTAGCTTGCCGCAAACCAAATTATCGAGCATGGCAGTCGCATCAGCTCCTTCTATGCTGTAACGGTTGAAGCCTGATACCTCCATTAAGCCCACATGTTGTGTCAGATGATTGATCTCTTCCGCGATAACTTTTTCAGTTTCCGTAAATCGAAAGCTGTGTGTATCCGTAAAATCAGGCTGCTTATCTGGCTTAAAACACACGGCACGTTCCCAGCCATTAACAACACCCCAGATTGCACCTTGCTGATCGAGCGCTGTATATAAGGGTGTGGTGCGAGCAAGCCTTGCGCCATCCCGGTGCTCATGTGGCATGTGATAGTGGAATTCGTTTTGATAGTCTTCAATCGCTTTGATACAGGTATGTTCGGTATTGGCGTATTGCGTGAACCGTCTTGGGTCAAGACACCATGCATCCAACTCGGCTTCGCCGTGCACGATGAGCTCTGCCAGAATTTTTCCGTGGCCGCCGCCTTCACCTATACCGGCTCGTAAGCCAATAATACAAAAGGCGTTTTCAACGCCGGGAATTGGGCCAACTAAAGGAAGCCCATCAATAGTGTATGTAATAGGGCCATTGACCACGGTATGAATGCCTGCGTCTTCAAGGGCTGGCATGCGTTTAAAGACGCCTTCCATATTATCAAGACAGCGATCAAGGTCGGATGGACATAGTGCTTGTGTAAAGCCAGGATCTATCCCGTCCATACCAAACGTTTTACATGGCTGCTCGTAAATGCCAACCAACAGGCCCTTTTTTTCCTGACGGCTGTAGAAGTCATCGTGTGGGTCTCTTATAACCGGAACCTGAAAATCCAGCGCCTCTATTTCAGGCATGCTGTCGGTTAAAAAATACATATGCTCCATTGAGGTCACAGGATGCGTGACGCCCAGCATGTTGCCTACCTCGTTAACTCTATACCCGGAAGCATTCACAACGTATTCGCAGGTGATGTTGCCGTTTTTGGTATGAACACAAAATTCACCATTAGCTTGTCGTGTAATGTCTTCCACAGGGTTAAAGCGATAAATCTCGGCACCCGCTTTTCGTGCCTCACGTGCCAGCGCTTGCGTAATCCCGGCAGGGTCAATATAGCCATCTAATGGGTCCCACCATGCACCTAATATGTTGTCTGTTTTAAGAAGGGGGTGGCGCTTGCCAACTTCTGTAGGGTCTATCACTTCCATATCAACACCAACCCCTTTAGCCAGGCCAACATGGTAGTGATATAAATCCAGATGATCCTGGTTGTATGCGGTTCGCATGCCACCTGTGATGTGGTAGGAGAACGGGAATTCTTTGTCGGCAGCTAATTGTTGATAGAGATTGATGCTGTGTTTTTTTAAGGCGATCATGGTTTGGTTGCCACCAAACTGTGTCACTTGCGCAGCAGCATGCCAGGTGGAGCCAGAGGTTAATTCATCTCGTTCTACCAGTACCACATCAGACCATCCTTCTCTGGTGAGATGATACAAGGTGGAACACCCGGCAATTCCACCGCCAATCACCACAACTCGAGTGTGCGTTTTCATACTGATTAGCCTTGTGTCGATTCCGCTTGCAAGGTGATCATGACTGCAGTCGCAGTCGCAGTCGCAGTCGCAGTCGCCTGTTCAGATTCAGTTGAGATCAGTGGCATGTGTTTTTAATACCGACATTGGAATAATCTCAAGCGCTTTTTTGTGTGTGGAACGAAGATACACACGTGGCGCTGCATTGGCCTGTTGTGCTTCGAGCCAACGACTTGCACAAAGACACCAGCGATCGCCTTCCTTTAAACCTGGAAAGCCATAAGCAGGCATCGGCGTCGTCAGATCATTGCCTTTTGACTTCGAAAATTGCAGAAACTCGTCGGTGAGCATGACGCACACTGTGTGTGATCCATGATCACCTTTACCCGTGTTGCAGCAGCCATCTCTATAAAACCCTGTGACAGGGTCTGAACTGCACGGTTCGATCTGTTCATCAAACACATTGATGTTGTCGTCCTGCCCAGGTGGGGTGTTATCTGTCATCGGGCTGGCTTCCTTCTAATTTGCTGTAACAGTGGTGGTAGATACAGGTACGATCTACTGACTTCGCCAATGCACAATTGGCTCATGCAGAGATTGTAAGTCTTTAGTGGCATCACCTTCAATGGCGCTGAGCAACAGCTTTGCCAGCTCGTGCCCTGTGGCAAATAAATCTTCTGCCACGGTATCCATAGTGGGGTATAGCACGGGTAACATATCTGTCGTTTGTTTGCATACGAGGCTATAGTCTTTATGCAGGTGCAAGTCGCCTTCGCGTAAACCTTCGATAATCGCCACTGCGGTCAGTTCGTTATTACAGATCAGTGCATCAAATGGCGTGTTATTGCTCGCGAGCTCCTGGCCATATGCTCGCGCCCGTCCAGGGTCATCCAATTGCGTGTCATTTTCGATGACGGTACCGCTGATGGGCATAGTGCCAAGCAATCGCTTGAAGCTTCCCACCGTGTTGCTGAAATTAGTTGTTCCATTGTCTTCAATAGCGAGGATGGCATGTTTACGTTCTTTGGAAACGAGTCTTTGCAAGGAGAGTTCAATAAAACGCTCAGCGTGAAAATCATGGTATGCGTGGGCTGTTGCAAACGCCGTTCTTCCGTGTGATACAAACGGAAAATTCGCATCCAACAAGCGCTGCACTCTGGTGTCTTGCGCGCTGGTATGGGTAAGAATGACGCCATCTGCCGATCGATTTTTCAAAATATAATCGACGGTGCTTAATGGATCTGTGCGTTCGAATTCAGGCACCACGTTAAGATGATACGGACCACCATTGATGTAAGCCCCGATACCTTGTATCAGTATTCGGGTGAAGTCGATATTTCGCACATCGGCTGCGAGTACTAGCGCCAATACATTGGTTCGGCCCGTGCGTAAGCGAACCCCGGCTCGGTTTGGGACATAACCGATCTGTTTGGCCGCTTTTGCCACTTTGTCGCGAGTGGATGGCCGGAGCTTACTGCCATCGCGCAAAGACAAGGACACCGTAGACAGGCTCAACCCCGTGATGTCCGCGATGGTTTTAAGCGTGGGTGGCTGGATATCTTTGTCTTTCATGGAAGTTGGATTGCAACGTTGCAATAAGTTGGGCATACTATCACGAGTCCGATAGTTGCCAGAGTATAAGCTTTTGTTTTTATAAGCTTTGTTTGTGCTTTATCCGCAAAAGTTCGCTCACTATTGGCTGATTGCTGCCCTTAATTACCTGAGTTGTCGTCGGTGCTTAGAAAGCTAGGGTACTTCGACTATTTTCGGTTAACAGGCAAAGGCAGTAAATCCCTAATCAATTCCCATGGAGAAGAGCATGACAATTCAAATTAAGGGTGCATCCAGACTGCTAAGAACGGTCAGTGCGGTGAGCCTTGTGTTGGTGGCGGGTTCTGTCGCGGCCGGCGATATCCGTTTCTGGACAACTGAAGAACAACCAGAGCGTCTTGCTAAGCAGCAAGACATGGCTGCTCAGTTCGAAGCGGCTACCGGTGACAAAGTTGAGGTTATTCCTGTAACTGAGAGTGACTATGGCACCCGTGCAACAGCGGCATACGCTGCAGGTGATTTGCCTGATGTGGTTTATCATCCGCTGCAGTACGCTTTACCTTGGGCAGAGGCCGGTATTCTTGATACTGAAGCTGCCACCGAGGTACTGGAAGAACTTGGTGCTGATACATTCAAAGCGGGCCCAATCGACATGGCAGCTTATGATGGCGGTGTGACATCGGTACCTGTCGATGGTTGGACGCAAATGCTCGTTTACCGTGCTGATCTTTTCCAAGAGAAAGGCTTGGAGCCTCCAACGTCTTACGAAAATGTGCTCGCAGCTATTGAAGCACTGCACAATCCACCAGAAATGTATGGCTTTGTTGCGCCAACCAAGGTTGATGAAAATTTCATGAGCCAGGTGCTTGAGCATGTGTTCCTTGCCAACGGTGTGTCTCCAGTCGGTGCAGATGGTTTCAAGGCGTTAGAAGCGGGCCCTACAACCGAAGTACTGGATTTTTACAAAGCGATTGCCAAGGCATCACCTCCAGGTGAGCTGTACTGGAAGCAATCACGAGAACTGTATTTTGCAGGGCAAGCAGCCATGATCATCTGGTCTCCGTTCATACTTGATGAACTCGCTGGCCTTCGTGACAGTGCGCCGCCAACCATCAATGATGATCCACAAACCAAAGAACTTGCCGCTAAAACCGGTATCGTGACCAACTTTGCTGGTCCATCTAATGCGGATGGTGCGGCATGGGGTGATGTTCGATACTTCGGTATCACAGCTGATGCTGATGTTGATACAGCGCAGGCATTTATTAAGTTCGCTATGGATGAAGGTTATCTGCAAACGCTCAGCATTGCGCCTGAAGGCAAGTTCCCTGTTCGTACCGGCACAGCCGATGAAGCGGATAAATTCACTAAAGGTTGGGCAATGCTGCCAGTAGGCGTAGATCGAAAAGCGCCATTGGGTGAACTCTACGCTGAGGAAATGATCGCCGAGATTGTAGGCGGCCTTGAAGTATCGCAGCGTTGGGGTGTAGCGGAAGGGCAGCTTTCTCTTGCTTCTAAGATGATCAACGCTCAGCCTATCAATCGTATTGTTCGTCAATACATTGATGGTGAAGTGGATGCAGCTGCGGCGGTTGAAGCACTTAATACAGAGCTAGGCGCTATAAACTAGCTTGTTCAAAACCTCAGTGGCCGCTTAAATTCTAACGGTCACTGAGGTATCTTCCAGTCTTCTCACTTCTTAAACACCTGTCATTCAATGCCATCTGCCGTTCCACCAACTCATCGTGGTGCTTTGGCCAAACGCGAAGCCAGGCTTGCATGGGGCCTTTTATTGCCCACTATTACGGTTGTGGTGCTGGTTATACTGCTGCCCCTACTGGCTATTTTCTGGATCAGCGTTAAGCCTGTCGGGCTTGCCGATCTTAGGCCGGTTGCACCGATTGTAAGAGAGAGCCTTCGCGGTAAGGAAGACTCGCTGCGGCTGGAGTACCGGGTAAGAAATTCATCCCAAACCAAAATAGTGACAGGCGTTGCGTTTACCGACGGCATTCCTGATTCAGTCACCCTGGCTGAGATTCCGGAAAATTGCACTTTCGAGAACGAATTATTATCTTGCGAATACGGTGATATAGAAGGCGGGTTTAACGAGCGCTTAAGAATTCCTGTTAGCATCGATGGCGACAAGGACACGATTGAAGAGCTGGTTGAAGGCAGTAAACCGGACGTAATTGGGAAGGGGGATAGTGTACTCACCAATAGCGAATTTACGCTGGATAACTTCAAGCGAATTTTCAATAGTAAAGAATTTGTAAGCGTCTTGTGGGCGACTACTTTTTACACTGTGTTTGGCACCATTGGCGCGCTGGTTGTCGGTTTATTTGCGGCACTTTTACTAAACAAACAATTTAAAGGGCAGGGCATACTGCGTGGTTTGTACCTGTTCCCTTATGTGTCTCCCATTATTGCGGTTGCCTTTACCTGGGTCACATTGTTCGACCCATTTTCAGGTTCGTTTAACGCGCTGCTTTTGCAGATGGGCGTTATCAATGCGCCAATTAACTTTTTTGGTCAGCGCCCTTTAGCGCTCATCATGGTTACGGTCTTTGAAATTTGGCGTTATTTTCCCTTATCGTTTCTGTTTATTCTCGCGCGTATGCAGTCGATCGATAACGACATGTATGAAGCGGCTGATATGGATGGTGCCAGTCCGTTTCAAAAATTCTGGTATCTATCGATGCCACAATTACTTGGTATTTTAAGCGTGCTGTTCTTGTTGCGTTTTATCTGGACGTTTAACAAATTTGATGACATATTTTTGCTTACCGGTGGTAATGCAGGCACCCGAACACTCACGGTAAATGTTTACGAGCAAGCATTTGCGATTTCCAATATTGGGGCAGGCGCTGCAGTCGCGGTCGTCATTTTCGCCGTGCTGTTGAGTTTTAGCATCTTCTTTTTTCGATATATCTCGCGTGAGGAAGGGCTATGAAATTCTTGCGCATTGGAGGTGTGACCAGCGCCATCATTGCAGTATTGTGGGTGATCATTGCGGCCATCACAGTGACAGTGACGCTCTCTTTTACCAGTGGTGATAGCTATAGGCCCCTGATGCTGGGTTGTCTTGTGCTGGGCCTTTTAGCAGGTCTTCTGGCTTTGCACATTAAAGAGGTTTATAGCCTTAGCGCCTTTATCGCGGTGCTCGCGGCGGCGATGCAGTTTACGCCTTTTGCCACTGTCCTGCCTGGTAGCGAAGTATCGCTTTTTTGGAATGCGATCTCTGGTGCGCTTGTTGGCTTGGTCACAGGTATCGCTTTAAATTTAATGCTACGTGAAGTGCACCCTGGTGTGCTGACACGGCACAGTTTTGAAGATGCCGTTATCCAGTTTTTATCAGGCTTCGGTTACATTATATTCACGGCGATTGTACTGATTCCGTTCTATGTCATGGTTATGACAAGCCTTAAGTCGCAGCAATCGCTTTTAAAAAATCCGCTGGATTTCTCAATAGATTTGTCACAGGGAACCCAGCTCTTTAGAAGCTATATCGAACTGTTCGGTCAATTTAACTTTGGCAGCTACCTGCTCAACAGTTTTTTTATCTCGGTTGTAACCGTGATAATCACATTGCTGTTTTCGGTGCCGGGTGCGTACGCAGTAGCGCGCCTTGGGTTTAAGGGCCGAGCGGCGTTTTCCCGAGGCATACTGCTTATCTATATGGTGCCGCTGATTGTGCTGGCTCTGCCCATTTACATTGTTTTTTCGCTGACTGGTTTACGCAACACCATTATCGGAATTGTGCTTATTTATCCTGTCACCACGATTCCGGTTGCCTTATATATGTTGCAAGGCTACTTCCGTGGCTTGCCCGTTGAGGTAGAAGAAGCCGGTTTAATGGATGGCTTAACACGATTGCAGGTGATCCGAAAAATCACCTTGCCCTTAGCCTTGCCCGCAATGGTATCGGTTTCTTTGTATGTGTTCATGATTGCGTGGAACGAATTTTTACTGGCCTTTATGCTGCTGGATGATCCATCTAAATTCACATTGACTCGTGGTGTCAGCATGCTTAATTCATCAGAGATTCCCCGCCAGCATCTGATGGCCGGTGCGGTCATTGCCACAGTACCCATTATGGCGTTGTTTCTTGCGCTGGAGAAATTTATGACGCGTGGCTTAACAGCCGGTTCCGTTAAAGGATAGGCATGGCTAAGGACACTATGATCACTGTAGATGAACTGGATGCCCAGGCGCGTCAGATTCTGGTGGACAACGATAAGGGCAATTACACTATTCCAACAGCGGGCCTGTATCCCTATCAGTGGAACTGGGATAGCGCGTTTGCATCGGTTGGCTTTGCCGTATTTGATCTGGATCGCGCCTGGACTGAGCTCGACACCTTATTTTCCGGGCAATGGGATGATGGCATGGTGCCGCATATTTTATTTCACACCGTCGATAGCAGTTATTTTCCTGGCCCCGATGTGTGGGGTGGTGTAGGCCCTATTCAATCTTCTGGCGTCACGCAGCCTCCGGTGGCGGCCACCATGGCATTAGCGCTCTACAATCAGGATAAAAATGTCGGGCAAGCTCGCGCCATGGCATTGTTTGAGAAAATGCGCGCCTGGCACAAATGGTTTATGACATGGCGCCTGGATAAAGGTGCGGTGTGTATTACCCACCCCTGGGAGTCAGGCCGAGACAACGCACCCGATTGGGATGGGCCAATGTCGCGTATCACACCTGTTGGTGTTGGTGAATACACGCGTCGTGATACTTCGCATGTGGATAGTGCAATGCGGCCCACTAAAGATGATTATGATCGATACATCTGGTTGGTGCAGATGGGGAATCGTTTAAAGTGGGATCAGGCTGCGCTACTTAAAGAAAACCCGCTTCGCGTTGCCGACCCAACCATGACGTTTATTCTGTTACGTGCGCAACGCGATCTTATCGTGCTGGGTGAATCGCTTGGTGTCGATGTCTCGGATATAGAAGCTGACATTAACACGCTTGAAGCGGGCTGTCAGTCACTATGGCATGAAGAGCTGGGGTCGTTTGATGCGCGCGACGCTCGTACCGGTGAGTGGGCTGGTTCGATTTCCAATGCGTCTTTTCTTTGCTGGTATGCCGGTATCGATGTGCCAGCCATGGGGCCTTTGCTGGACGACATTATGCGCGGTATGAAATTCGGCGTACCTTCATTAGATCCGCGCAACGAGCGCTTTGATGCCAAGCGTTATTGGCGTGGTCCGGTATGGGGAATGATGAATATGATGATTGGAATGGGCATGGCTGAGTACGGCATGCCGCAAGCCGAAGCGTTGCGCCTATCCACCGCAAAGCTAATTACCGAAAATGGTTTCGCTGAGTACTTCGATCCTGTTGATGGTTCCCCAGCTGGCGGTCAATCCTTTACCTGGACGGCAGCTATCTGGCTTGCGTGGGCTTCTCCAAGTGCGGGTAAAAGCTGATGGGTGCGATAACATTAAATGCCGTTGAAAAATGGTTTGGCGAAGTGCAGGTCATAAAAGGGGTAGATCTGCAAATCAACGATGGTGAATTCATTGTATTTGTAGGGCCCTCTGGTTGCGGTAAATCAACCTTACTTCGCATGATCGGTGGTCTGGAAGATATTTCACGCGGTTCGCTTGATATAAACGGTGAAGATGTCAGTGATCATCCACCATCAAAACGTGGGCTGTCCATGGTGTTTCAGTCTTATGCCTTGTATCCGCATATGTCGGTTCGCGACAACATGGGGTTTTCGCTTAAAACAGCCGGTGAATCAGCCGACGTTATCGCCAATAAAGTGAATGCGGTTGCTGAAACACTTAAGCTGACAGACTATCTGGATAGACGCCCTAAAGAGCTCTCGGGTGGGCAGCGTCAGCGCGTGGCTATTGGGCGATCCATTGTGCGAGAACCCACAGCGTTTTTATTTGACGAACCTTTGTCTAACCTGGATGCGGCGCTGCGCGTAGAAATGCGTTACGAAATTTCAAAGCTGCATCAACTTCTGGCGGCCACCATGATCTATGTTACGCACGATCAGGTTGAGGCCATGACGCTGGCAGACAGAATTGTAGTACTGGATGCTGGTCGTATTGTTCAGGTGGGAACCCCACACGAGCTTTATAACAAGCCCAACAACGTCTTCGTTGCACAATTTATCGGCAGCCCGAAAATGAATATTATGCCGTGCCGTGTCGAAGGGTCACACTATGTACTCAATGATGCACGAGGCGGCGTATGCTCTTCACTAGTTGAGGCCGCAACGCAAATTGGTGTGCGAGCTGAGCACATCACACTCACCGCAAAGGGTGATGGGCAATGCGATGGCACCGTGGAAGTGGTTGAATACCTCGGAGCGGATACCTTCCTTGTGCTAAATTGTGCTGCTCTAGGTCAGGTCTCGGTTCGTCTTCCAGGTGATACAACATACAAACCTGGGAATGAGGTGGGTCTTGTATTTAATGCTGATCACACTGTGTTTTTCGATGCACAAGGTCTGGCGCTAAGATAATTCTCTCATCAACATAGGCGAGCACGTGCACATGGGTACCACAAGCAAAACGACCACACACGATGCTGATGAAGATGCTCGCAACGAGCATATTCTGATCTATGTAAACGGCCAAATCGTGCCGCGCGATCAAGCCCTTGTCTCCGTATACGATTCTGGCTTTATGCTCGGCGACGGTATGTGGGAAGGGATGCGCTTGTACGATGGCCACTGGATGTTTTTTGATGAACACATGGATCGTTTATTTAATAGTTGTAAAGCTGTGTCGTTAGATATAGGAATGAGCCGAACTGACATTGCCGGCGCTTTGGCAAAAACCGCGAAGGCGAATAATATGACTACGGACGTGCATTGCCGATTGATGGTGACACGTGGTGTGAAAGTGAAACCGTTTCAACATCCCAGTTTGTCCAGAAGCGGCCCTACCGTTGTGATCATAATGGAGCATTCGAAAGCGGTTGATAGAACCACTTCTGGTGGTATCAGGCTGGCCAGTGTGCCCCAGGTGCGTGGCCTGCCACATTCGCAAGACGCGAAATTTAATTCTCACTCCAAACTCAACTGCGTCATAGCCTGTTTACAGGCAGAAGCTGCTGGTGCTGATGAAGCCTTAATGCTTGACCCCAATGGGTTTGTTAATACAACCAATGCCTGTAATTTTTTTATTGTTCGTAAAGGCGAGGTTTGGACATCGACAGGCGACTACTGCATGAATGGTGTCACACGACAAAAAGTTATAGATGTATGTCGTGACAACGGTATCCCGGTGT
This sequence comes from uncultured Granulosicoccaceae bacterium, assembly GCA_964435305.1. Taxonomy (GTDB): domain Bacteria; phylum Pseudomonadota; class Gammaproteobacteria; order Granulosicoccales; family Granulosicoccaceae; genus Granulosicoccus. The sequence continues at coordinate 18,315 of CAYSZH010000030.1, forward strand.
TTGAGAAAAATTATTCTCTGTATGAGGCCTATAGTGCTGATGAGGCTTTTCTTACCGGAACCTTTGGTGCTCAAACACCCGTTGCCAGCATTGACGGGCAAACCATCGGTAGTGAAGGGCAGCCCGAGATGACCATGCGCATCAGAAAGCTCTATTCCGAACTTATTCAAAGTCAGTTAGATCAGCTAAATTAGTGTAACGTGGGGTGCTCTTGGCACTCTTTCGTCATCAATCAATTGCGGCGTTTACGGATGAGTAAGCCATGCTGCTGTGGTCAACACACTGGGCGGAAATAGAATAGAGCTGCCAGATCATAGTTAGATGTGTAACATTAGAGGCGTCCTATTTTTTCGCGACAAGTTAATAGCTTACTTTTTTAGCCCGGTGAAACCGCAATGGAAGATGTAGAAAAACTCAGGCGCATTCTCGCAGACGCAAATAACATTGCCATAGTGGGCTTGTCAGATAAGCCCTACAGGCCCAGCTACTTTGTCGCAAAATATCTGATTGAGCACGGGTACAAGGTGATTCCTGTAACGCCTATGGCGACAGAAATATTGGGTCTTACATGCTATCCCACGCTTGCTGATGTTCCAGAACCTGTTGATATCGTGGATTGTTTCAGGCGAAGCGAAGAGATGGTTTCGCTGTGCCAACAGGCAATTGAAATTAAAGCCTCGGCCTTGTGGATGCAGCTTCGTGTGATAAACGTGGATGCGAAAAAAATGGCAGAAGATGCCGGGCTGGATGTTGTTATGGATCGCTGTGCGAAGATAGAACATGCGCGCATTTTTGGTGGCTTGAACTATGCCGGCGTTAATACAAAAATAATTTCTTCTAAAAGGCCTCGTTATGTCAGATAAGGAATTCGGTGACGAAACACTGTGCTTGCATGCAGGGCAAATTCCTGATCAGGTTACCGGTGCTCGTGCATCGCCGATTTATCAAACCACGTCTTATGTTTTTGACAATGCTGATCATGCTGCCAGTCTGTTTAACCTGCAAACATTCGGAAATGTCTATTCACGTTTAAGTAATCCCACCAATGCTGTGCTCGAAGAACGGGTGGCGGCACTAGAAGGTGGAAGAGCTGCCTTGGCGGTGGCTTCTGGCATGTCTGCACAAATGATTGCGCTGTTAACGCTGGTTAATAGCGGTGACGAAATCGTATCAGCGAGAACCTTGTACGGTGGCAGCTTTTCTCAAATGGATGTTAATTTCAAACGCCTGGGTATCACAACACATTTTGTAGATCCAGATGATCCTGAGAATTTTAAAGCCGCTATTACAAATAAAACACGGCTTCTATATGCAGAAACCTTGGGCAACCCCAACCTAAATGTGTTGGACATCGAAGCTGTCGCTGCGATTGCTCACGAAGCGGGTATTCCGCTGGTGGTCGATAATACGGTGCCTTCTCCATACTTGTGCAAGCCGCTGCAGCACGGTGCTGATATTGTTATTCATTCAGCGACTAAGTTCATCGGAGGGCACGGAACATCTATCGGTGGGCTTATTGTAGAGTCTGGTTTGTTTCCCTGGGATAACGGCAACTTCCCGGAAATGGTTGATGCGTCAGATGGTTATCATGGTGTTCGATTTTATGAAACGTTCGGTGACTTTGCCTTTACGATGAAAGCCCGTATGGAATACTTGCGCACGCTTGGCCCAAGCTTAAGTCCATTTAATGCGTTTACGTTTCTACAAGGCCTTGAAACTTTGCATGTCCGCATGGACAGGCATTGTGAAAACACATTAGCTGTCGCGAAATACCTTGAATCGCACCCATTGGTTGCCTGGGTGAATTATCCAGGCCTTAAGCAATCGAAGTATTACGAATTGGCGCAAAAATATTTGCCAAAAGGTGCCAGTGCTGTTTTAACGTTTGGTGTTAAAGGAGGGTTTCCTGCTGCAGAAAAATTTATTGATAACACGCAGTTTTTAAGTCACCTGGCTAATATCGGTGATGCTAAAACACTGATAGTGCATCCTGCCTCTACAACCCATAGGCAATTAAATGAAGAACAGCAGTCATTGGCAGGTGTCAGCCCCGATATGGTTCGTGTATCGGTTGGGCTTGAACTCATTGACGATATTTTGTGGGACATCGATCAGGCATTACAAAAAAGCGCCTAACATATGCAGTGCGTTGAGGCAAACTGTTATTGCCTAAAATCGGCATTGAATTAAATTGATGTTGCCTTAAATCGGCATTGAAGCATACAAGTCCAGTGCTTTTGAAAACACCGACTGAATGTGTCAGTATGGGTATTAATCTAATTGCAGTGGAGTTATTTTTTGCACCCGGTTCTCACCACAGTCGTTAAGCGCCTTGGGCTTGGCCTTATAACGCTATTTGTGGTTTCAGCGATTATTTTCAGTTCCATCTCCTTGTTGCCGGGTGATTTTGGTGAGGCGGTTTTGGGGCAGGCCGCCACTGAAGAGACTGTCGCTGCGTTTCGTAAAGAATTGGGTCTAGATAAGCCTGCCGTTGTACGTTACTTCGACTGGGTTGCCGCCGTTGCTAAAGGTGATCTTGGTACTTCGTTTTCTGGCCGCTCGGCATCTGGCCGTGATCGCTCACGTTCGGTTGTTGAGCTTATTGCTCCCCGATTAAAAAACACCTTATTTTTAGCCGGTGTCACAGCGCTCGTTGCCGTACCACTTGCCTTGATACTGGGTTTAGCCGCGGCCCTGTATCGAAATTCGTTTTTTGATCGCAGTGTGAATGTGGCTACCTTAACCACCATTGCGACACCGGAATTTTTTGTCGCGTACATTCTCATTCTGCTTTTTTCTTCCTTATGGTCTGTGTTTCCATCACTTGCCAATATAAGTCCTGATACCGAACTAGCCGAGCGCCTACATAAAATAGCGCTACCGGCAATCACGCTCACCTTAGTTATCATGGCGCATATGATGCGCATGACACGCGCAGCCATTATCAATTTACTGGCAAGCCCGTACATTGAAATGGCGCGGCTAAAAGGTGCATCCCAGTCCGAAGTTATTTTAAAGCATGCCTTGCCCAACGCCTGGGCGCCGATTGCCACGGTTGTTGCGTTTAATCTTGCCTACCTCGTTGTCGGCGTGGTTGTCGTTGAGGTGGTGTTTGTTTATCCCGGTGTGGGGCAGTTAATGGTGGATGCCGTCACCAGCCGTGACATTCCCGTTGTGCAGGCCTGCGCGCTGATATTTGCGGGTACGTACATCTTGTTAAATCTACTTGCCGACGTTATTGGCATTGTCACTAACCCCAGGTTGTTACACCCACGATGAGCAATGCTGGCGATAATTATTCTGCTCAATCGGAAGTGGGTGCCGTGCGCAAACGGCGCACGCGATTTGAACGTATCTGGCTGGATCTAAAAAAAGCACCTCTTTCGGCCTGGTTCGGCATGATCGTTGTGGCAGCGTATCTTTTTACCGCTTTATTCGCGCCGTTACTGGCGCCGTATGGTGAGGCAGAAATATTCCCACAGCCTTTTGCCCCGTGGAGCAGTGAATTTATTTTTGGTACCGATCAAATCGGTCGCGACATACTCAGCAGGCTGATTTATGGTGCGCGTAACACCATGGGTATCGCACTCATGACAACTTTACTGTCATTCCTGGTGGGCGGTTCGCTGGGTTTAATCGCTGCAATCAATAGAAGTTGGCTCGATCAACTGCTAAGCCGTTCGGTTGATGTGTTAATGGCCATCCCCAGTTTGATTTTTGCCCTAATGCTGTTATCGATCTTTGGATCAACTATCGTCAGTTTAATCGTGATTATCGCCTTACTTGATTCCACGCGAGTATTTCGCTTAACCCGGTCGGTAGCCGTTAATGTTGCGGTGATGGACTATGTAGAAGCGGCTCGCCTACGCGGTGAAGGCCTCGGCTGGATTATGCGAAAAGAGTTGTTGCCGAATATTTTGCCACCGTTAATTGCAGAATTTGGCTTACGTTTCAGTTTTGTTTTCTTAACTATCGCAGCACTTAGCTTTCTCGGTGTGGGTATCCAGCCACCTACAGCAGACTGGGGTTCAATGGTTCGAGAGAACGCATCACTTATACAGTTTGCGAAATACGATTTAAAAGCAGGGCTTACACCTTTGTTGCCTGCCGCCGCCATTGCCTTATTAACCATCGCAGTCAATTTTATTGTTGATTGGTTTTTACATAAAACATCGGGCATACGCGATGAGCACTGATACGGCCAAAGGCAATGCGGGGGATGTATTGCTAGACATGCACAATGTGCACATCGAAGGCTTCTCCGATGAGCAGTGGCATCCCATCATTAAAGGTGTCGATCTGACGTTAAAGCGCGGTCAGATAATGGGTTTGATTGGTGAATCTGGTGCGGGAAAGTCGACTCTGGGCTTAGCTGCCATGGGTTTTGCACGCCCCGGCTGCCGGATCACAGAAGGCAGCATCGTTTTTGATTCGCAAGAATTAACCAGCATGCCAGAAAAAGACAAGCGCAAGTTGTGGGGCGTGCGCATTGCCTATGTTGCTCAATCAGCCGCCGCATCGTTTAACCCGGCACATAAACTGATCGATCAGACAGTGGAAGCATCCAACCGATACCAGGTGAGAACCCAGGCTGAGTCACGTTCCGATGCGGTTGATCTCTTTGCGTCCTTACAATTACCTTCACCCGAAACAATTGGCAATCGCTATCCGCACCAAGTCTCAGGTGGGCAGTTGCAGCGTGTGATGACGGCCATGGCCATGTCGCCACGCCCCGATTTAATCATCTTTGATGAGCCAACTACGGCGCTGGATGTCACAACGCAAGTTGAAGTGCTTGCATCGATGCGCAAGATAGTCGAAGAATTCCACACCGCCGCCATCTACATCACACACGACCTTGCAGTGGTTGCGCAAATGGCCGACTTTATAAAAGTGTTGCGCTATGGTGAAGAGGTAGAAGAGGCCGATACTCGCACCATGTTGCAATCACCCAAAGAGACGTACACAAAGTCGCTGTGGTCGGTACGTGACTTTGAAAAACCGGAGGAGCGTGGTGATGATGTGATTCTCACGCTGGAGGGAATTGACGCAGCATACGGACGCATTCCTGTACTGCACGATATTAATATTTCCTTAACACGTGGCAAAACCGTTGCGGTTGTTGGTGAGTCCGGTTCGGGTAAGTCTACCGCTGCGCGCGTCATCACCGGTTTGCTGCCACCATCAAAAGGGCGTGTTCTGTTTAATGGTGATGTGTTGCCGGCTGAATTAAAAGACAGAACGAAAGAACAGTTGCAACGGATTCAAATGATATATCAAATGGCCGACACGGCCATGAATCCAAGGCAAACGGTCGAGCAAATTCTGGCAAGACCGCTGGAATTTTATTTAGGGCTTAGTGGTGCTGCAAAAGAAAAACGGGTGCTTGAACTGTTAGAGATGATCGAGTTGGACGAAAGCTTTATGGATCGTCTGCCATCGGAACTTTCAGGCGGCCAAAAACAACGTATTTGTATTGCCCGCGCCCTGGCGGCTGAGCCTGCATTGATCATTTGCGATGAAGTGACTTCGGCGCTAGATCAGATCGTACAAGAAGGCATTTTAAAGTTACTACTTCGCTTGCAAGAACAGTACGGCATTTCGTATTTATTCATTACGCACGACATCGCCACAGTCAAAGCCATATCAGATGAAATTGTGGTGATGTATCAGGGTAAAGTGGTAGAGCAGGGTTTAAAAAGTACCATCTTGAGCCCGCCGTATCCTGAATACACACAACTATTGCTATCGTCTGTTCCAGAGATGGACCCGGACTGGCTCACTAATTTATTGGTTGAACGAGATGCGTAGTCGGCTTTGTCGGTAATGCCTGAGCGCGTTGCAATTAAAGCCTGGTCCAAGCACTGCAAATTCAGACTAGCTCGGGTGCTGCTGTGCCAAATGCCAGCAGGCCAGTTTCATAAAAATACAGCATGAGTCCTGGGCTTATTGCGCACCTTGGCAGTGCAACTCGCGTTACAATACCGCGTATCAAACCAGCAGGCCAATCAGCTGGCCAAAACATCACTTAACACTCGATTTTCAGGACAGTATCGATGGCTAAAAAGTCAAAAGCAGTCGTATTTGACAAAAATCCCGGTCGCAACGCTCAAACGTATGGCATCGCTCGCGAGTTGGGCACCGAGCCCGACCTTATTCACAAGCCCTCAGTCGGGGTGGTGGGTACCAAAGGCGACAGCCAGTGTTATTTGGGTGTTCAGAAAAAGGTTGAAGCGATTCACGAAACGCTGCGCAGCCACATTGGACTTGGTGCAGATAAAATGCAACTGCGCTTGGTTCAGCCAGAATATACCGTGGCGACATCTGATGGCATGCGCAATGGCACCCGCGAAATGCGCTACTCGCTTATCGGGCGCGAAGTGACACACGATACCGTCTGTGAACATTTGAGTGCCTCGGGACTTGAAGGTGTTATCGCCGTGGTCGCATGCGATAAGCCACCCGTTGGCACACTCGCTGGCATCCTTGAGCACAACCGTCCGGCGATCATCATGTCAGATGGCCCCATTCGCCCGGGCAAAGACTCCGTGACCGAGCAGCCGATCGATATCATCAGCGGTTTTCAGGTGGCAGGTTCAGATGATGCGGACTATAAAAAACGCATCGCCAGTGAATCATGCCCAGGTTATGGCAGTTGCGGTGGCATGTTCACGTACAACACCATGCAGACATTTATCGGTGTTGTGGGTATGCAGCCATTGCATATGGTGGCGCCACCCTCGGACGATGCGCGTCGCTTAAACGAATTTCCAGAACAGCTTGTAGGTTATCTTGCCGGTCTCATCGAACGTGGCCAAACCCCACGCGATATCGTCTCGCGCGATGCGATTCGTAACGCAGTTATTGTGTCTATGGCGGTAGGCGGCTCTACGAATGTGTTGCTGCACGCGCCCGAAATTGCACGAGCAGCAGGCTTCAAAAGTTTTGCTGAAGACATTATGTCGCCCGAAGAATTTAATCATTTGTCTAAAAACGTTGTACCGGTATTAACCGATGCGAGGCCGTATGGCACCTATTCAATGGTGGATATCGATGAGAAAGGTGGCGTGCAGGTTATCGTTAAAGCGCTACTGGATGCCGGGTTGTTGTATCCGGATACGCTCACTTGCACAGGTGAAACCTTAGCCGAGCAGGTGCAACGCCTGAATACATCCGAACCAGACGGTACGGTGGTTTACCCGGTTGCGAAGCCCTATAAAGACACCGGTGGTTTGCGTGTATTGGGCGGAAACTTATCTCCAGAATTCAGTGCCGTACTGAAATTGGCTGGGGTGGAAGGGGGCTTGGAAGATAACCGCTTTGTGGGTAAGGCCCGTATTTTTGATGGTGAGCAAAAGCTCCTGGATACGCTGGAGTCAGCCCCTGATAGTTTTGAACACCACGACATGGTCATTGTGCGCTACGAAGGTCCAAGTGGCGCACCTGGTATGCCTGAAATGCTCGACTCAACTTCTCGTATCACCACACTGTGTCGCGAAAAAGACATCGTGGTTGGCTTAATGACGGATGCACGTTTCTCTGGTGGGTCGGTAGGGCTAGTTATTGGTCACGTGGGCCCTGAGGCCGCCTTGGGTGGGCCAATTGCGTTTGTCGAAGACGGTGATGAAATCGTTGTCGATTTAAATACCAATGAAATAAACTGTGCAAGCCTTGAAGATGATGCTGTCGTTGGGCCGCGTAAAAAAGCCTGGGAACAAGCGGTTGCAGATAATGGTGGCATCCACCCCCAATGTGGAGATGTTGATACACGCTTACTGAATCGTATGCGCCGATCGGCTGTGTCAGCTGTGTACGGTGCCGGTATGCATCCTGACAGAGCGCTTTGGGTGCCAGAGCCAAGAGAGGCAGCGCGTACCGGTTTTGTCCCAAGCAATAAACACCGAGAAGGGTCTGGTAAAGCGTTCTAATTCTTTAAAGGTTGGGCCATGAATATCGCGAACACCGGTAAGGCTATTGAGCTAACCGCTAAAGATAATCATCGTTTTGAATGTTACCGTCAACCCGCTGAAGGATCTGCAAGAGGCGCGCTGATTATTTTGCAAGAAATATTCGGTGTCACTGATCAATTAAAGTCCGTTGCGGCACAGTATGCCGTTGACGGTTTTGATGTTGCGATACCGGCATTGTTTGATCGTCAGCAACGCAATGCTGTAGTGGCCTTTGATGATGTTGAAACAGCGCGTTCGCTTATGCTGAATGCTGATTCTGCAAATGTGCTTTGTGATATCGAAGCCACGGTTGATTCCTTAAAATCGAAACATCAACATGTTGCGGTTATGGGGTTCAGTTGCGGTGGAGGCCTTGCTCATCGGCGCAGCCTTCAATTTCTTAGCTCGTTGTTTGTCTAAGTGACAAGGACATCCACAGCCATGTCCCCGCGATTTGTGGTTTGTCTTGGCCGGAGGGCAACAGCTTGATTGCTAAACCCAAGTCGTCACTGGCGATGGGCGTTGTCACTATTATCTGTGCGATATTTTTGTTTGATGTGCAAGGTGCGATTATCAAGCATATGGGCTCGCGTTATCCAATAGAGCAGATTGTGCTTATTCGCAATTTCTTTGGCATTTTCCCAAGCTTGCTTGCCCTGGTTTTGATGCGTGAATGGCATCGTAACGGTAGGCAGTGGAAGCTTGATCGGTGGCAGTTCGGGCTGGCCCGTGGCATAACACTGGTGTTTGCTCAACTCTGTTTCTACTTTGCGCTAGTGCATATGCAGCTTGCGACAGCGACAACGCTAGCTTTTGCAGGGCCTTTATTCGTTACCACCTTATCGGTTCCCTTGTTAGGCCATCGAGTTGGACTGTGGCGCAGTTTGGCTGTGGTGTTGGGTTTCTTAGGGGTGGTGATGATAATGAAGCCTGGTAGTGATGCGTTTAGTGTTATTGCCATACTCCCTATAGGTGCTGCGTTTTTCTATGCTATTGCGAGTTTATCTTCGCGCTTTTTTGACGAACAAACGCCCACGGCCTTAATCAATATTTACGCATCAGTGGGTGCAGGTGTTTGTTCACTGGTGTTAGTGTTTTTTACAGACGCTTGGTCACCTCTATATACCTGGCATGATTGGGCCTGGTTTATAGCAATGGGTACTGCGGGCGGCTTTGCTGTGCTGTTACTGATTGCCGCGTATCGTATGACGGATCCAAGCAGCCTTTCACCGTTTGAGTATTTTGGTATTCCGTTTTCGTTTGCCCTGGGTTGGATATTTTTTGACGAAGCACCGTTTGATTCTTTATTTCCAGGTGTGTTGTTGATTGTGGGGGCAGGTTTGTTGGTGTTCTGGCGTGAGCGACAGTTGCGGCGGTCTGAATTAAATGAGTAAGGCCTGCTTAGCCGTCCATCAGTAAGGTAATACGGCCCACCTATGTGCATGCTATGCGATAATGTGCGCTCAGGAGCTTATCTAAATATGCATCAATATCAGCGAGAATTTTTGTCATTTTGTATCGAATCCGATGTTCTGAAATTTGGTGAATTTACCCTCAAGTCGGGGCGTACAAGTCCGTACTTTTTTAATGCAGGGCTATTCAATACGGGGCGCATGCTATCGCGGTTAGGGCGTTATTATGCTGATGCCATCATCAACTCCAAGGTCGAATTTGATGTGTTGTTTGGCCCGGCGTACAAAGGTATCCCGTTGGTCAGCGCTGTGGCAATAGCCTTGAACGAACATCATGATCGCGACGTGCCTTGGGTGTTTAATCGTAAAGAAGCCAAAACTCATGGTGAAGGTGGACAGCTAGTGGGTGCTGCGCTTAAAGGTAAGGTGTTGTTGATAGATGATGTGATAACAGCGGGTACGGCGATAAGAGAGAGCTTGTCCTTGCTCGAAGAGCGTGACGCCGAACTTGCTGCGGTTTGCGTTAGTATCGATCGGCAGGAGAGAGGCCAGAAAACGCGCTCGGCGATTCAAGAGATCGAACAAGATCATGGTGTGAATGTTGTTACGATTGCGACCTTGGCCGATATTCTTGAGTACTTACACACAAGTGAGCAAGGTAAGGATTATCAGCAAACGATTGCGGCGATTGAAGCGTATAAACGGGAATTTGGTGTATGAATATGCCGTCGAGTTAGTGTTTGGGTTAATGATTAATCAGGTGCTTAGAATTTTCTAGGTCATTTTCCTGGCAAGTGTTAGGTCTTTAAGCGATCAGTTATTTTAAAGTGTTTCCATAAAGTTGTGATGGATAAAAAAGACTTACCCTTGTCAGCACAATGCTGTGCTATATCGAAAATCACTAAGGGCGTTTTCCCAGCGCCTGCATTGACGAGATCATTTTATGCAGCGTCTGGAATCAGCGCCGGATATAGAATTGGACGAGCTAAATCCTGTCTACGAGCGCTTCCATTTTTCGAAAAAAGCAGAGTTCTTACACGCTCGGCTTAATGGAAAAACTGGCTATTCTCTTAGATTTATTCGATTAGCACGCTCATGTGCGTAAACCATAAGTTTACTGTATAGATTCAACTAAGGTCACTTCTTGTTCGTTCAACAACACACGCGCAGAGCGCAAATTGTTTGATGAACAACAATCATCAACTTGGGTAATCAAAACCCGATTGATTTCACCTGCAACGGCAACTGGTGACAGATCGGTAGTTCCTCTACCACCCAAAAATACATAGCTGCCTTCAACAATTTCACAATTTGGAAAACGCGAATTGCAAATGGACACACGCGAACCATCATCCATACCTGAAAACTGTACAACAAGGTTTTCTAGTGAAGTGGTTGTAGGGATATTAAGAAACGTTTGAAAATAGGAAAAATCAGCATACGCGCGGCACGAACTTGGAAATTCACAAAGACGGGATCGTTGATTCAAGCCAATAATCAGATCGTCTGGCGCAGGTCCCCAGCCTGGATCAATTGCCTCTGGAATTGTTGAGTCATCGTACTCACAAATAGCACCGTGTCTTTCTGGTGAACAGGTCAATTTGATAACACCAGACGGGTTTCTTTGTGTTACTTCAAGACCATCGTGTTGTTGCCAAGCGGTTCTGATAATTTCGGTGGGGTTTGAGTCAGTAAAAAATATTCCGCCAGTCAGAGATGCCTGCTGTGCTTCAGCACGCTCAATCGTATAGCTGTCAACGAATCCCAATTCACTAGTAACCAGAACATCATATATACAGGCTTCAAGTGCTGACAATCCCAGTTCGCCAACAGCCTCACAGGCTGCGCGCGCGAGTTCTTGTGCACGCTCAGAATAGTTATCGATGCTGTCTATAAATCTGGGAAAATCTGTTTGAGTGAAGGTTTCAGTAGTCTCACCATCACCGTAAGTAAACAGGGAGCTGTCATCAGACACCCGCCAACTGTCCGCAAACTCTCCATAAAGCTGAGAAATGTTAAGTGGAATAGCGAGCTCTAGACCCGTTGGTAGCTGAACATCGTTTTCGGTTATACCGTCATTCGTCCCCATTAAACCGGTATAGCTCATCGATTCGTTATTGACCAGAGTTACGTCAATACCTGTACTGAGTTGGATGTAGGCTTCAGGCGCGTTCTCGAGTGGCCAAGTCAAACCGAAGGTTTTACCTGAGAATTCGACTATGCCCCCCTGTGGAAGAGTGGTTTCAAATCCTGATGCGTAAATTACCGGATCGTCGTTTATATAAAGTTTTGCGCTTCGATCTCCAGCTGACTCCCGTACTACAGAAACTCTATCACCCGCAACGTTGACAGCGACTCCTGTGTTAATGCTGACTGTTTGAGAATTACGAAACGGCGACTGGCGCACTTGCACATCAAACCGCCCGTCGTTCGATGTCGCTAATACGAACTCGCCAACAGATTGAAAATCGTAGTTTAGTTTATCCCAGGTTATTAGATGGGGATCACCCCATGATTGTGCGCAGTTGTTACCTTGGCAAGCGGCTTGTCTTGTAGCAGGGAGTTGTGGGCGAGTAGTTGGAGCTGGTGATTGAACGGGATTATTTTGAACAGGAGTTTGCTCGTCACGATTTGTTGCTTCACAAATTGTATCTGCGACATGGCATAACACCTGCGCGGATATCGCAGACACACACATTGCATCGGTACTACTTAACACCATTTTTCCTGTAATCAAGGCAATCTCGGCAAGGATGCCACGTTGTTGTATCTTTCTGCTGGCGAATTCATCAGTGCTGCACACGAAGTGAATTGGCGCGACTCGATCACAGTACTGGTTATAGGAGACTTCACAACTGTCGTTTCTGGTTTGATCACGCGCGATGAAAACGGGCTCTGAATTTATAGCGGTTGCAGTGCTTGCATCGGGTGCTAGAACTTGCGATATGGTGTCCGAAAGGGTAAGCGTGTCTTCTGGATTTTCTATTTCAACAAATACAGATTCTGTATCTGGGGAATCTAGAAAGACACCATTATAGCTACCATTGCTTGCATAGCTAAATTGAATATTTATCGCTTCAAAGTATATTCCAGTGATTTGATCATTCTTGGCTACTAGGTAAGTTATGTTGTCTTCACTGTCTCTTTTTACAAATAGCTGATTACCATTATCCGTCTCCATAGCGCTAATGACTGTTGAATCTGAATATCCAAGTAGCACCTCGTTCTCGGAATCCAAACGGGATATCAGATCACCTGGAGTTCGAAAACGAATGAGTTCTGTTAGCCGGATAGGCCAGTCTACCTCTACTTCTTGAGTGCCATTAAGCAGTTGTTCGTATACATAAACATGACTGGCCATGGATGCTAAATTTTCACTTCTCGTGGAGCCCAGATCTGACATGACAGCATCAGGGATATCTGCGGTAAAGGCACTTGAGTCTAATACCACTTCTGGTGATAGAGACGCGTCTGGAGATACCGAAGTGTCGCCGTCAGACTCACCGCCGCATGATGTGAGCAACAGTGTGCCAGTAACGATAAAAAGAATAATCTGATGTTTCATTCGTGCTCCTTCAGATTGGATGATGCGATAGACGAGTGACGACTGCAGTAGCAGTAATGATTTCGGTGAACAAGGATTGGGTTAAATGGACAGCCCTTAAAGGGTTAGTAGATCATATGATTGGCAAGAGATCCAGATGTTCAATGGTATCTAATAAGCTAAATTTTACCGTATTCTGGCTTTGCTGGTGTGGAATCTATCTGAATATTTGCCAGAACAGCTTAACCAATTTAGGCATTGTTTGAGCCAGTCCAATGCTTCACGCGAGCTTGAGGCTAAATTTGTTTCTAAGTGCGCGTATATCAACGTTCGGATTTCAAAAACGAAATTACGGATAAAAATATGCGGATATGCGTTAAGTGCGTTGGCTAAGATGCAACGTGTATAACCCAGCAACAACTATAATCCCAGCACCCAGCATGGTCCAGTAATCGGGCAGCTCACCAAAAATAAGATACCCGTACATCGTCCCCCAAATTAATATGGTGTAGTGAATCGGGGCAACGGTGGCAGCCTGCGTCACTTCCAATGATTTTATAATGAGCACCTCGCCTATCGCGGCAAGCGCTGCCATGCCAAAGAAGTACAGCCAGACAATATTGGTCTCTGGCCAAGTCCAAAAAAACGGCAATGGAACACTAACAACTAAGCAGGACACAATGGCGGAATACGCAATGGTTGTGGCGGTTTTATCGGTGTCGGCCAGCAGTCGGCCAATCACTTGCCGCAGTGCATAAAGACCAGCTGCGCCAAACACTAAAAAGATAGCCGGATGCATGATGCCCAATCCAGGACGCACTACTACCAAGGCGCCGACAAAGCCTAACGCGATTGCCAACCATTGTTTGCCTCTTACGCTTTCCTTTAGCATCAACGCACCCAGCAGAGTGACAATAAAGGGCGCGACAAAGCTCGCCGCAATGGCTTCAGCCAGTTGCACATGGCGAACGGCAAATACAAACATCAAACTGGAAAACACGATTAATATGCCGCGGGCCACTTGCAAGCCAGGTTGCTGCGATCGAAAAATAGCCGGGCCTTTTATGGCCAGCAGAATAATCGTGCCAGCGACAAGGCCCAACTGCCTGAACCAGATGATTTGAACCGGATGCACTGATGCCGTCAGCATTTTGGCCAGAAGGTCGGCACTGGCAAACAGGAACATCGCGCATAACATGATAAACACACCTAGGCCGGCTTGGTGACGGCGCTTCAACGGTGTGTTCTGGATAGGGGTATTTCGGGTTATGGAAACGGGGTTTCTCCTGCTAGCGAGCCAGCGATGCTATCCGAAGTGCTGCCATTTAGCCAGCCTGAAAAAGCGAAATTGCTAAGATAGTGATAGGCCAGCGGCGTAAGCGTTATTCTCAGAGTACGAGTGGCGGTCTTTCGTTGTCTCCAAGCGGGTGAAGACACCGTTGATTTGGTCGTTTTCTTGCAACAATCCGTATTTTCAATTGCGTATAAACACGATGAACTCCCGGCAGTTGCTTGTATGTGGTTTTCACAGAAGCTGCACGTCCATGACGATGCAGGCCTTGGCGCTCGCGGGTGTTTCAGTAGGTGATCAACTGATCCCTGGCGATCCATCAAATGCCGATGGGCATTTCGAAGATGTGCAAACGGTGGAGCTGCATGAAAAGTGGCTGGCTGATAATCACTCCGATTGGTGTCATCGTGGCGCCTTACCCAATGTTGACTCTAATGAGGCGCAACGTACCATAAGTGAAATAGCTGAGCGCTTGAATCAAGGTGGGCAAGTTTGGGGTATTAAAGATCCGCGCCTCAGCTTATTCCTTGAACATTGGTTTGCGAACTTGAACTCTCCAGCGGGTGTGTTTGTGTATCGACATTTTGCTCAGTGTCTGGATTCACTGCAACGACGTCAGGCAATGCATGCTTTACGTTTTCCACATGCTGATAACCCAGACATGAAAGTGTGGCAAGAACCAGAATATGCTCTTGAATCCTGGCTTAGCTATAACCGCGCTTTAATCGATCAGCTAAAACGCGAGCCTGATAACTGTGTGTTGATCTCACAGGATGCGTTGCTTAATGGATTTTCCTTAATCGAGGCGGTTAACGAAAAATTTGATTTGCAGCTGAGTACGGTAAGTGAATTAAATATTGATAGTGAAAAAGTCGGCCATCAACAACAGCACGATCTCATCGCCTGCGACAAAAGTCTTCAGGATGCTCTGGAAGACACTTGGGCTGAACTTCAAAAACTTGCGAACGCGCCTTCGCGGTGTAATACAGTTGTAAAGTGGAAGCCAGAGGTAAAATCGCCGTTTTCACATTCACCGGGAGATTCTATATCTGAATCTGTACTGGAGCAGCTAGATGAATTATGGAACTGTCTCGGTATTGAGGGTGGCTTTCAAAGCTGCGTGAATACTATGTCAGACGTGAGTTTGTCTAAAGAAGCTGACGAGTCGACGCCAAAGGAAAATGTGCATTCGCAAATTGTCGAGAATGCCAATGTCGAGAAAATCAGCCTCGAGAATGCCAGTTTCAAGCAAACGGACAATACAGCAGTAACCGATAATGACGCAGTGGATTGGCAAGCTTCGTTTGAATCGGACCCAGCACAATATTTATCTCGGTCAGCGGTCAATAGAGTATTACATGCGTTAAGCGGTGTTCAGCAACGCCATGATTTTATTTCATTGGGGTTAACACACTATCCCAATGATGCATTTTTGCATGCGCAGCAAGGTAAACACTGTTTTAATCTAGAGCAATGGTCAGAAGCCTACGTTCATCTGCAAAAAGCGATCGACGCTAATATTCAAGATCCATCAACGTATTTTCATATGGGCTTGTGGCACAGGCAACGTAGCAACAGGCGAGATGCGATCAGCGCAATTTCGCAGGCACTGGCAATTAACAAGAATTCTGATCACTTAACGTTACTGATCCGATTAACGATGCAGGAGCAGGATTACACGGAAAGCGGTAGGCTGAGTTTGTTGGGTTATGAGTGGTTTCCGGATAATAACTCGTTTGTGTTGTTGCACGCCGATGCTTTGTTTGCTGATCAACGTGAGCAACAGGCAGTTGATTGGTGTGTAAAGCAGGCCAATTCAACCGCGTCACCTCAGATTTATCACAAGCTCTATCAGCTTGAATCCAAGCGTGGCCATGTTAAGAAAGCCGGCACCTATTTTATGCAAGCGATAAAATGCGAGCTCCTTATCTATCCCAACTACAGGCGCGATGCGCTGCAGTTGTTATCCACCATTGGGTGTGAGCACGCAAGGCTACGATTGATGTCGCTTTGGGTGGCATCGCTTAATAAGATCGTATCATCGCAACAAGCCTCTGTGAGCCATTTGCATTCCGATCGCTCTGCTCGTTCCGCTTCGCGTTCGCCAGATGCGGTGCCCAGTGTTGCTATGTCAATACTGGTGCGCGATGAAGTGGATGTTATCGAGGCCAATATTCGGTATCACGCCACGAATGGCGTCAGTCATTTTATTGTGACTGATAACGGCTCGGTTGATGGTACCCGCGATGTACTCCAGACCCTTGCATCAGAAGTTTCACTGGAAATTATTGATGAGCCTTCGCACACCATCGATCAGGATTGGTGGGTGACTCGCATGGCTAAACGCCTGCAGTTAATGGATAGATTCGATTGGATTATTCATAACGATGCGGATGAATTTTGGGTTCCAAATGGCAAAGACATGCCACAGGCTGTTGCAAATACATTGAATGCAGCTGATGAAGACAAGGCCTCAATTGGTGTATTGTCTTGCAGTCGATTAAACATGTTGCCTCACCGGGCCGACTTGGCGTACCCAAGCTATGCGTTTTACGACAACAACCATGCGGTAATCCGGAGTGTTCCATTACGGGCAGGTGAACAAGCGTGGAGTGATGATGACAGCAACTGTCTGGCTCGTACAGTGATGGATAAGGTGCTGACCCGAACCGATGGATTGCAAACTGTGGGGTACGGCAATCACGATGCTCAGCACAATATGGCGAATATGCAATGCAATGAAATAACCATCCTGCATTTTCCAATTCGAACATACAAACAATTTGAGAGAAAGGTGGTTAACTATGGTGAGAGCCTGGCTCGCAATACGCGTTTCAGTCAAGGCTCAAGCTTACACCTTCGGCATTGGTACAAACGCTACCAGGAAGGCGCGCTGGAACATGACTACCATCAAATGACATTTGATGAAAATCGCATGGCGGAACTTCGAACGCAAGGCTTTGTCGTAGCTGATAACCGTGTAGCTGATTTTTTCAATACCAAGGCATTAGGCTTGTACGAGGTTGGGCGTAAAATAGCCGCGTAGTAAAGCAGTGAGTGATCACTTGCTTAACAACAGCTTGTGGTCATACTGTATTTCGATTTTCCTCCTCTTCTTCGGCAGTCGTCATTTGTTAACGATATTGATCAAGAGGAAAACAGTTGTTAACTTACGCTAGCAGGCTATGCAATGGCCAGGGCAGACACAGATTTTAACAACGCTCCCAACGATAAGTGTTGAAACTATCTGCTGCGCGATCCTAACTTAGTGTGTGAGGCCGGGAAACAGGTTTATGCAACTTAATCATACAGTTCTTTATTTCTCTATCACTGTTCTGGCAGCAGGCTGCACCTTTGGTGAAGGGCCGGAGCTGATTGATGAAGAAAACGGCGCTGTCAGTGCCACAGAGATAGTGGCCGATGAGGCTTTGTTAGATGAAGCGCCTGCAGCCGAGCCAGCCCAAGCGGTTGAAGTCACGGAGCAAGTCGCGGAGCAAGTCGCGGAGCAAGTCACGGAGCAAGTCACGGAGCAAGTCACGGAGCAAGTCGCGGAGGAAGTCACAGAGGAAGTCACAGAGGAAGTCACAGAGGAAGTTGTGGATGAAGGTTTACAGATTAACCCTGTTGACGCTGAAGTTGCCGCATCTGAAATTGATGAACCCGATGCACAGCAAGCGGAAGTCGTAACACCTAGTGTGGTGCTGCCATCATCAGTCGCTGATTTCGATGACACAGTACGTTCGCAATTGGTCTTGGTGCCGCGAACCGACCCAGAGAATGCACCAGGGATAAACAGTGATGTTGTTGACTACGATGACACTGGGGAAGCCTTGTTGGGTGAATGGCGAAGTGCGGTGAATGCCAATGTTTCCGGTGAGCCTCTGTTAATCGGTAATTTTATGTTTGGTGAACCGCAACAAGCGATGAGCAATCAAAAACATCAGTGGACTGCAATGCATGACAGCGAGTATTTTTATTTACTCGTGCTAATCGATGACGCCGGTCTTGCCATTCAAGATTCTACTGACGGTGGAAAACCATGGCGAGATGACAGTGTTGAGGTGTTTTTTGATGGCGACTACAGTCGCTTGGAAGACTATGATGGGGTGGATGATTTCCAGATCACGATTAATTTAAGGTCAGCAAGCGATGCGCTGAATAACCGTAGTGGAGAAGATGAGCTTATTGAGCAAAGCGGCAATTCAGCCACACTACCGTCCGATCTGAAATTTATCACCGGGCCGCAAAACGGTCCCTTGAGCGATGATGCTAATGCTATTCGAAAAGATTTTTATAAACTGCGAATCAAAATTTCAGAGCTCAATATCGAAGTTGGCCAGCCTTTCGGGTTTGAAGTGCAATTTAATGATGACGACGATGGCGGTACACGTGATGCAAAGTGGGGATGGCATCATCCAGCGGGCCTTGATGACAGTAATGATCTCACCTGGCAAATCCCGCAGGTGATGGGCACGCTGGTTCTGGTTCCCTAAGCTATAAAAACTGCCCCAGTTGAGTGGGGTTGGACATCATTTTAGTTACTTTTCTA